>JADFZU010000009.1 GCA_015232365.1 Magnetococcales bacterium | reverse complement strand
CTTGGCATCACCGGCAACAAAACCTGAACGAGCACCTGGCATATTGGACCGTTTTGAGAGGGAGTGAAATACCAAGCAGCGCTGGAAATCCTTACAGCCCATGGCCCAGGCAGCCTCTAAAAGCCCTGATGGCGGCCTATCGTACCAAATCTCTGAATAACACTCATCAGAGGCGATGACAAAATTATATCTCTCGGCTAGATCTATCAAATCTATGAGCTGTTCCAGACTATATACAGCTCCGGTTGGATTGGCTGGGGTACAAAGATAGAGAAGTTCGGTCTGCTCCAACACCTCTTTGGGCAGTTTGTGATATTCAGGAAGAAATCGGTTATCAGCAGTAGCGTTGACAAAAACCGGCTTGGCCTGAGCCATATGGGCCGCACCTTCATAGATCTGGTAAAATGGGTTGGGGGACAAAATAACCGGTGTTTCCGACTCATCCCTGCCCCTGCTAAATAGCTGGGCAATTGAGAATAGAGCCTCTCGGGTTCCGTTGACCGGGAGAATATTCTTCTCAGGATCAACGCTGTCTTTACCCAGTGAAAAGCGGTTTTCCAACCAGCTAGCTGCTGCTTTCCTCAAGACAGGTATGCCACGAGTGGTTGGGTAGCGGCTGATTCCATCCAAGGCATCGGCCATGGACTGGCGTAAACTAGCCGCAACCGGATGTTTTGGCTCACCTATAGAGAGGTTAAGTGGTTGCAGAGCAGGGTTAGGCTCCACTTCGCCAAGTAAAGCAGCTAGTTTTTCAAACGGATATGGCTGTAATCTATCAAGGTAAGGGTTCATCAGTTTTTTCCTGGTGAATATTTTTTGACTAACGGCTTTGTGTTGGTATTAAGGGGCTTGTCAACCAACAGATTCTCAATCAAATTAGAGTCTGCTCTCTGGCGGCCACCAACATGGCCCACCAACCACTGGACCAGATCTTTCCAGATAGACCGCACCTCCTGTTTGCTCGGCATGATACCAGCATGCTCCAACTCAATTGTTATAATCGGTACTCTCTGCACCGAGCCGACATAACGGCCTAGAGAGCCGGGATAGGTTCCCAAAAGAGATAGATATAGCTGGCCAAGTTTTTCTGGTGGTATGTTTGGCGGTCCGTCAAAATCAAGAAGGCCAAACGGAGCGTGGACCGAAACAACAGCATGGGGCTTGAACCGTTCAATCTCTTCAGTTACCCAACGGGACTCTGGCTCACTGAGGGGGCCAGGACCGGGAAAACGCCTGGGATCGCTCTTGGTCTCGTCTATCCAATATTTACGGCTCTGTTCAAGCCACTCCTGATGGGTAGCTGCTGTGGGGAAATTACGGTTTAGATCCACATTGTTTTGGTTCATCCTTTGGGATTTTTTTCGCAACAGACCATCAGGGTTGACCAGTGGCACAACTCGCCAATGGAAAAGACCTGAATGGTACTTATTCAGGGTCTGCATCCATTTGAAAATAATACTCACGGATGAGAACTCATCGCCGTGAATACCGCCAAGAAGAAGAATCCTGGCTTGTGGGGTACGGCTTTTCAGAGGTGGATACTCTTTAACAATTATCGGCAGACCGTTTCTTGAGCGACCACCGCTAAGGGTGAAATTATTGCTGAGGCAATCCTCTTCGCTAACACTGCCAAGTTTAGCGCCAATTTTTTTACATATAGCCGACACAGAGAGAGACTCAGACAGGTTTCTGGCTGGTGGTGAAATAGGTGGAATTTGACCCTTTTTTATGATTTTGTTTTTTTTGTCAGAGCCTTGTGCTACTCTTGGGGCTACTGTGGCTTGTTTTATAATCTCTTTTAGTGCATCTTGAACCGAAAGCGGAGCTAAGGCTGTTGAATTTAAAGCTTTGTTTTGTTTTGTTTCTCCAGCCTCTGAAAACATTGGCCTGAGCAGTAAAGTAGAAAAAACACCTGCGAACAAAAGTGCAAGGCAAAATCTCCGGCCGATATTTATAAACCAGATGTTTTTTGAAAAAATAAGTGGATTTTTAGAAAACCGGAACAGGATTTGCATAAGCTTGGTAAGTAATACGGTTCCTTAAAACGTAGATGCAATCAAAAGCTCTTAAAAAGAGAATAACTTCTAGTTTCTACTGGAATTTTATTGTTGCGTCAATAACCGAATGAATGGAATACACAAGAAAGATGTAAGCTCTATTTATTTGGATCACGGTTTAAGCTACTGGTTTCCTAATGGTTTTTAGGGTTAGACAGCTAAAGAAAAGGCTAGTTTACCTTGTAATGGTAAGCTGTTTTGTTGGCAGTCTATAAGCTAAGCGAGCTATAAAATGAAAAGACGAGATTTTTTACAAAAAGTTGGTTCGGGTGTGGTAGCAACTGGTGTCGGCATGAGCCTGCCTCAGACTGCCTTGGCTGGTTTTACTACACCACCTACCACGACCAAGCCAAAATTCCGCCAAAAAGATTTATCTATTTACCTCAAAAAGGTGAGACAGTTTAATGACGATCACTCTGGGGATATTTTTCTCAGCGAGTATCAGTTCCAGCTACTGGGCACGTCTCTGCAACGTTTTCGCCGTCTACAAAAGCTGGTAGGATTTGGTAATTTTTATCTTCTAGATTTTGACAATGCCATCCGCTTTTCCCAGAAACACACCTCTGTTGGTCAGTTCTCTATGGAGGAGCTTAACTTTCTCGAGATGATTTTTTACGAGCGGGCAAGTGAGTACGGTTTTTATGGTGAAAAACCGATGAAAAACCTTACCGACCGTATCCCTCTGCGTGAGGTGGTAAAAGTTCCCAACACTGGCAACTATCTCTATAAAGGCCGGCCACTGGAGACCTATAAAAAAATTCGTGCAGAGCTTGGCGACCAAGTTGTTCTCACCTCTGGCGTACGCAGTGTGATTAAACAGTTTATGCTCTTTTTGGATAAAACCTACGAGAGTGACGGCAACCTTTCCCGTGCCTCAAGATCTCTGGCCCCTCCAGGATACTCATTTCATGGCATAAGCGACTTTGATGTTGGTCAGCGTGGTTATGGACGTTTTAACTTTACCGAAAAATTCGTCACTACCGATGTCTATAAACGGCTAGTTGATTTGGGGTATTTAAAACTTAGATATCCAAAGGATAATATGCTCGGTGTCCGTTTTGAGCCGTGGCATATCAAGGTCAATAATCGGGCGTAACCGGTTACTCCTTGAAAACCTGATATTTTGTCCTCCGCCAAATCATTAGCCTGGATTGCCATAGGAACCAATCAAGGCAATGCCCAGGCCATCTACAAGCGAGCGATTCAACGTCTTGGCAACCATCCTCGTGGCTTGAAGTTGCTTGGCCAATCCTCTGCTTACCGCACCGAACCAGTCGGAAAGGTTCGTCAACCATGGTTTATAAATGGGGTGGTTTTAGTCGAAACATCCTGTGGTCCGAAAACCATTTTACGGATTTTACACCGTATTGAGACCAGCTTTGGACGGAATCGCCGCCGGGAAAAACGCTGGGGACCACGACGGCTTGATCTGGACCTGCTTTTTTATGAGCAGAGGATCATACGCTCAAAAAGTCTAATATTACCTCACCCTTATCTACATTTACGTCGCTTTGTCCTAACCCCTTTATCCCAACTATCACCCAATTTATTCCACCCCGTTTTAGGTAAAACAGTTGACATACTCTTACGAGATGTTGATGATGCTGCGCGTGTAGAGCGTTTACGCTTTTAATAATATATCAGCGGCTAAGAATATAGAACAGAGGTTTGGCATGGAGTTGACTCATTTCAAACTGTGAGCAGCTACCAAATTACCGGCCTGGATGTTCTGTTAAGATCGTTGATCAGGAATAGGCATGATGAACCAAAGATTGCCTGGATCTAAGCTTGATTGCTGGACCGGGACTACAGTGGGGATCATTAAACCAGCCAAGTTGATGTTCGCTCTTTTGATCGAAAGAGTACCTCTGTGGTTAGTCCCGATTAAATCAAGAGCCGCTTTCAGGGCTATAGTTGCAGGAGGCAGAGAATGGGCCGCCGCGTAACTGTACCTGCATTAGCCCGGATGAAAGAGTCTGCCCAGCGTATTGTCTCGGTGACTGCTTACGACTATACCTTTGCCAAGCTGGTTGACCGGGCCGGGGTGGATATAATTCTTGTCGGCGACTCCCTTGGCATGGTGGTACAAGGCCATGAGACAACGCTGCCGGTAACCTTAGAAGAGATGATCTACCATACCACAGCCGTAGTTCGTGGCAGCGAGCGGGCAATGGTGGTTTGTGATTTTCCTTTTGGGGTATGTCAAAGCCCTAAAGAAGTGGTTATGGCCGCAGCGATCAAGGTCATGAAAGAGAGCGGCTGTGACGGGGTGAAAATTGAGGGGGGGCAGGCTGTTGCTGAGACCATTAAATTTTTAACTGCCCAGCGGATTCCGGTTGTTGCCCATGTAGGCTTAACACCACAATCGGTGAAATATTTTGGCGGCTTCAAGATGCAGGGCAGGAGCGACTCAGAGGCGGAGCAGATTATGGCTGATGCTCTGGCAGTTGAGGCGGCAGGGGCGTTTGCCGTGGTTTTGGAGGGTATTCCCCGGGGGCTTGCCAGCAGGATAAGCCAAGCTTTGAAAATTCCCAGCATCGGTATTGGTGCAGGGGCTGAGTGTGATGGACAGGTGCTGGTTCTCTATGATCTATTAGGGTTTTACGGTGATATAAAACCCAAGTTTGTCAAACAGTATATGCAGGGCGGCGAGCTTATTCAGTCAGCTCTGGAGCAGTATGCTAAAGAGGTTCGTCTTGGTGAGTTTCCTGGTTTAGAGCACAGCCAGGACACATGAAAGTCATCAAAGACCGCGAAACATTAGATGGTTGGCTGGAAGAGTGTAATCGGCAGGGAGATGAGGTTGGTTTTATTCCGACCATGGGTGCACTCCATGCAGGACACCTGTCTCTGGTTGCCGAGGCCCAGAAAAGCTGTTCTAAAACCATTGTCTCAATATTTGTCAACCCGACCCAGTTTGGTCCGGGAGAGGATTTTGCTCAATATCCTCGGACCTTTACTGAAGACCGGGCAAAGTTGGAAGAGGTTGGTTGTGATGCGGTTTTTCTTCCCAGTACTGAGACAGTTTATCCTCCTGGAGGCCAAACTTTTATCAGAGTGGAACCGCTGGCCTCCCAGTTGTGTGGAGCATCCAGGCCGGGCCATTTTCAAGGGGTGGCAACGGTAGTTAGTATACTTCTTAATCTGGTACGCCCCCGTCGGGCCTACTTTGGAGTTAAGGATTATCAACAGTTTACCTTGATTAAGCAGATGGTTCGTGATCTGGCTATGGCCGTAGAGGTGGTTGGTGTTGCTATAGTCAGGGAACAAGATGGTTTGGCACTATCAAGCCGTAACAGCTATCTGACAGCCGTGGAGAGAGAGCAGGCAACAGCTCTTTACCGGGCTTTGACTGCTGCTAAAACTCTCTACCAAGATGGGGAGAGTGATTCTAAAATATTGGAAGATAGTGCACGTCAAGTTCTCCTTGCGGCCGGAATTGAGAAGATTGACTATGTAGAGGTTCGCCACTCTGAGACTTTGGTCAAAGAGTGGAGTGGGCAGACCCCAGTAATGCTGATAGCTGCCAAGGTTGGAAAAACCCGTTTGATTGATAATATGCTGCTGAATCAAGAAACTGCTATAAATGAGGGAAATGGATAGATGGATGTCTCTTTATTAAAATGTAAGATTCACCGGGCAACAGTTACCGATGCCGATCTCCACTATGAAGGTTCTTGTGCTATTGACCAAGATCTTCTTGATGCCTCTGGGATTCGAGAGTATGAGGAGATCCACCTTTGGAATGTTACCAACGGTGAAAGGTTTGTCACATATGCTATTCTTGGCGAACGCGGCAGCGGCATGATTTCAGTCAACGGAGCTGCAGCCCACAAAGCAGAAAAGGGGGATATTCTTATTATTGCCGCCTATGCTCGTATGAGTGAAGCTGAGGCAGACAACCATAAACCAAAATTGGTATATGTGGACGAATCTAATAAAATCAAACGATTAGGTAGTGCCATTCCTGCCCAAGCAGCGTGATAGATATCTTAAACATTAACCTACGGCAGATGCTTTTTGTTGCAGTTGCCAGTCTTATTCTATTATCTCCTGACCTGGCTTCTACTCAGCCTATTGGTCACACATCTATTGCCGAAGAGGCTCTTACTGGATTCGGCTCTCAAGATGTCGGTTTGGTTCTACCTCCAGAGGTAGCACAAAACCTGTTGGAAAGGGGCACGCCATCTTTAGCCCTGCGTATTGCCAACGAAGTTCTCGACCGTAGCGGTGCAGACCTACTCACTGCAAAATGGACAAAGGTGCAGGTGGGAGCTTTAATCGCACTTGATCGCCACACCCAAGCACTTACCATCCTTGAAGGGCTACCGCCGCAAATCTTTGACTCCCAACCGACGCTTTGGCTTTTTATGGCCGATAGTTATCTTGCAACAAACAGTTTTACCAAAGCTCGTGATAGTTATTCCAAATTTATGGTGCAGCATGGGGGGCATCCCCAACAGTTTGCAGCACAACGTGGGCTGGGTTTGACGGCCCTGGCTGCCGGTGAGATTGCTGAGGCGGAGTTACTGCTGAATATCTATGCCCAGGAGAGTGACCGGCCCCGACCTGACGCTCTGCTGATTATTGCTCTTGGCAAGCTGGCAAACCTAAAGGGTGATGATGGGGCAGCAGACAGCTATCTAACCCACTTAGCCTCCATTAAACTCTCTGCTAAAGATCTAAATTACCGGCAGCGTATAGAGGCATTGGTGCTGTGGCACATTCAAAACCAACGTTGGCAGCAGGGTTTTGCTCTTGTGGAAGAAGGTTTGCAAACCAAGCCATCACCCGGGTTGCGGCACTTTTATGAAGGGCTGGTCTCAAAATGGATGGTGACCTATCACGCCAAAAAAAAGGGCTTTGACACCTCTATTTTGGTAGGGATTCAAACTTTTATGCGTGGTGGTGCTGATCCAAAAAAACGTGAGGCAGCTCTTGACCTGCTTTTGGAAAAAGAGTTGAAAAATCCTATCGGGCTTTTCCAGGAGTCTGGTGTTTTGGCTTCCGGCTCTTTTTTGCCCAGACCTTTTGACCCTCTGTTACGTATGCTGTTAGCCAAGGCCCACCTTCGTCTGCAGAATGGTGAGGAGGCTTGGCGACTGTTAAGAGGGCTGCCTGGGGCCAGATCTGTGCAACTGCGTCTTCGGGTTATGGCTGCAGGACTGCAACCAAAATATGTTGATCTAGTGGAACAGCTTCGCCAGCCCATACCCATGGAGGGAGAGATGGTCCGTGAGGTGGTGGCCACCATGTTTGCCTTTACCAAGCGTAATGAGCTGGCTGCTGCAGCTCAATTACGCCAGCTTCTCTCCCGTTTAAGCAAACAGGTTGCCGTACGGCGGGCTTTGCGTTTTCAACAGGCTATGGACAAAGCTTTAAACGGTGAAAAAAGCAGTGCTTTGACACTCTATCTTGAGTTGGCTGCTGAGACTGAAAAAGATATGAGCAGAGCCGAGATCAATACCTATCTACCCATGGATCCCAAAGATGCTGCTGCTGATATTCTTGTTGGTCAGGGAGCGTTTATAGAGGCGATTGAGCTGCGTAAATTAAAATGATGGTATCATTGAAGCAACGCCATGACTTTTTCAAAAAATTACTGCGGTGGTTTGTCGGCATGGACTCCATGGTTTTTTTCAAAATTCCTGTAACTTATCAACCACTGTTCAATATCTGAACCACCTTGACCTTTCCCCCCTAGCCAACCCCATACGGTTTTGCTGGCCTCTTCAAGGGGGATTTTTGCATAGTGGTGGCTGGTGGCATAGTGGATGAACTTTAAAACCCTGAATGGATTGAACCAGTGGAAAAATTTTTTTTGGCAGGTTTGTGCAGTTGTGGTGTTACTGCGGATTTTATCCATCGCTGCAATAAAACCAGCCTGGTCCAGATACTCCTCTAGCACTGGCGACTCCAGTACTACTGGCTCAGCAAAAAAACGCTGAGAATTTCTGAAAAAAGAGTGCAGATCTTGAAACACCTTCGGATCATAAGTGAGCCATGTCCCCTCCTCTCCTTGCAGCCACTCCTCCATGGCCCGCCCAGTGCCGAATGGTACTCTTAATGAACGCCGTGGAGATGGGTTTACCTGGGTATCCATAATCTCAGTAAAGCCGCCAAGAGCGATTATCTTCTGGAGAAAATAAAAATCCTCCCCCGCCTTACGCCGGTTCATCCCACCCTGAGAAAGGTAGATATCAGCCCTAACCGCCATTGATGAACCAACTGTATGATATGCTGCCGGATGTCCTGACCAGCGCAGCCCCTGGCGATAATAACGTAGATATAGCTCATAAGCGGCAATACCATAGCGATGTTGCGGGGTAAGGCCATCTAAGGGGTGGGCAAAGTTAATGGAGCAGCCTGGGGTTTTTTGGTGATTTTTAAAATGGGCAATGAGAGTTTGCAGATAGTTTTTTTCTACCGTACAGTCGCTATCCAGGCAGACTATGGGGCCGTTGTCATAACCCAGATCTTTATATAAATATGCAGCAGCATCCATGCCGATCTTTCTTGCCAGACCCACACCTGCATGTTTTGGCTCTAGATCCTGATGGTCGAGGATGGAGACAGTTAAATCAGGGTTCAAGTTTTTAGCTAACCAATTTTTGCTATCTGCAATCGTGGTTTGGTTCTGCCTGACAACAGAGGCTGGAGCATCTTTTGCTGCGTTGACAACAACGGACACCAGCACCGGACTCTCTGGCTTATAACAAGCTGCTAGAGAGTCCAGGGTGGTGATTATATCAGGTTCATCATGACAGGGAATGACAATAATCAGACCCGGAGTTGAAGGCTTTTTAATACTGCACCAGCTTGGCTTCCAGCACTCCATCAATGGCTGCCAGTTGTGCCATTACAGTGTCTGGTACGTTTTGATCCACATTGACAAAAGCGATAGCTCGACCACCCATTCTGGTTCGACCCAGGTGGAAGTTGGCAATGTTGATTTTTTCATTACCCAAAATCATACCCACCTTACCGATAAGGCCGGGAGAGTCCTGGTTGGCGATAAAAATCAGGTTACCCTCTGGATTGGCCTCAATAGGAATCTCATTCATCGCTACAACTCTTGGCAGGTCATCATTTACCACTGCACCAGAGATACACCGCTCCCGTTTT
Source organism: Magnetococcales bacterium (assembly GCA_015232365.1). Taxonomy (GTDB): domain Bacteria; phylum Pseudomonadota; class Magnetococcia; order Magnetococcales; family JADFYX01. Next base: position 53,641 of record JADFZU010000009.1, on the reverse strand, counting down.
TCGGTAGTGATGACTACGGTTACCAATGAGGTAAAACCTTTTCTGGTTCTGGTGCGGGTTGACTCTACCACTTCAATACCACGCTCATCAGCAATCAGTGGAGCATTTACCAGATTAACTCCGGTCTCCAGCATAGGGGTAAGCAGGCTGTTTAGAATGGTATTGGTAATGGGTTTTTTATTCAGCTCGGCAACTTCACCCTCATAAAGAATTTCAATCCTCTTTACGCCGGCCTCCGTCAACTGCCCAAGAGTAGTACCTAATTTATCGGCTAGATTAAGGAACGGGCGCAAAACAGGTAGCTCTACCTCTGATACTGCAGGAATATTCAGGGCGTTTTGTACGGTTCCATTTAGAAGATAGTCGGAAATCTGCTCGGCAATCTGTACCGCAACATTCACCTGTGCCTCAGAGGTTGAAGCACCAAGGTGTGGGGTTAAAACCACATTATCCAGCTCAAACAGAGGATTATCTTTGGCCGGCTCATTCTCAAAAACATCCAGCCCAGCAGCATAGACCTTGCCTGACTTCAGAGCATCATAAAGGGCCGCCTCATCAAAAATACCGCCACGGGCACAGTTGACGACAATAACTCCATCTTTCATCTTGGAGAATGCTTCGGCATTGACAATATGTTTGGTTTTTGGGGTCAGGGGCGTGTGGACAGTTAAAAAATCAATGTTGGGCCAGAAATCATCCAAAGTATCTGCCAGCTCAATACCCATCTCACTAGCTTTCTGTTTGGAGATAAATGGATCGTAGGCCAATACGTTCATTTTCAACCCTTGAAACCGCTCCACGACCAGGCCACCAATATTACCAGTACCGATAATACCCAAGGTCTTGTTGAACAGCTCCCGGCCCATAAACCGGCTCTTCTCCCATTTGCTTTTTCTGGTAGATGCTGTCGCCTCAGGAATATGCCTGGCTGCTGCCAACATCAAGGCTACGGTATGCTCGGCAGTGGTGGCAGTATTACCAAATGGGGCGTTCATAACAATCACACCCTGCTTTGATGCGGTGGGAAGATCCACGTTATCCACACCAATACCTGCCCGGCCAATAACCTTCAAGTTGGTCGCCACACCGATTAACTCTGGTGTGAGTTTGGTTGCAGAGCGAATGGCGATGCCGTCATAATCGGGTAGGATGGCCTTTAACTCTTCTACAGAGAGGCCGGGACGAACATCAACATCAACTCCACGAGATTTGAATATCTCTTCAGCCCGTGGCGACATTTTATCTGATATAAGCACTTTTGGCATACCAAGTTCCTTTAATAGAAGACAATATTTTTATACAATAAAGAGAGACAACTAGCATATGGAAGGAGTTGTTTACAAGCATGGTCACAAATAGTCCGACAAAAAACCGTCAAAACAGTATAAAAAAAATACTTATCGTCGCCGGCTCCGACCCCACTGCCGGGGCTGGTCTTCAGGCCGATCTAAAAACTGTCACTGCTCTAGGCGGCTACGCCATGACAGCAGTGACAGCAGTGACTGTACAAGATACCAGATCGGTTTACGAAGTAAAAGCTCTTGCAGGGGATTTAGTAGCCCGGCAGATGACCGTCTGTTTAGCTGATATTGGAGCTGATGCAATAAAACTTGGTATGTTGGCAACTGCAGAGGTTGTCGAAGCTGTTGCTGGAGTGTTGGCACTTTACCCCAACATTCCGGTTATTGCCGACCCGGTACTGGCTGGTACTGGCGGCGGGTTGCTTCTTGATGGGGTGGGCAGAGAGAAATTTATGGAGTTGCTTCTACCCCATATAGACCTTATAACACCAAACGCTCCTGAGGCTGAGGTATTAACTGGCTTTGCGGTTAGCAGCTACCGAGAGCAAGAGTTGGCAGCCCGAAAGCTGGCTGAGTCCGGCTGTGGGGTTCTACTCACCGGGGGCCATCTTCCGGGAGATAATATTTTCGATCTTTTACTTGAGAGGGACGGCTCTCTATATCAATATAAAAACTCTCGTCTAGAGGGGGGACAGAGTGGTTTCCACGGTACTGGCTGCACACTGGCTTCAGCCATTGCAGTAAAAACCGCCCATGGAATCCCCCTCAATGAAGCTGTAGAATCTGCTATAGTCTATCTACGCCAGACACTAACCGGCAGCCTAACTTTGGGAGGTGGGCAGAGACTACCAGGTATACATTAACCTCGATTCGGCAGATAGATTAAGGCCAGAGCCTCAAAAGTTTAAAACGCGGAGGAGAAATGTCAGAAAAAGTTACCAAAGAAAATTTCAGCCAAACTTGGGACTATATTCTTTCTGAAATTGAGTCAGGACGCTGGACTTTTGCCGATTGGCCTTTGGAAAACCTCCAAGAGATTCCATTAACTGCCGATGCCGACGGTCAAGAAGTAAAAGATTTAAACAAGTGGATCAACCGACATTTAAAAGCGGAGACCCAGGAGAAGATGCATAAGACTATAGCCCAATCAAAAGCTAAAAAAACTGCTATTACAACTAGTAGCGGTAATCAAGCCAGAAAATCTACAAAAGGCAACGAGGGCAAAACAGCCAGCGGAGTAAAGCTGACTAAAACTGCCGCCATTAAAACAGTGAACGGTCAGCAAGAAATACCAGAAACTGTTCGCAAAAAAGAGTTTGAGGCAAAAAAATCCGCCACTGAGATATTTCTATCAGAAAAGACCAGAGATGAACTGTTAAAATATCGGGATCAGATGTTTGGTGAGGGGCAGGGATCTATGGAGTTGACTGTTCGCAAGCTGTTGGATGGTGTTGAGCGAACCATGCCCCTAGATCTATTTCAAAAGCTGAGTGCCTTTCAAAGACAGAACAGCCTCGCCAGCCCAGAAGAGGCTCTTGGTAAGCTGTTGGAACTTAGCTCTACAGCAGCGAAGGCGGCGATCTCTCCAGCAGAGACTCTATTGATTAAAGAGGATCTACAGTCACTGCTTGATGAGTTGAAAGGTTAAACTAGATTCGCCAGTTAGCATACATCACCGGCACAACCTCTTGAGTCTTAACCTCAAACAAATCCATTAATTATAAAAAGATTGTCTAATCCTTTATTACTTTCCTGCATTTCTCTTTCAGAGGCATCAACAATAGAAACAGTGGCTAGCCATCAGGTTACACATATCCGGCCTGGAACACCATTCCGGGCATCATTCGTGCGACATGCTGGTTGGGTGAGTGTTACTAACAGCCTTTTCATGTTCAAGAGATCATCCGACCAGAAATGGGTTGGTTCTCTTTTCATGGCCCAGGTTTGTCGAAGGGCCGTGGCCTGGGTGACACTCAAGACCGTCCCCTTGCGGGACCAGTTTATTCATGATGGAGTCCATCAACTGCTCCATATCACCACCCGGTAGGTCGGTACGGCCAACAGAACCGGCAAATAGGGTATCACCTACTGCAATATCATTGCCCCAACGTAGACAGACCCCGCCCTGGGTATGGCCTGGAGTATGAACCACCTCAAGAACCATCCCTGCTACCTTTAATTTATCCCCATCTTCAAAGTTTTTATCAACTGTTGGAATAGGGCCAAAAGGTAGATTCCAAGATCCCGCATGTTTTGCAGCATTTTTCACCAAGGGGAGGTCGCCTTTATGGAGCCAAAACTGGCAACCAGTCGCCTTCTTCAAAGCTGCAACCCCACCAATATGATCAAAGTGACCATGGGTATTGATGATGTGGGTAAGTTTCAAGTTAAGTTTTTCCAATCGCTTTAATAGCAGATCGGCATCTCCGCCAGGATCGATAAGAACCGCCTCCCCACTACCGCCACCACTTAACAACTGACAATTTACCTCAAGCGGCCCGGTGGCCATTATTTCATGAATTACCGACATTTAAACGGTCCCCTACCCATTAGTAATATGCTGCATCTTTGGAGTTTGGCCCTTCACTATGCACCACCTGATAACCCTTATCTGACAACTCTTCTACCAGGGTTCGCATTGACTCTTGAGCATCAAAAAAAGCATCATACGGAACATATCGTACAGTTCCTGGTGAACCGCTACGCCCCCACTCCCGGATCACCTGCCAGCGGCCCATAAGATCACGTTGAATTTGGATACTGTAGTACCAAACATCACCTGAAACTGGGTTGAGTCGTTGCAGATATGCCTTCATAACGATACAATAGTTGGCCTTGTTATGTTGTTAAACTGCCCCAGTATACGCTATTGTTACCATGGTATTGCAAGCAATATTAAGATATTATCCGTTGCTGAACATACCATGAGTTATAGGTATTATCCCTTAATCTTTGGCCCACAAAGGAATTTTTCTTGTTTATAGTATCACCAAACACGGCCCTGACAAGAAAAATTACTTTATGAGTCAACTATTTAAGCACTAATACCCACGGTTTATGATATATTCTGTTTATATATTGCTTGGGTTTCTATAAAAAAATAAAAAAGCTGGAGTTAATAGGCTATGTGGGTGATTCCCCGTGTCATCATCAATAAAATCCTCGGTCACGCTCAACGCTGTGCACCAGAAGAGTGTGTGGGAGTTCTCTCCGGAAAAGATCAGGATATCACCGGCTGGCACCCGCTTGAAAACAGTCTACGAGAGACTAGCCGTTTTCTGGCCGACCCCAAACAACAGATTGAGCTTTTCAAAAAGCTTAGGGGTGAACAGAAAGAAGTGGTGGCAATCTACCATAGCCATCCAGCCTCCTCTCCAGTACCATCTGAGCTGGACCTATCCCAATCTGAATATCAAAATGCTCTCTATCTTATTGTCTCACTGGGCACTGAAGGGTGTCTTGAGATCAACGGCTACCTGATTAAAGATGGTCAAGCTAGCCCTGAGAGCTTAACAATAAAGGATTAAAAAAAACTGCAGTCAAGAACAGGAGTTCCAAAGTATGGAGATTACCGTAACAGATCTGGTCTCATTTCTAGGCAGTGTTCCAGGGTTTAGAGACCTGCCAATATCTGATGTTGAACAGAACATTGTACCCATTATCGGCATCTCCCATTTTGAAGCTGGTCAGAGCATTATCAACCTTGGGGATACGCCCCACACCCTATTTATTATTTACAAAGGCCGGGTTCACGGGGTTTACGAATCTGAAGATAAAAAAGAGCATCACTTTTTTATCCATGAGGGCAATATATTTGGTGAGTCGGCGATTGTCTCCAGCAGTAGAAGAAGTAGCGTAATAACTGCCTCTACTGCCACCACATGCCTAACCTTGGATATTGATACCTTCCAACACATCATGATGCGTGATTGGCGATTTACAAAGGCATTTTTTATTCTTATTGGCCAAAGAGCCATCGAAAAACTAGTTAAAACAGATATTGAACCCTACTACTGGTCAGATAAGTTAAAATTGGGGATTCCTGAGATTGATGACCAGCACCAGAGACTTTTTGATCTGTTCAATGATTTGGGGGCGTTTCTCAACTCTGTTGATGGTGAGAACAACATACCATTGCGAATTCAATCATTTATTGTAGAAATCTTAAACTATGTGGACAAACACCTAAAAGATGAAGAGTTACTAATGGAGCAGTCCAACGCACCATGGTTGGATACACATAAACAGGTTCATCAAATACTTATCGATAATGCTATATCATTTAGAGACAGAATTTCAGAGTTGCAAAATATTGATGAGCAGATACACATATTAGAGCAAATGCACAAAGTATTGGCTGAGTGGCTGGTCAACCATATCATGGAAGAAGATTACAAATTTGGTGAGTTCTATAAACGCAATTATGTAACTGACTCAGCTTTAAGCTAAACCCGTGATCTAAGAGAGTATTGACTCCTCTAGCAAATCAAGTGGTGCATTAATCCCTGCAGCCCCTCTCTCACCATTAAGATACCCTAGGGTATTTGTTAAAAAATTACTGGTTTTAAAAATCTGTCCCTCCAGTAGACGCAGAGGTTCAACCTGCCCAGTCTCAATAATTTCAGCCAAATTTGAGACTGAGAGAAGCTTTATCCGGTTTGACTCCAAAAACATCGGTACCGATTGTAGAAACAGGTTGCGGTCGGCAATAAAATTAAGCTTCTCCTGGGTATCTTTTTGTGGGTCTGACATATCCAGTGTAAGCTTACCCTCTAGGATGAAAATATTGGCAATATCATCAAAAGATTTGGAAATCAATATTTTGGTTTTGGCAAGAGTCTTGTCTATAAAGGTCAAAACAAAAACTTTTGACTCCACATTCTTCTTCATGGTCAGCATATTCTCTTCCAGCTCCGTAGCTAGCTGTAACAGTGAGAACTCTATGTTGCCGCCATCCATGCCAAGCTTTGTGAAAAGAAGGTCGATTCCACCATCGTTCCTGGTTTGATCTGGCATTATGCCGCCCCATAAATTTATTATAAAACCATCAAGAGCCGACAACTGGTTTTGCAGAACATTAAGACCTGCAGCCTCTTCAATCAACTCACGGTTTTTAAACTTATCAAAAATAGAGACTATAGGCCGCAGAGACTCGGTACGGATTCTGGTCAAAATTGAAACTACCTGTTTTCTCTCTTCTGAGAGCCGGGTAACAATTAAAAGTGCACTCTGTAAATTTGTTGATAAGCTGGCTATTTTCTCTTCAATAACAGATGGGTCTTTCTCTTTAGTGAGAAATACTGCCGGAATTTCCTCTATAGGAGAGTTGCCGATAATATGGCTAAACAGATCTTTATCAATCTGCAACGCCTTACCAGATGACATACCCAAAATACCTAGAAGCTCTCTCTCAATAATTTTACACTCATCAAATGAGACTTGGACTTTCAAGGCCCGCTTCAGCTCATCATTATGAGGAATGTTATCCAGTGCATTGGTAAGGGGAAAGATAAGATCTTTTTTTACTTTTGGCAGTGTCTCACTGAGTAGTTTTATCAATATCGGCCTGAAAGGAATAAGGGATTCAATATAAGAGACAGACTTTTTCTGTAGAACTGCCTGATCTACCATCCAGTTGTTGCGGGTTAAGGAAAAATTAAAATCAGAACGGGAGATAGGCCTGGAGAAGAGATTGTAAATAATCTCTGATATTCCACGGGTTTTCACCTTTCTACCAAAGATCCCTTCTCCCGAGTGGAGAAAAATAAGAACCTTATGATGCAGCTTCATATTTCTCGTTTCGGTATCAAATTCAGGGTGCAGTTCGTAAAGTTCATCAATTATCTGAGCTATTTTACCAATTTCAGTAGTAAACTTCTCTTCATTTTTGCCCATCTCCTCAATGATACGTTTATGCCTGGTCTCAAAGTGGTCCTGACCAATAGAGAAAGGCTGAAACAGCTCTCCATATATACGGTTGAGCAGAGGAGGCAGCAGTGCACCAGGATCAGCGATGATTCTTCTGGTCATGGACTGTCTGGCGTTATAAACCTCCGCATAGCGAATTCTGGTTGTGGAGAAGAGACCAAAAAACCAAAACCGGTATTTTTCCATAGAGGTCATCCGGGCATGGTCTTTAACAAATGGAGCCATACTTTCCAGGTATTGGTGATAGATCCAGTGCAGTACTGGCGTTCTGGGACATGATAGCTGGGGTATAGCTGCCCTGATATCCGGGCGAGCAAGAAATGAGCGGATTCTTTGTATATAGCCATCCTCCCAGATCTGGAACCGTTTAATATTCTCTTGCAAAAAGTGCTGATCCCTACGCCCCCAGCGAGCCACCATTGTGCTGTAGAAAATTGGATCGGAAAGGTCCATAAAGACGGCGATAAAGAGAATCCAAAAAAGAATTGTCGCTCCGCCAGCCGCACCATACCTCTCAAGGAGAAGAGCTTTCAACTCAAAGACGCTCCGCCGTTCAGCCATGGGAATTTCACTCTGGTTGAGCTGGTCAATAGCCTCAACGCGGGGAATCTCAATCCGCACATCGATGGTATATTCGGTGTTGGTTGGAATGCCAACCCGGTCTACCTCTCTGAGAAAACTGATATGGGACTCAACCAAACGGTTGATTGCATTAGCAGCAGCACCAAACTCATTTTTGTTCTGCTCCATCAAGGCAACCACCTCTTGCACGCTTTGGTTGACATGGTAAGCCTCTAGGTTAAAGAGTGCGGTTATCTCGTCTACAGAGTATGACTGTAGGGTCATGGTGTCAGCCAACGCATCCATACGCTGGCTGACAGCACTGTTCATCCCAATATATTGCTGGCTGTAAACTGTAAGAATTTTCTGTAGCTTATCCTCAAGGGAGATGGTCAGATCAAGCCCCGATTTTTGCAGCATCCGGTCCAATTTCTGGTTAAACTTTGATCGACCAATCGCCCGCACCACATCTCGGCTGCCAGGTTTGTAACCACCATGAATAATATAATATTTGGACCAATAGCGGGGGCCTTTTTTTGCTATACCACTTGAGGCTACTCCCATCGCCTCATCTTCAACAACCTGGTCGAACTGCTTGCTACTGGTGGCAATCTTAGACTCTAACAGCCCTTTAAGATCCAGTAGTGAGTCAGGGTTGTCAGGGTCAATATCGGCAGGATCACCCAAGGCACGAGCCACTCGCTCCTGAATTACCTCTAGCTGATAGGAAAGGTCTTGGGTTTTGGAAAAGAGCAGGACGATACCGTCATAGTTGGTCCAAATTGAGGCCATGGTAAAAAATAGAGATAGTATCATCCAGCGTGGAAACCGTTTGAAGGCATCAAGAAAGCCTTGGAAAACCCTTCCGGTTTCCGCCACTCCTTGAAAAAGGCGGTCTTTAAAATCCAAAATAATTGAAGAGAGCACCACACCCACAGTCAAGGTTAAAGCCAAGCGGATATTCTCGTGTTGTGCACCAAGAAAAAAATCACCAAAAATAGCCACAAAGCCATCCAACTGCACCAGATCATTTACCCCCTTGGCTGTTGTCAATGTCGAGCCGACAAAAAGTACCAGCCCTAATATAATCTTACCGATAGCTAAAAAGGAGCCGAAGGTCTCGACAATTTTATCTTCTAAACGGATCATGGAGCCTTCACGGCCCCATAAATAACGAAAAGAGCGGGTGACCTTCATCGCTTGGGGTAGATTTGTTCCAGCATCTTTCTGGCTTGCTGCAAAGGCATTTTTAATAGCAGAAAGGTTTAACTGATAGATGAGTACCGTCAGCTCATAGAAGGGATTTTCCGAGAGCATGGCTTCACTGCCCTGAGCGAGACCCTTGCAAAAAACATTATACTTTCTTGTGATTTGCATAGCATTGTTGCCGGCTCCGCTTTTTGCTTCTGCCAACAGAGCCTTACGTAACCTGGTTGCTGCTTTGGTCACCTTGGCAAGCTGGTCCGGGCTAGCATAATCGGAAAGGCTTTTTATGTTCTTGGCTGAGGTCTTGGCTATACTGGTGCCGGTAACCATATCTGGAAAAAAAGAGAATGGTCTCTCTGTCTCCAAATTACCGGTAAAACATCTTTCACTCAAACGGCCATAGTGCCTGAAAAAGGAGTTATTCATTCTCTACCCTGTAGATTTGCATATATAACGACTCAACTCTAAACAGTAATTCGATTTTCTATTTCTAGCAATATTTTTAATTATTCCATCACGTTTTCACCAACTATCCTGGCTCTGTCGGCTATTTTATGGAGAATTGTACCGGATTCTAGAATCTCGCCAAGAGCCTTATCAAACCGGTCAAGGAGAGCGTCCAACCCACTCTTGTCATCCTGTTTCATAACCGCCGACAGCTCTGAAATTACCGCAAAAAACTCATCCGCAGCAATATTGCCAGCCGTACCGATTATTTTATGTAAAAAAATTCGAACCTCTGCTACATCACCACTGGCAACCTTCTGGCGAAGCTCATCACCAATGCCTTGATTTTTATCATAAAACATCATCAGCAACTTGGCGAACAACTGGCGATTACCACCGAGAATCTCCAGACCCCGCTCAAGATTTATCCCAGGCAGTGATGTGGGAAAATCACCAACAAAATCATATGAACTGTTTGAGGTTGTGGGGACAACCTTGGCTCTGTTGTTGGTTGGCTTGACCCAGCGAAGCAGACAACGATAGAGAGTTGTTACATCGATAGGTTTGTTTATATGGTCGTTCATACCTGCTGCCAGGGTCTTCTCCCGGTCCTGAGCCATGGCGTTAGCAGTCATGGCGATTATTGGCAGAGATCTATTTTCTGGGTTGTTGCGAAGAATTTTGGTGGCTTGAAATCCATCCATAATCGGCATTTGCACATCCATAAACACTGCGTCAAACCGGCACCTGTCTGTCTCTATAATTTTAACTGCCGCCAGGCCATCATTGACTACCGAGACTTGCAACCCCTCCTGCTCTAAAAGCTCTTTGGCAACCTCTTGGTTGATTTCGTTATCCTCAACTATAAGAATTCGTGCACCTTGGATTTTGGCAAGGGGGTGCTTGTCTGAATTTGCCTGGTAGCCGGTAATATCTTGAAGCACCCTATCCCGTTTAATATCTCCGAGAAAAGCCGGTTTTTCATCTCCATTTTCAGGAATGGCAAAAGTGGCGGTAAAGCTAAAAATACTCCCCTTACCAATTTCACTTTCAACCCATATTTCACCACCCATCATACCAACCAACTCCTTACTTATTGCCAGCCCCAGACCGGTACCGCCATATTTGCGGGTAGTAGATAGATCTGCCTGACTGAATGGCAAGAATAGTTTGCTCTGCTGTGTTGGCAACAGACCAATACCGGTATCCTGGACCGAAAAAAGGTAGGTCGCTTTGTGCTTACTTAGAAAAGCTGACTTGATAGAGAGGGTTATTTTACCTGATTCAGTAAATTTAACTGCGTTATCAAGCAGATTAGTTATAACTTGTCCTAGCCGCAAGGGGTCGCCTGACAGTATACATGGTAGCTTTTCTGCAAATTCCAACTCTATAGCCAAACCCTTTAAGCCAGCAGGCTGTTCAGCCAATGTGACTATATTATTTACCACCTCATCAAGATTAAAATTTGTTTTTTCCAAAACAGTCTTGCCGGACTCTATTTTTGATAAATCCAGTATATTATTAATTATATTAAGTAGTGACTTGGATGAAAAATTAATTTTGTGCAGGTAGTTTTGCTGTTTCTCGGTAAGATCGGTCTTTAAAAGCAGATGGCCGAGACCTACAATTGCGTTCATAGGGGTGCGGATCTCATGGCTCATATTGGCCAAAAACTGGCTTTTGGCCTTGCTTGACTCCTCAGCAACTTTTTTAGCTTTTACTAACTGCTCCTCTTGCTGGCAACGGGCAATAATTCCAGCCAGGGTACTGGTTATAACCCTAAGGAAAACTTCCTCTTCTTTATTACGAACATGGTCTTTTTCAACATATAGATTAAGCACCCCCAACAGACGGTTCTCAAATAAAATTGGCATGCAGTAGTGGCCATGGTCCGGGTTTTCTGGAAAGGTGGTGTCATGTTGTTCATCAACTTTACTTACAAAGATAACATCTTTTCTCTCAGCCGCTTTGCCGCAGATACAATGACCAACGGGAACCCTTTTACAGAGAGTGAGCAGCTCTTCTGGCAGACCGTGCTGAACTGTAAGAACCAGATCCTGGGTCTCTTCATCCCACAAAAATATAGCCCCTTTAGGTTGCAGGGCAAACCAGGGTATTGCAGAAATAACCAGCATCGCCTCTTCAAGATGTTCTACCAGGGTTAAAGACTCCAAAGAGTCGTTCAACAGATGGTTGGTAACCGCACGGGTTTGATTCAGACGCTCAAGATCATGGTTCTGTTTAGCCAGCTTGTCAGACTGCCGATTAAGTTTGCCAAGAATATGTTCAGCCTCATAATGGGCATCTTTGTTAGCGGCTTTTTCTTGTAACAACTCCTGCCTGGCCTCAGCAACAAGCTTGGACTGTTTTTCGATATATTGTGATATCAGATAGAGAGCGGCCAGACCCAGCATCCAAACAATAAGGTGAATCAGAATCAGAGTGCCGGTGGCAAGTACCTGCTCAGGGTTGTGGATATTTATGGTGTTAATTAGTTGCAGATTCCAGAGTAGAGAGACAACAGCAAGCAGGCTCCAGATAAAAGCAGGCAGTGCTCTTATTACTCTATCTTTCATTGAACATCCTGTTTTGCAGCTCTGCGGACAGCCTCTTCCAGGGAAGAGAGAAAACGGGAAAGGTCTTTTTTCCCAAAAGTTGCTACCCTGCCTTGAAAATCACTACACTCACGAAGATTGGCGTGCAGATCCCGCATTGCCAACGCCATACCGATACTCTCCTCATCAAATGGCCGTCCGGTCGGGCCAACAACAATAGCCTTATTCTCCAGGCAGCGAGCAGCAAGAGGAATATCGGCAGTCACCACAACATCCCCCAACCCAGCCCGTTCAGCTATCCAGTCATCAGCTTTATCCGCCCCTTCAGATACTACAGTTTGACGAATACAGCGGCTGTCAGGCAGCCGCATCCATTGGTTGCTGACCATATGCACTATCAATTTATGCCGCTCTGCCACCCGCACCGTCTCGGCTTTAACTGGACAGGCATCACCATCAACATAAATTTCCATTATACTCTCTCTACCTGTATACTTTAAGTAACTTAATTGTTATATCGGGTTTAGCTGCAAAATAATTATGTTTTTTTGGATAAAAGAAGCCAACGTCCTAACTCCTGAAATTTCACAACAGAGAAGATAATGGCAAAATTTTTAGTAACAGGCGGATATGGGTTTATCGGCTCCCACCTGGTTGATGCTCTTTTAAAACGAGGGGATCAAGTGCGTATTTTAGACAATCTCTCCACCGGCCATTTAAGGAATGTTGTTGGCGAGCATGAGTTTATCCGTGGAGATGTTGCCGACAAAAATATTGTAGAACAGGCCATGGATGGAGTACAAGGCTGTTTCCATTTAGCAGCAGTAGCTTCTGTTGCTCTATCCAACAAAGATTGGACCGGAACCCACCTGACAAACCAAACCGGCACTATCAATATTTTTGATGCTGCCAGGAAAAACCTGACAAGAGGGGTTGTCTATGCCTCTTCAGCAGCGGTATATGGGGATAGCAATAAAACTCCTCTTTCAGAGAGTGAACCTATTAAACCTTTAACAGCCTATGGGGCAGATAAAGCTGGCTCTGAACTCCATGCCAGGGTTGCCACCTTAAGCCACGGGGTCTCAACTGTTGGTCTGCGGTTTTTTAATGTCTTTGGACCAAGGCAAGATCCATCTTCGCCATATTCAGGGGTTATCTCCATTTTTATTGACCGGACATTGAAAGGCCAGAAAATAACTATTTTTGGTGATGGAGAGCAGACCAGGGATTTTATCTACGTCTCGGATGTAGTCGCACACATGTTGGCAGCTATGGAATTAAAACCTGCAGAACCACAACTATTTAACGTATGCACTGGCAGGTCCATCTCTCTAAACAAGCTGCTTGAAAATATTTTTTCTGCCAGCAATAGAAAAGTTGCAGTCTGTAACGCCCCACCTCGCTTAGGTGATATACGCCACTCCAATGGCAGCCCCACCCTCGCCACTAAAACCATGGGAGTAAAAGCAGAAGTTGCTTTACTTGAAGGTTTGACCGCACTTTTACAGGATGATCTTAAACGTTAAGAAGCTCTTTAAACAGTTTTTCCGCTCTTTCTGGAGTTGCAGTGAAGGTAATGTGTATCTCAGGCTTTTCTCCCGCAATAACCGCTGTCACCTTGGCATAGAGATCTTTAGCCACCTTATCTCCATCGCGAAACAGGGAGAGCTTTAAATTAGCAAACCTATCCAGCTTGGCGGTGGTGCTAATTTTGGCATAACCATCTGCCAGACCGGTTATCTGACCGGATAGATCCATGGCTCCAGAAGTTTTACCCTTTAAGACCACAAAAACTACACTCAACCCTGATGGAACTTCAATATAGTCAGGCTCTACCGGTTCAGGCAGAGCTATACTGTAGGGGGCGGCTATAGCCCCAACATCGTAGATTTCAATGGGCTTGACGATACCCTTGGGCTTGATTTTCAAAACATCATCAATTCGCAACAGTGAACCACAAGCACTCTTGGTGCTCTCTGAGATTAAAATCTGCCCCCCAACAGAGAATGATTCAATGCGGGCAACAAGATTTACAGTAGAGCCTATCACGCTATAGGTACTGCGTTTCTCAGAGCCAAGATTGCCAGCAACAACCTGACCGCTATTTACGCCAATTCCCATACTTAGCTTTGGATAACCCAACTGCTGGTTTTTGGCGTTCACTCCAACCATGGCCTGCTGCATCTCCAAAGCACAGGCCACAGCCCGTTGGGGATCATCATCACGGGTGACTGGAGCACCAAAAAGAACCAGAATGCCATCACCGAGAAACTCAATAATTATTCCGTGATATTTCAAAACAATATCGGTCATCACCTCCAGATACATGTTGAGTATGGTGACTACCTCTTCAGAGCCTAGCTTTTCACTGATAGCGGTAAACCCTCTAAGATCGGTTATCATGACAGTAACCTCTCGACGCTCTCCACCAAGACGCAGCCCCTCTGGGGTATCGAGAATAGAGTTAACCACTTCATCAGACATATAGCGGCCAAAGGTGTTGCGAATAAACTTGTTGGCCCGCTCCAGCTCATGGTTTGCTGTGTTTAGCTCTTGGGTACGCTCCTCAACACGCAGTTCTAGATGTTTATTGTGGTCATCTAACAACTGGTACAACTCGGCACTCTCCATAGCGTAGGCAGTGTTGCGAAAAACTATGGAAAACAGCTCTAAAAATGAGCTGGCAAGATTCTCGCCGCCGAGATCTATAACCCCAACAAACATACCTCGAATCCGATTATCAGTGGCTAGTTGATGGAGAAAAACCGAATGGCCCTTGAATTTACTTCTGGTTATCAACCCCCGGTGCTGGTTCAAGGCCCAGGCGAACTCTCCAGTGTCGATGAGTTGATCTCCCAACTCTTGAATCTCATCATTTTTATCTTCTGGGTTACATAACGTCAGATTAAAGCTAGCATCTTCCTCATCAACAATAAAAAATGCCATCACCTTGAAATCAAGTAAAAATCTGTTTAAAAAATTCTGAGCCTCTTCAAGAATTGCCGTAGAGCAGTTGCTCTGGCTGATGTTGCCATGGAAATAGGCCATATCCGCAGCCAGCTCCAAGATGAAAGCTTTGTGCCGATTGGCATCCTCAAGATATTCTATCCGCTCTTTTAACAGGTTGGCAGAGTCTGCCTGCTCAGTTGTCATACATCACCATAACATACCAAATTTATAGAATGTCAATTTACCGTTTTGAACACCTTACAGCTCATCGGCTTTTAGTATAATACTATTAAATAATTTAAGCTAGATTCGGGAGTTTGCCGTAGATTAATGGTACAACATAATGGTTTGTCTGGTAAATCAAGAGGCTGTGCCAGTGAAATGGCAACAGCTAGCGAATCAAGGTTAGAAATCTACCGGGCATCAGCCATTAACAGTGAGGTTATTCCCGGCTGATTTGGGCCCAATGCAGACTGTATGGAGGCGGCTCCGTAGAGGCGAAGTTGATAGATCATCCAGCCTTGGATAACCCGTTTTACATAGTGCCTGGTTTCACCGATAGGAATGTTCTCTATAAAAGTCAAAGGCTCCTGTTCACGACGGTCTGCCCACCATCTATCAGCCCTGGTCGGCCCGGCATTGTAGGCAGTCAAAGCTAAAACCAGATCGCCGTCAAAGCGTTGTAACATCCGTTTTATATAAGATTGACCCACCGCTAGATTGTAGCCAGGAAGCTTGAGACGAAAAGAGTTGGAAGGTGGCAGGCCGGAATCTTTGGCCTCTTGTCTGGCAGTAGCTGGAAGAAGCTGCAGTAGGCCATGAGCATCGGCAGAAGATTTCGCCCGGTAGAAAAACAGGCTCTCCTGTCTGGCCATACCCCAAATTAAAGATGGGTCCACCTGCCAACCAATGGTCGGCTGCCAGGTTGGAATAGGGAAAAGCCCAGTCCAATATTTTTCCCCACGATTTTTCAAAACTCTAGCACTCTTCAAAACATGGTTTGGGGCGTTAAAATGTTGGGCAAGACAGAGCTGCTCAGTAATATCAAGACCATGTTTTTTGGCAAACTGTCTGATCTCCGGGCCTAGATAATAGCTACGCCCTGCCTCGCCAAACATCCGCAATGTCTTCATCTCTTCCCGGTATTTTGGGTTTGATAGAGATTTGCAAGAGAGCTTTTTATCTTTAGGCAGCAAGGATATAAAGCCGTTTACCTCCTCTTGTGCCAACAGGCCATAAAAGCTCTCATGATAAGAGGCAGCTTTTTTTAGCCACTGCTCCCGCTCTTTTTCACTGGTTGCGGTCTTGGCGGCCCAATAGGCTCCCTGGCTAATCCGGTTGGGACTGCCAGCCTCACTACCCAACATTTTGAAATATTTATGAGCCAACTTCTCATTGCCGCTAACATGGGCATACCAAGCTAACAACCATAGGGAGTCCTCTAGCTTTCCACCCATCTCTCTGATATTTGGCTCTAAGAGATTAATTGCTGTTGTGTACTCTTTATACAGGGCAAAAAGCCTGGCGAGACGAAACCGCTGATTTTGCCGCATCGCTTTTGTCAGGTATTGCCCCTCTGGACCGGTCAGTAGCTCGTAGGCTTTGTTGCGAAAACCAGCACGACGTAAACTATTAATCCGGACCAACCACAACTCAGGAGATCTGGCCTCTTGTTTAGAGAGATTTTTTAAAAGATATACAAATTTTAACTCTGTATTTAACGCCGCCTCCAGAGCAAGAAGATATTTTCTAGTTGTGTCCGGCAGCAATTTCAACACTTCACGCATCTCTTTTTTCTTTTTATGATTAAGAAAATATCGTGCCCGCTTTTCATGTTCTGCCACTGTCATGCTTTTTAGAAAATTTGTGGTTCGACGCTGAATAGATTGGGGAAACGTAACCCCGCTAACATATAGCCCTCGCCATATAGAGCGAGCTTTTTTAAAGCGTTTGGCATCAAGGAGAAGCCGAAGGTAGCGTAGCTTTGCAACCTGAGAAACCGCCTGGTTTTTGTCATACCAGGCCAGAGCCTGCTGGTCACGGCTGTTTTGGGTTATCCGAATCTCTAGAAAGTTACGAATTTCACCTGCTTGGGGGTGGTTGGGCCAGCGTTTGATAAAGCTGTTCAGCCGTTTAACCGAAGCTTTATACTTGGGATGATAGAGTAGCTCCAGCTCAAGGTAGGAGGTGAGTGTATCATTATTAGGCCACCTGGAGCGGTCCATTATAGCTGACAGCCCCCGCTCCCCTTCAAGTATTGAAAATAGAGTTTTAAATCTGGCACCATCTTTAGTTTTAGCCGCCGCCATATGTGGCATAAACCATAGGCTCAGCAGTAAAGCATAAAAGATAGTACGGTTGATCATAATAGTGTCATAACCCAGTATTAAAATAGAGCATCGGCAAACTGCACCGGATCAAAAGGTTTTAAATCGTCAATCCCTTCACCAACCCCGATAAACTTAATAGGCAGTGCAAACTGTTCACTAAGGCTGACCAGCACTCCACCTTTGGCGGTTCCGTCCAGCTTGGTGACTACCAAACCTGTCAACTCCATATCTTTATGGAAATGTTTAACCTGACTAATGGCGTTCTGCCCGGTTGTGGCATCTAAAACCATCAACACCTCATGGGGAGAGTTAAGATCCTGCTGGCCTAAAACCCGTTTGATTTTTTTAAGTTCATCCATCAAGTGGGATTTGGTGTGGAGCCGTCCAGCGGTATCGGCTAAAAGAATATCCATCCCCCTGGCTATTGAGGCTCCATGGGCATCATAAATTACCGATGCACTATCGGCATTAGCACCCTGGGAGACAACAGGACAGTTGCTCCGTCGGCCCCACTCCTGCAACTGCTCAACAGCCGCCGCCCGAAAGGTGTCTCCGGCTGCCAGCAGCACCTTTTTCCCCTGGCCAGTATAGTGAGCAGCCATCTTGCCGATGGTGGTGGTCTTCCCGACGCCGTTTACACCGACAACCAAAATAACCCTTGGTGGTTTGTCGATCTCTGCCTCTGGGACGTTTACTGCCAGCAGGCGGTCCCGGACAACCTCTTTCAACACCTCACGAAAAGCCTCGGCTTCATTACCTTTAACACTCCGAAACCGCTCTCGGGTCTCAGCAATTATCGAGACCGAGGTGTCCAGACCAAAGTCCGAAGTGATCAACAGATCTTCCAACTCTTCCAAAAGCTCGTCATCAACCGTTCGGCCTGGAATAATCGCATCCAGCCCCTTGGTAAACTGTGCCCTGGTTTTTGTTAATCCGGTTTTAAGCTTTTTAAAAAAAGACATTTATTCAAGTCCTAAACCAACGAGACGGTTGTGCATCAAATCTTTAAGCGATAACATGCCGTTTACAGGAGCGATAGCATCTCTGATAACGGTGGTGATTTATACTCCAGAGTCGGCAGTAAATTTGTGGAGTCGGTAATTGTAACATGTCCTCCCCTCAACTTTCAATAATCATTCCGGTATTGAACGAAGTAGCCAATTTACCGGCACTACTTGAACAGATCCAAAAGCAGACCGGTTGCACATTAGAGGTTATTGTTGCCGATGGCGGATCTAATGATGAAGCCCCTGCCATAGCTGGTAGTTTGGGGGCTATTTGCATTGCGAGCCAACCAGGGCGTGGAGTGCAGATGAACAGTGGAGCCAAAATTGCAAAGGCCGGTCTGCTGCTATTTCTCCACGCTGACTCCACCCTTACCACCCCTACCCTCTTAATAGATGCTATTAATTGCTGGAACAAAAATGCACAAATTTTGGCTCATGGACTGATAGCAGGACATTTTACCCTGCAATTCAACCAGCAGCCAGAGAATCGCCAAGGAGTATTTAGATTTTACGAAGCCAAAACCGCACTTAACCGCCCCCAATGCACCAATGGCGACCAAGGATTTTTAATAAGCCGGGATTTTTTTTGGCAACTTGGTGGATTTTCCCAAAAATTACCATTTTTAGAGGATCAAATTTTAGCCAGCCAGATCTATCAGTTAGGGGTGTGGATCACCCTGCCGGGAACATTGATCACCTCTGCCCGGCGTTTTAAAGTTGAGGGTCTGGGGCGACGGATGATTTTAAATGCAATTATCATGGCTTTTCACCACACCGGATTTGAGGTTTTTTTTGCCAGGGCCGCTACGGTATACCGGCAACAGGATAGCTCTGTCCAACTCAAAATGACCCCATTTTTCAAACTTATCAACACCATGCACCGAGAGCTTGGCATAAAAGAAGAGATTGCCCACTGGCGGCGAATTGGGGCTTATGTCCGTGAAGCGGCATGGCAGCTATTTTTTTTGATGGATCTGATCGCTACCAACAGGTTTAACTGGCAAAAAAGACCTTTTTTGGCTTTTCACGACCGGGTTTTCAGACCGTTAACCAATTTTTTACCATTTGACCTGTTAACAGCTCTGCTAACCTGGATCTGGTTTAAGCTGACAGCCCTATATTTTGCGATCAGGGAGCATAACAGTAAATGAACACTCCTCCGGCAAGCCCGCTGGCAAATGAGTATCTGGCCTGGCAGCAGCGACGGCTAAAAGAGGCACTGCAGCTTTTTACCAATAGCCACCAAGACCCTTATGGATTGCTGGTGGATATCTACCTATTTGCCTGGCTGCACCGTGAGATCCAGCCGCCATTTAGAGCTGTAGTCCTCTCATTGGTACTCAAGGAATCAACCCCGGAGCTAACCAAAATAATTTTAACCAACAGCAGTACAACCACCTACATTAAGGAGCTTGTCAAATTCAGGAACAGAAGCGATGGTCTGTCTGTTTCCTCAGATGAGATTTGCGACCAGTGGCAGAAACTAAATATTTTCAACCACTCCTATAATGAGTCGGTGCGGCAGATTCAAACCAAACAAAAGCTTCGCAGTAAAGAGGTTGGCGGAGAGCTGGACCAGGAGAGAGTGGCCTTGGTTGATGGCCTGCCGGATAACTTTGCTAGCAACCGCCCCTTTGCAAAAGTTGGTTTTATTCCCCACATGAGCTGCCCGGCAAACTGCCGGCACTGTATGTTTGTCTGGCGGCAACCCATGAAGAGCCTGCCCGACCCAGCCCCCCTATTAAAAATAATAAACGCTGAGACCAGCAACATTCTCTTTACCGGTGGCGATTTAACCCAACACATGCCGGAGTTTTACCGGGCTATCAAAGAGATGGGAGACATAGGTTTGTTTGCTATTTTATTAAACGGCTCTATTGCCACATCCAGAACCGGTGCTGAAGCTCTGTTACAGGCAATCCGCCAAGCATTAAAAAACCGCCCCAAGGGTTTTTTAGCTGCTGAGGTTATTTTACAAATCAGCTTTGATGAGTACCATCAAGAGATTATCAGTGATGAAAACGGGCAGTTAAAAGAGCGGATTCCGGTCGCCAATATTGCCAATCTGCTGATTAGCTCTCTAAACTACCCTGAGATCAAGCTGGTTCTGCTCCATAAACAGAACCGGCTTAACTTTTCTGATAATATAGTTAAATATGGGGTATTTTCCCGCCTGAGCAAAACCCTGTCCAGCATGGGCCACCCCATTGCCAGCATAAGCTGGCAGACCTCACCACGGGTCAAAGCCGATCCGGTCAACCCTGGGGTAGAGGGAGGGGTCATTCGCGATGTTTTTTTTACCCTGCAGAGCCACCCAGACCAAACAATTCAGATGATGAGTTCCAGCATAGACGCTTATGGCCGAGCCGCCCTGTTAGACCCTAGCGAATATATTAATGAACGGAACTACCTAGAGCATGTTTTAACAAACGGCCCTCCAGCCGGAGATGGATTTGATATTGACCCCATGGTCTGGTATGACGGTTCCGTGACGCTTTTTTCTGCCACTCACTTCTGGATTGGCAACCTCTACAGAGAGCCGGAAAAGGTTTTTGCCAGATATAAAAAAGATCCTCTTCTAGCTGCTATCAACAGGTTTGACCCCACACTTTTACAATACTATTCCCAGTTACATAATGATATGAAATCACTAGTAAAACGAGCAACAGGACCCCACCACCTCTTCCATCAGTTAACCGAGTCTGCAGCTATGCGACTCCACCTGACAAAGCGGCTGATTGAGAGTGCTCCATAAAGTTAAAATAAAGCTCGGCACAAATTTTGCGGTTGGCTCCTCTGCGTGATGTTCAATAATTTTAAAAAAAGAAATTTTGCCAGGAGCCAAACAGATGTGGGAACATTCCGATGTAACACAGTTGAAACTCGACCTTCTCAAAGGGATGCCGCGGGTCTATAATAAACTGGTTGTACGTTTAAACCGTGAGGGACTGGTTGAATCTGATATTTTTGATGCCAAAAAACGCAAGCAGCTTGATGGTATTCTAGACTACTACTATCGTAAATTCATGCCCGCTTAGATTGAGTAATTTTCCATGACTGGAACAGATCAACGCTTAAACCGTAAGCTCCTTTTAGAGTACGATCAAAAGAGAAAATTATATGATGATTTTCTAGTGATGATCCTGCGCTTTTTAGGTGAGTTTATAAAAGAGAACGATCTTGGTGTTTTCTCTTTTGAAGGCTCGGTTATGAGTCATGAAACCCTACAGAGCAAACTTAAAAATGGCTTGGTAGCAAGCTCTATTGAGGAGATTGATGACTTTGTCGAGGTGGAGATTCTCACCTTTTTTGAAGATGATGTCCACGCTGTTTCCCATGTTTTAGATACTGAATTTAAAATGATCGAAGGGGTGGTCGATAGAGCGGCAGTGCAAGACCCCAAACGTTTTGGCTATCTCTCCCCAACCTATATCGTCCGCATGATGGATAGCCGTCTGGAGTGGATAGAATATCGCTGTTTTAAAGAGTGCAAGGTGAAGGTTAAGGTCTCCTCGCTGCTGCAACATACCTGGGGAAGAATTCAAAACCGGCTGGCTATTGACAAAAACTCAATTCCCTACCATCAACTCAGGCCAACAGAGCGTATAGTCGGCCTTTTTGAGCTAGCCGACCGAGAGCTAAACCAGCTCAAAAAAACCCTGCCCCTAGCTGAAGCCAGAAAGCCCGATGAGGTGACTAAATTCACCCCGCCACCTGGTGATGATGACTCAGAACAAGAGCCACTAACAGTAGATAGAAAGATCATCAAACCAGACGGGCCGGCTATTTCACTAAGAAAAAAACTTACCGCAAAAGCTGAAGCAGAGCCGGAGTTGGTCTTAACCCCGGAAAGGGTTGGCAAGTTGATTCTTGATGATCCGGTTGTTCGCCGGGTTGACCGTTTGATCTCTGATGCATTCTCTACCCGGCTTAAATTTGATACGGTATTTATTGAGCGGCTTTGTGAAGAGTCCGGTGCGTTTCACATCCCATCAAATGATAGCCTGCTAAAGTTTATCAACCAACATGAAAAAATGATATTCTGGCAAGCAGAAGATTTAATCAAAAAACCCCTGGATGATACCCCGTTTACCATTCCTCGCGGTGTCTCTATTTTGATGGTGTTACATGCAGTGGCTAAAGATGGCGAAGATAGAGAGGCCATAGATAAAATAACCACTATTGTTCACCATTCTGTTAATAATAAATCAACTTAGAGCAGATAAGCTGTGCCATGACTACACCTAAGGCGACTGTTGGCATTTACAAGGAAAAACGTGCACACTATCTTGAATTTATAGATATTTTCAAGTCACTTGTTCATGTGCTGATTTCCCAGGAAGCTAAAATAAGCTTGGTCCAGATCTCTGGCCACCTAAAGTCAGTTGATGATCTGGGCAAGGAGGTTGCCGTACTGTCAGATGGTAGCTACCCTATTATCTCTGATCAGCAGAACCTCATGGCACTTAGGGTTGTTACCTTCTACGAAAAGGATGTTGCTTTTGTTCTAAGACGGCTTACCTCTGCTTTTACCGTATCTGAGGTCACCATCCAAGAGAAAGATGACCCGGAAGCGTTTGGCTATCCCGGCTCCTCTCTGGTTTTGAAGCTTGGTGAAGAGCGGCTTAAACTAGAAGAGTACAAGCGGTTTGCCGATCTGCAAATTGAAGTGCAGGTTTTCTCTCTATTTCAAGATACCTGGTCAAAAATTGCCAACCATATCGGCTATCCTGCCGATCAGTTCCCCCAAGAGCATCTTAGGGAGTTCAACCAGCTCGCTTATATGGTGGAGTTGGCAGATTCAGAGCTAAACACCATCAGTAAATCACTAAGCCCATACGACTGGAACAGGCAAGATAAAAAAATTGCCGGCAGAAAAAAACCGGCTGCCAAACCCAAAAGCTCAATGAAAAGTGATGAAGCTCCTGAGGATATAAAAAACCGTAAAAATTCTGGACCGCTTATTCATCAAGCCAACCTTCCACCTCTAGACAAGATAGATAAAATCAAACTATCTGCCCCAGAAGACGGATTGACTACTGACACCATTGACAACCTGATTCTAGCCAATAATCTGGTCCGTAATTTTGACAAACTAATCTCTGATACCTACAACACCCGGCTGATGTATCAAGGCAAGAATATAGAGCCTCTGCTCTCTGGACTTATTGAGCTGGAGGTTTTTAAAAATATTGCCGAGATCGAAGCCCAGCTATTTAAAAAACGTCACTCGGTTTTAGCTCTGGCGATCCAAATTTACGGACCGCCAAAAGAGAAGAACTACGAATACATACCAAAAGGCATTTCGCTATTTTTGTTAGCCTATTACACTGTAGCCGAGTCAAGAAATATCAAGCTTGTGCAAAAATTCCTCGGCAAATACTCCTTTGACCTAACCTTGATCCATAATAAAACTCTGTTGTGGTAGCCTCGTTGCAACGTTGTTCTATACTGGGATTCAACCTCTCAACCAAAAGGCTGCACTGCTCCAGAGGCCCAGGCTACTACCGTCAAGCTCATACCATTAGTATCAAGCTAAAAATAGACTGATTTTGAACTTTTCCCACCTTGTAGTCACAGATCAATTATCGGACCTGACTATTATAGGAGAGAAAAATGCAAAAATTTGGGAGTATGTTTCTAGCTTTGATTCTGTTATTTAGTGCCAGTTCGGCAAAAGCAGAGGGATTTTATGTTCCCGCTGGAGTCCAGGGCTTAGTCACTGGGGCACTGCTTGGTTCGGTGTTTGGACCGGATAAAAAGGTTAGGGGGAAAAATGCAATTATAGGTGCGGTTTCCGGTTATATAATCGGCACTCAGTATGCCAAACCGAGAGAGTCTGGCAGTAGCTGGCCAAGCCGGCAGCAGATTACAGAGAGCAGTTTTTATCCGCAACATAACCAGCAGACCATAATAATAGACCGTAGCCCGCACCGTAGAAACTGGCAAGAGACCAGGACTATCTACACCTCTCCATCATACGGCAGCCAGACCATTATTATAGAGCGGCAAAGCCCGGTAAAGTACCATAAAAAAAACCGTCGCCACCGTCGGCACTGGCATTAACCTTGTAAACGACTCAAAAGCAGTTACAAAAAAATCATGGGATGGGTTTGGGAAGGGGGCGTGCCTCTTCCCAATGGAGTTTGGGGCAAAGCCCCAACGATTTGTAGTATTATTGGGAGTGGCCGGCAAAACATATCCCGGCAGCAGCAGCCTCTAGAGTCAAAGCACAAAGATCATCTTGGGAGAGATCCTCAACCCGGCTTTTACCGCATATGCGGATAAAATCGGCCAGTTCATCAGCATAAACATGAAAAAGATTTATCAACAGAGCAGCAGATTTATCAACATCAAAACGGGCACGTAGCTCGGGATCTTGGGTGGCTATTCCAACCGGGCATTTACCTTTATGACAGACCCGGTACTGCTGGCAACCGATACCTATCATGGCAGTGGTAGCCAGCCCAACAGAGTCAGCCCCAAGAGCAAGAGCTTTGGCAATATCCGCTGAAGTTCGTACTCCACCGGTAACCAGCAAGGAGACATCATCCTCCTTACCTCTGCTGACAAGCACCTTCTTGGCTCTTATGAGGGCATGAGGCAGCGGAATACAGACATTGTCCTTAATATGGTCCGGGGCGGCTCCAGTACCACCGCCATGACAGTCAATAGTGATAAAATCCACCCCAGCATCTATAGCAACCGAGATATCGGCTTCGATCCGTCCGGCAACAATTTTAACACCTACCGGAACCCCTTCGCCAACCTCACGGAGCATATCCACCCGCTTTTTCAGATCCTCTTTAGTGAGAATATCACGGTGGTTGGCAGGAGAGATTATCTCCTGCCCTGGAGGTACTCCACGAGCCGCAGCTATCTCAGCAGTAACCTTCTCTGCCAACAGATGTCCCCCCAGCCCGGCTTTTGCCGCTTGCCCCACCTTGATTTGAATAGCGTGAGATCTCTTCAGGTTCTCATCACTAACCCCAAACCGTCCGGTGGAGTATTCAAAAACATAAGCCTTTGCTGCCTGATACTCCTCTTCAAGCAGCCCTCCTTCACCACCAAAAATAGCGGTTCCCATAGCAGCAGAACCTTTGGCAAGAGCAATTTTCGCCTCTTTGGATAGAGAGCCAAAACTCATGTCCGAGACATAAAACGGCAGATCCAACTTTAGAGGCTTCCTGGCTTTTGGGCCGATGGTAACTGCAAGGCTGGGTTTTAAATCTCGAAAATCTATTGGTGGTCTAGCTAGCTGACCTGGTAGAAAAACAATGTCCTCAAGAGGGTTTTGCCATTTGCCGGTGCGCATGGGAGAGATGCTCTCCTTACCAGTAATGGCCTTTTGCAATATGGAGCGGAAATCACCCTCCCGCTCATCTGACTGACGTTCCCACTGAGCAAGATAGAACTCATCAGAAGCAACCTCAGAAGCAACCTTTTTGATGATAACGGTAAAATTATCTTTGCCAACGCCACAGACCGGACACTCCCAGTCGTCGGGAATATCCTGCCAACGGGTTCCAGGCTTGATACCGCCATCTGGATCGCCAAGATTTTCGTTGTAGATCCACGAGCAGACATTACACTCATACTGTTGAGGGTCAACCATAATCACTCCACACCTTAAACCTGGATTTATCAATCAATAGCGTAGAATCTATCTTTCTTGACACTACAAACCGGGCAGGTATCTGGAGGCGTGCCGATCTCGGTATGACCGCAAACCGGGCAGACGTAAATCTGTAGGTTTTCTAAATCTTGTCCAGACTCTACTGCTGCCAGAGCCTGCTGAAAAAGTTTGTGATGGGTTTTTTCCACCTCCATGGCATTATTCATAGAGCGTACCGCATTTTTATTCCCTTCAGCTTCAGCAGTATCAATAAAACCAGGGTACATTTCGGTGAACTCATGGAACTCACCAGAGATCGCCTCACCAAGATTTTCAGCAGTTCCCTTAACACCGTCCAAAACCCTTAGATGAGAGTGGGCATGGATGGTTTCGGCATCTGCCACAGCCCGGAATAGTTTTGCTACCTGGGCAAAACCCTCTTTTTCGGCTTTATCGGCAAAAGCCAGATATTTACGGTTGGCCTGGCTCTCACCAGCAAATGCTGCTTGAAGATTATCGTTGGTCGACATAATTTTTCTCCTTTATGAATTAATATTCAGCCTATATCTAGAAGGCTCTTTTTTTGTGTTAAAAGTGCACTGAAATCATCTTCTACCAGAGGTTTGCTAAAGTAATATCCCTGCATCATATCACACTCTCTCTCAGTCAAAAACATTAACTGCTCCTTTGTCTCAACACCTTCAGCGACTACCTTTAGATGGAGACTTTTCGCCATAGAGATAATAGCAGTGACAATCTGGGCATCATCGGAGTCAACGGTAAGATCACGGACAAAAGATTGGTCTATTTTCAGGGTATCCAGAGGAAATCGTTTTAGAACACTCAGAGATGAATATCCGGTGCCAAAATCATCCATGGCTATGGTTATGCCACGCTCTTTAATCTTACATAATATATTGATAACCTCATCTATATTGTCCACCAACATACTTTCAGTGATCTCAATCTCCAACTTTTCCGGCGGCAGACCACTATCTCGCAATGCTGAGTCAAGACGCATCAGAAGATTTTTCTGGCGAAACTGACTGGCTGACAGGTTTACGGCAACACGGAGATTGGGATTGATATCAAGCCAATTTTTAGTCTGAAAGCAGGCATCTCTAAGAATAAAATCGCCAAGAGGGACTATAAGACCTGTCTCTTCGGCAATAGGGATAAACTCAACTGGCGATACCTGGTCCTTGCCACTGGGCTTCCAACGTGACAAAGACTCCATACCGGTTATCTGCCCAGTAGAAAGGTCTACCTTGGGTTGATAGTTGAGAAAAAACTCACCCCTTTTCAACCCTAGACGCATATCATTCTCTATGGTCAGACGGTTGGTGGCTCTATCGTCGAGAGTACTGGTAAAAAACTGGAAGTTGCTTCGACCAACATCTTTTGCCCGGTTCATTGCAAGGTCGGCATTTCTAAGCATCTTATCCGGGTCCATGCCATCTTCGGGGTAGAGTGTAATTCCTGTTGATAATGTAATGTAAAACTCCTTACCTGCCAGATAGAAAGGTTTGGCAAAACCATCAAAAATCCTCTGCATCATCAGGGCAACAGCTTCAACATTACCTGCGTTAGGGTGGATGATCGAAAACTCATCCCCTCCTAGGCGGCTGACCGTATCCTCCTGTCTGACACTGTTTTTAAGACGTTGGGCAATCATCTTCAACAACTCATCGCCATGGGTATGGCCTAGGCTATCGTTGATCTTCTTGAAAAGGTCAATATTAAGCACCGAAACACTAACACGGGAATCTTCACGGTGTGCCTGGCGGATAGCCTGGCGGAGACGGTCAAGAAAGAGCTGCCGATTAGGTAGAGAGGTGAGTACATCATGGGTTGTTGAGTAGACCAACTCTTCATCACGCTGTTTGATGTCAGAGAGGTCTTTGTAGATACAGACAAAATTGCTCACCTCACCAAACTTGTTCCGAACTGCCTGGATTGTGGTTTTAACCGGAAAGGTTTCGCCATTTTTTCTCCGGTTCCACATCTCTCCTGTCCACTCATCTTTATCGACAAGGGTCTGCCACAACTCGGTATAAAACTCTTTGTCCTGACGGTCAGATTTAAAAATAGAGGGTCTTTGACCCAGCATCTCTGCGGAGTCATAACCGTAGAGTTTGCACAAAGATTGATTGACTGAGATAATCTTGTTTTGCGAATCAGAGATGAAGACACCCTCATCTGAGCTGTTCAGAACTATCTGCACAAGTTTTAGCTGGTCTTCAACCGAGCGGATGTTGGTTATGTCATGGACTGTTCCCATCATACTAATGGGTTTACCAAAACTATCCCACTCCACCTTGCCCCGCTCCATAACTACCCGTTCGCTACCGTCTGGACGCACCACCCTGTGTTCTAACTCGTAGCGATAATCAGGATCAGCCAGGGCACTTTTGACTGCCTCTTTAAGTTTAGCCCGGTCTTCCCGGTGAACAGACTTTATGAAAGCTTCGTAAGTTTGAAAAGAGCCTGTTGGAGATAGGCCAAAAATCCGGTAGGCTTCATCTGACCAGAGCAAAGTATTATTGAGAATATCCCAACTCCAACTACCAAGGTGGGCAATCTCCTGAACTTTATTCAGATGTTCCTGACTGCTGAGCAAATCATCACTTATGCGTTTGCACTTTTCTGTATCAGAAGATAAAGCCATAAAAAATCGCCTGATCCTTAACTTTTAGAATGAAAACATGATAATAATTTACACATACAACTACAAGCAACAAATAATCTAGAAACCGCTTACTTCTACCCTGCTTCGACTCTATATCGGCTATTTAGTTGCAACAACTCCAATAATAGGACCGAACATATTCTCCTTTCCCATGGCGGGAGATTCGGGCAGATAGACCTGGGAGATATCCCCATCCAGATAGAGAGCATTGTCTACCCCCAGCTTATCTCTAAATAGTCTGGCAAATTGATAAAAATTTACCGGTTTGAGTGAAATAGCAAAAACTGTCCTGCCCTCTGGGGTAACACCCACCCCGCTACGAATAAATACACTGGTGGAGTTTATCTTGAAAGCCGGATGGATTTTACCCATCTTCAGCAACAGAGGGCCAGACTGAGTAGCATTAATGACATTTTTCAATGTAGAAAACTCGGTTGAGTCGACAACAACCGGACCGCTCTTGGTAGTAGCAAAAATACCGTTGGGTTTAAGAAAAAAATTTCCCCAGTTATCCTCAAGGTTCAAAGGAGAGATAACAGCCCCATCCTCTATGTAAAGCCCCACCGGGTGTCTATTGAAATGATACATCCCCCCATTGGTCGCAAACAGCAGTGTTTTATCCTCTGACTGCACCGCCTCTTTTACCGCAGAGAGAGTGTTGTAGAGGGAGCCGTTACCATCACGCCAGAAAAACTGGATTTTCTCGTTAGATGAAGTCTTATATACCAGAAAATCAATGCCTTCAAACTGTACCATATTCCTAGGGCTGGCAACCGGCTGGGAAGAGAGCCAGGGGATTAAAAGCAGCAGCAACTCCAGGCCAAAAAAGGAGAGTAGAAACACCCCTTTTGAACAACCAAACCGCTTTTTTTCCTGGCTAAACATGCTCAGCGGTTTTCTTGAGGTGAAACATCCGCATCCGACCAAATTTTTTAGCTGTTGGCATATGACCAACATATTCACAACTGACATCTTTTGGCCCCTCGAAGGTGGCAAGTGCAGCAAAAGCATCAGAGACATAGATCTCACCCACCGGGGTAATTGGCTCCATTCTAGCAGCCCTGGTCAGGGTTGTTCCAAAATATGCCTTTTTGTCAAGAATAGGATCATAACTTTCAAAAACCGGACCGGCATGCATAGCCATCCGCATTCCAGTATCATGGGGCAGACCCATCTCACCAAGAGGCATTTTCCAGAGTGATGCCTGTAGCTCCAATACACAATCAATGGCAGTAGTGACATCCGCAAATACCAGAAAAATAGCGTCTCCCCAGGTATTGCGATAGAGAATTCCATCCTTATGACGGTTGATTATTTTTGCCAGTTTCCCCATCACCTCATCGATAAAAATCATCACCTCCTCTTCACCAAAGCGGCTAAAACTTTTCATGTCGGTAAACAGTACCGGAACCAAAGCCCGTTTGACGGCTTTTCGCTCTTTGGCAGGGGTGGCTTTTGCAGCTACACCCATAGCTGGAGGACCGGAGTCGATGACATGGCTCTCCAAACCATGTTTTTGCCAGTAATCTATGTCGGCAGCAGTTCCGGCAACCCCATCCGCCTTTTTACCATCCCAAACAGCCAACTGATGGGGTTTGCTGTGGAGATTCTGTGCCCTAATTTTAGCCAGACCCATTGCAATCATAGAGGTGTAGGCAAAAATTGTGTTATCACCAAGATAGCGGCCCTCACTGGCAAATGTGATTGATGAGGCCCTATCTTTGATCTGGTTGAACCGTGTCAGCCAACCATCGCCACCGCCCAAAACCGATATCTGTTTAAACTCATCAATATCAAAGGGGAAAACAATATGCAGCTCAGCCCCTCGTTGCAACAGGGCTTCAGCTATCAAGATATCTCCGCCACAAGCTAGAGAGCCGTAAGCAAAACCTACATTTAACTCCTCAAGCTTAGCGGCTATCTCCTCGGCCACCCGCTGTTCTGACTCTGAGCTAAAACGGCCTCTTCCTCCAGGTGGGGCGATCATATGACCGGTATAGTGCAGAACTTTAGGTAGCTTTAAAAGCTTGAGAAAGCCACAATCCAAGTTTAAAAATTTGCAGATTCGTTTTAGCTGTGTTCGGGTCGAGGCTAGATCTGAGATGTTGTGCTTTGCCAGGATTGAGATTTTTTTAATCTGCTCTTCAGTACCATGCATATCCTCCAGCAGAAGCATGGCCTCAAGCTTGGTAGCCTCAAGCCAGTATTGCTCGCCAACATCCACAGAACCCTTTTGGCTGATAATCTCCAAAGTCTCTGCAGCAAGCTGGGCAGAACGGTCTCTATCTCCAGCAAACAGCCACATGGAGGCGGCGTTTATGGCAGGATAATAACCCCCTGTTCGGAGATAGACCTTCTCATAACCGTTAGCCGACTCGGTGGCCGCCCCTAGATCCCTAAGAGTTGTAGAACTAAAAAAACGGTCTTTTAATATTCGTGCCGCCAATGAGGCGGTATCTTCATCGCTGCTACCGGCAAGGCCCAACTCATTAAACGCCTCCCTTGCCCGCCCTGTGGCACCACTCCGAGCCAGAGCCAGAACCGCCTGAAACTTGAGATTTACATCTAAGGGGTAGATCTCAAGACCGGACATGGCCTGATCATAGGCCAACAGATACTCGGCACTGTTATTGGCTTTTTTGACTTTGGCAAGCAGTTCACTGGCTGAAGGTGCGGGGGTAGAGATCTCCACAGGTTTTAACGCTTTCCTTTCTTGGAATAGTGGGCAATAATCATAGATTAGGCGGTTGCGGGTGCATTAACGGCATAACATATTGGTTTGTTTGGTGAATCAGTAAAAATTGAAGCCTCCTTGTTAGTGATGAGACTTTTTTCTGATTTGCCAGGTGAATCAAGAAGTCGTGCCAGTGATGTACAAATAACTGCCGAATCTGGATAATGGTAAACTTCTAACGGTGATAGAGAATAGTTGATTTGCTATGAATAATAAACCAGTTTCTACTTTTCGCCTAATTACCATCTGGATATCTGTTTTTACTGTTACACTACTGCTGATAAATTTTACTGCAGCTATAGTTCTCTCCTTTTTACAAGAAAAAGAGAAGCTAGATATTTTTGCCAATGGTGATAAGCTCCCCGACTACACCCGTAATCAGTTCCGTTTTCGCCTGCCCAACTATAACGATAAAAATAGAGCAAGAGAGATCTATCGTGATCTTGACCGCCTCCAGGCCACCTACAGACCATATGTAGCCTGGAGTATGGAACCGTACCAGGGCAAAACCGTAACAATTGCTGCTTCTGGAGAGAGGGTCTACCCGCCCCTGTTAGCAGATAGAAACAGTAATGTTGTAAAAAGATTTTTTGGAGGCTCTACAATGTGGGGGGTTGGTGTTGAGGATAAAGATACCATACCGGCTTTATTCAATGCCAAACAGCCCAATACCGCAGTCTATAACCATGGTCAGTTTAGCTACAACAGCCGCCAGGAGCTGGCTCTACTGCTCAATTTGCTCTCTAGTGGGGAACATTTGGGCGATGTGCTCTTCTATGATGGGGTAAATGATGTTGCGGTTAACTGCCGGGCTGACACCGGCCTCAACAGCCACAACCGCGAGAAAAAGATGCGACGTATGATAAATGCCTACCCCCAAGCCCGGAAGCTGCAACAGGAGGGGCCGGGCCTGCTGGATAGTTTTCGAGGGTTGTTTATAGGGGCTATCCAGAATCTTTTTATTGAGCTAAAGCGTGATAAAAGCCCAAGAAAAACATCCTCTTGGGACCGAGAGCACTGGACCTGCCATAAAGATCCGGCAAAAGCACAGATGGTTGCTGATAATCTACTGAAAAACTGGCAACTGGCCCATGATCTGGTAACAAAGGCCGGTGGGAGCTTCCAAGCAGTTCTACAACCGGTAGCCCTCTTTGCAAACCCGCGGCTGGACCATATTGAACAAGAGCTTGCCTACTGGGGTTCGGAGTTGCCAGCCCAATATAGAGCGGTCTATCCCCTCTTGCTGAAAGGCATTAAAAAACTAGATGTAGAGTGGATTACCGATGCCAGCAGCCTCTTTGATGGTGATGAGCTGTTCTACATAGATTTTGCCCATGTCACTGCCAACGGCAACCAGCGTATCGCAGAACTTATTCTTGAGCAGAGGTAGAATAGTGGAGAGCCAGCCGGAAGAGCCAAAAAAATATTGGTCTTTTATCAGCTATAGCCACCAGGATCACAAGTGGGCCGAATGGCTGCACCGCTCTCTGGAGAGCTACCGGGTTCCATCTCAACTTGTCGGGAAAATCACCCCGCAGGGACCGGTTCCGAAACGGATCTTCCCTATTTTTCGAGATAGAGAAGAGCTTCCCGGCTCTGCCAGTCTTGGGGATAAACTTAACCTCGCCCTGGAGAACTCCCGTAGTCTGGTGGTGATCTGCTCGCCAAACTCAGCAATATCACACTGGGTAAACCAGGAGGTTAAAAACTATAAAGCCCTGGGGAACTTTCACCGGGTCTTCTGCCTGATAGTTGCTGGAGAGCCCGGTGCTAGTGCCAAGCCTGACAGTGGTCTGCTGGAGTGTTTTCCTGAGGCGATACGCTATCATGTCGATATGGATTGCCAGGTGACCAACGTTCCTGCCGAACCTATTGCTGCCGATGCCAGGCCCGGCAAGGATGGCAAAAGGGATGCTTTAATCAAGCTGCTAGCCGGTATTTTAGATGTAGATTATGATGCTTTGAAACAGCGGGAAAAACGTCGCCGGGTTTGGCGTATTTTCCGCTGGACCCTACTGGTCGCTACAATAATAGCCGCTTTAACCTCCGTCTGGTATGACGGCTACCAAGACCGGATAGCAGCAGAGGCAGCAAAAAACCACCGTTTTGCTGACCTTCTACTAAAAAAATCCAAAGCTGCTATTAAATCAGGCCGGGACGGAGTCGCCATGTTTTATGGTGCTCACGCTCTGAAACACCGGCTTTTATCTGGAGAAAAACCCAACCCTAGAGAGAGTGATTTTCTCGCATCTCTAGAGATGGAAGCTCCACAGATAGCCACCTATCGATCAGAAGAGGAGGTTATGGCGGTGGCCTTCGAGCCGAATGGGGTGCATTTTGTCTCAGGCTCTGACAGCGGCAGGTTGACCATATGGAACAGCAACAAAACCAGACCCGGCAAAAGCTGGCAAGGCCATGATGGATCAATATCAGCAATAATTTTTTCGCCCCAGGGCGAGCAGTTGCTTACTGCTGGGGCTGACGGCAAGATTAGGTTTTGGTCTTTTCCGAAACAGACCAGCAGCAGGACAGAGATAACCACCAACAGCCCAATCACCGCTATGGCCCTTAGCCATGATAACCGGTATCTGGCTGTTGCCACCCTGGATCGCAAGCTTATAATCTGGGATCTGGTGGAAAACCGGATTTTAAAAAGCCAGGATTTTCAACAGCGTTTAAATGCTCTTCTTTTTACCAGACAAGGCAGAGCCATAATTGCTGGTGGTGATGATCGAACCTTGTGGCGGTTAAACCTAAAAACAGCAGAAAAAAAACCTCTGCAACCCTTAAAAAAATTCAACGAGCCAATACGGTCTTTGGCAACATCTCCCGATGGAAACTATCTGGCGATAGGGAGCTGGGATACCACAATATATATCTGGCATGTGCAAGATAACAAAAAAGTTGCAGAGCTTGACGGCCACGATAAATCGGTTGAGGGGCTAGCCTTTCACCCCTCTGGCAACAGGCTTGCGTCGGTTAGTCTGGATGAGACAGTACGGCTCTGGGAGACAGGCTCATGGCAAGCTCTAACCACCCTGCCTGGTCACGGTCACAACGTAACCAGCCTGGCTTTTGACCAAGTTGGGAAACTTCTTATTACCGGCAGCCGGGATAGAAGCATAAGGCTTTGGCAGGTCAAAGCAGAAAAAACTCTGGCTCTACTGCAAGGACACACCGCCACAGTAAGAGCTGTAGCCTTTCATCCCAGTGATAATATATTGGTTTCAGCAGGCGATGATATGACCATCCGCAGTTGGAACCTTGAAACCATGAAAGAACTTTTCACCTTTAAGCAAGATGGAAATAAGGAGGCCCATGACGATACAGTGCGGGGAGTGGCTTTTCATCCTATGGGCAAGATTCTTGCCTCTGTTGGCCGTGACAGGGCGATAAGAGTCTGGGATGTAAGCAACGGGGAAATGGTAGCCCAGAGAGAAAATGCCCATGACCACTGGATTTTTGCCACAGCTTTTAGTCCAGATGGCAAAACCCTGGCGACATCAAGTTATGACGGTATAATCAAATTGTGGTCCATACCATCTCTTCAGGAACTGTTCAGCATTGACGGTCACAACAGCAAACCTGTTGGCGGAGTTGCCTTCAGCCCTGACGGTACTATTTTAGCCAGTGCCAGTGACGATATGACCGTGGGCCTCTACTCCAGCA
This sequence comes from Magnetococcales bacterium, assembly GCA_015232365.1. GTDB lineage: Bacteria > Pseudomonadota > Magnetococcia > Magnetococcales > JADFYX01. Next base: position 18,650 of record JADFZU010000009.1, on the reverse strand, counting down.
GTGACGGAAGTGACCTTGGAAAATTACGTGGGCACAGCCATGTGGTTCGCTCTCTTCTCTTCTCTCCCGATGGTAAAAACCTCTACTCCAGCAGTGCCGACAGCTCTATCCATATCTGGGATATGGCGACAAAAACTGTTAAAAAGCGGCTTATGGGCCACCATCAACGCATGGTCTGGTCCCTGGCTTTGGGAGCTAATGGTCGGTGGCTGGTCTCTGGCTCCCACAGTGATGACCGCCAGACTTTAAGACTATGGGATTTAATAAATGGGCGATTAAAAGCCAGGCTTCCCGGTCATAAGGATTTTGCTGTTACCACTGCTATCTCAACCGGCAAAGAGCTTATCGCCTCTGGTGGAACCGATAATATGGTCAGGTTATGGTCTCTGGACAAAATAACTGCTGTTGATGGAGAAAATGGTGCAGCTACCGATTTTATCAACCAGAGCCTAAGGGTGAAAAACCTGAAAACCGCCAAGGTTGAAACACTGTTGAAAAGGCTGGGCAAAATGACCAATCAAGAGCTGATCGGCAGTGATGCCATGCCTATTGTCCAACCCAAAGCCAGGGCCGGAACCAATGCTGCCACCCGTTTTTAGATAATCGAGATTCGGCAATATCCTCATATTTTGATCATGAACTTAAATGGTAAGAACAGACCATTTTAAAAATTGCCAGCCCGGCGACTAGAACACTACAACCCCATTTCAAAACCACTAACAGGGCAACCATTTGCTGTATCTAATTTAAATAAATAACTCAACCCGAGGCTTGAGCTAAAACTACCTTATAAAAAAAGTCAATATTGGCAAATAGATGCCCCTATTGATAACTGGCCGGGATAACAGTAAAAAAGTTTTTTTCAGTGCGTTTGACTGATCAAAATGTTACACTCTGGTTTATGTGTGGAATATGCGGAGAAATTAGGTTCGACGGAAGAGCAGCTTCTGTCTCAGATGTTCAAGCCGTGGCTCAACGGTTATCCCCCAGAGGGCCTGATGGAGCAGGAGTCTTTGCCAGAGATAGAGTTGCATTTGCCCATCGACGATTGAAAATCATTGATCTGAGCGAAAGCTCAGCCCAGCCCATGACCGATTCCGAACTGGGCTTGACCCTTGTTTTTAACGGCTGTATCTACAACTATGCCGAACTTAGACAAGAACTTATCGCAAAAGGCTATAGATTTTTCTCTAAAGGTGACTCAGAAGTTATTTTAAAAGCCTATCACGCTTGGGGAACGGCCTGTGTAAAACGGTTCCAGGGTATGTTTGCCTTTGCTCTCTGGGAACAGCATAGTGGTCGAGTGGTTTTGGCTCGTGACCGATTGGGAATTAAACCCCTCTATATCTGCCACGACGACAAATCTCTGCACTTTTCATCCAGCCTCACCTCACTGTTGACACTAACAGATATTGATAAAAGCATAAATCCGACTGCACTACACCACTACATGAGCTTTCATGCTGTAGTACCGCCTCCCCACACCTTGATTAATGGCATCCAAAAGCTACCTCCAGCCACGGTGTCAGTGATAGAGGCCAACGGCAGTCGCAGTGATGAAACATACTGGGAACTCTCTTTCAACCCCCAGCCTGGGGATGAAGCAAAAAGTGAAGCGGTGTGGCAAGAGGAGATTCTGGCCGCCTTGCGTCTTGCGGTCAAACGTCGCCTTGTGGCTGATGTACCGGTTGGTGTTCTGCTCTCTGGCGGCTTGGATTCCAGCCTGATTGTTGCCCTGCTTGCCGAAGCTGGGCAGAGTGGCCTCAACACCTTTTCAGTAGGTTTTGAGTCGGTCAACAATGAGGAGGGAGACGAGTTTCGTTACTCCGACCAGATCGCCGACCACTTTTCAACAAAGCACCACAAGATAACCATACCTACCAGCGAAATGCTAGATGCCCTTGACGATGTCATTGGCAGCATGTCCGAACCAATGGTCAGCCATGATAATGTCGGATTCTATCTTCTCTCCCGTGAAGTCACCAAACAGGTCAAGGTGGTTCAGAGCGGACAGGGAGCCGATGAGGTTTTTGCCGGATATCACTGGTATCCGCCTTTAAGCAAATCCAGCAATCCAGTTGCCGACTATGCCAGGGTATTCATGGATCGCAGCCCAGAGGAGATGGCCAACACCCTGCAGGCGAAATGGCTTAGCCAGGATTTTAGCCGAGCATTTATAGAAGCACATTTTGCCAGGAGTGGTGCTGACGACGCTGTGAATAAGGCCCTGCGTTTGGATACCACAGTGATGTTGGTAGACGATCCAGTAAAACGGGTAGACAATATGACCATGGCCTGGGGGTTGGAAGCCCGTGTTCCATTTTTGGACCATGAACTGGTAGAGCTGGCTGCAAGAACACCGGCAAAACTGAAAATGGCCCAGGAAGGCAAAGGGATTCTCAAAGATGTTGCCCGTGGTCTGGTCCCAGACTCAGTAATTGATCGCCCCAAAGGGTACTTTCCGGTCCCGGCTTTGAAATATATAAAAGGAACTGTGCTGGAGCGGGTGCGAGAAGCTCTGTCCGGCCCAACGGCCCGAAAACGGAACCTGTTTAATCCGACCATGGTAGAGACACTGCTCTCCGACCCCACCAGCCATATTACCCCGTTGCGTGGTTCAAAATTGTGGCAAATAGCTTTATTGGAACTTTGGCTACAAAAACATAATCTGTAAAATAGGATTGCGTCATGTCAAGCGAAGAACAGCCAGACGTCATGGACCCACAAAAAATGGCCTCCCTCAAACACTGGGGAGATCCACCAGATGAGTCTGGAAGCAACCAGATGAAAAAAAATGTGGTGGTGTCTTGCGGATGGGGTCGTCTGATCTTTGGCCAGACCTTTAAAGATCCTGCTGAATTAGTCGAAGCTTTGCGGGATGAGCAGGATGGTAGGCGGGATCTGGCCTTCTACGTCCGAGATCCCCATGTTATTATTTCACAGGCACCTCAAGAGCTGTTTTTAGACCCTTCACACACCTACCGCCTTGCCTTTGACAGCAAACCCATAGAGATCCCCAAGACAGAAGGTTTTACGGTCTCCTTGATGAACAATGTTCAAGAGGGTGAGCAGGCCAATAGTATATTAGCCAAGCACGGCATGATTCGGGTCGGCCGCCAGGCTTATCAACAGCTTCTTGATTCCGATGAGGTATCTGTTTTTATTGCTACGGATGACAATAGCGGAGAGATTCTCGGTATTTCTACCGGGGTGGACCACTACAAGGCCATAAATGACCCGGATAACGGTTCCAGCCTCTGGTCGATTGCCGTCGACCCACACTGTTCCTATTCTGGGGTGGGAGCACAAATTGTTCAGTACATGGCAAAAATGTACCGTGATATGGGCCGAAACTTCATCGACCTTTCTGTCTTCCATAATAATCATCAAGCAATTTCTCTATACGAGAAGCTGGGGTTTGAAAAAGTCCCGGTTTACTGTTTAAAACATAAAAACTGCATCAATGAAAAGCTCTTTTCAGGCCCAGAGCCGGAAGGGAAGCTGAATATCTACTCTCGGATTATCATAGATGAAGCACGTCGGCGTGGAATTATGGTGGATGTGTTGGACCGCAGAAAAGCATATTTCAACCTGTCTTTTGGCGGACGTTCCGTCACCTGTCGGGAATCTTTGAGTGATTTGACATCAGCCGTTGCCATGAGCCGTTGCCAGGATAAATCGGTCACACTAAGGCTGTTAAAGGAGGCATCACTCAGTGTACCAGACCAAATTTGTGCCGCCAATCAGGGTGAGGTAGAGGCGTTTGTCAAACAACATAAGCAGGTTGTTGTTAAACCTAGCAATGGCGAGCAAGGCAAAGATGTCTGTGTTGATCTGCGTGGACTGCCAGAGGTGCTGGCAGCCATCGAAAAAATAGGCGATGCACCGGAAGATATTTTAGTGGAGGAGTTGGTAAAAGGCCGTGACCTGCGGATTATAGTGATTGATGAAGAGGTGGTGGCAGCAGCGGTTCGCAGACCACCGCAAGTGACTGGTAACGGTCAACAGACCATCAACCAGTTAATTGAAAAACAGAGCCGCCGCAGGGCCGCTGCAACCCATGGAGAGAGCAAGATTCCCTTGGATGCTGAGACCGTCCGTTGCGTCAACCAGTTTGGATACCAGATGGAGTCGGTACTACCAATGGGAAAGACCCTGCCGGTACGCAAAACCGCCAACCTCCATACCGGAGGAGTTATCGAAGATGTAACGCATATTCTTAATCCAAACCTATCCAGTGCCGCTATCGTCGCGGCAAAAACATTGGATATCCCAGTGGTTGGTCTTGATTTTATGGTGCCAGATGTTCAGGGTCAAGAGTACGCTATTATCGAAGCCAACGAAAGACCTGGATTGGCTAACCATGAACCTCAACCAACTGCAGAGAGATTCGTCGACCTGCTTTTCCCACAAACAAAAGGCCTTGGTTCACCCTGTGTGGAGCAGATTTGATGCATGATTTAAAACCAGATACCGACTATGTTAAAGAGACCCTAAAATCCCTTCTAAATATACCAAGTCCTTCAGGGATGACCGATGAGGTGGTAAAATTTGTCTGTAAAGAGCTTGACCAGCTTGGGATGCCGTATGAGCTTACCCGTCGAGGGGCAATTAGGGCTATTTTAAAGGGGGAGACCGACCTGGACGACCGTGCCGTTGCTGCCCACCTGGATACTTTGGGTGCCATGGTAAAATCAATACAGAATGATGGTCGTCTTGGGGTTGTTCCCATCGGTTTTTGGTCTTCCCGTTTTGCCGAAGGGGCCCGCGTGACCATCTATACCGATCAAGGTCAGCACCGAGGAACCATTCTTCCACGCAAAGCTTCAGGCCATGTCTACAACCAGGAGATCGACAGTCAGCCGACCGAATGGACCAATGTAGAGGTACGCATTGACGAGCCAGGCACCACCTTGGAGGCTGTTTGGGATCTTGGTGTTAGGGTCGGAGATTTTATCGCGGTGGATTCACAGCCGGAGTTCTTGGACAACGGCTTTGTAAATGCCCGCCACCTGGATGATAAGGCTGGAGTTACCTGTATTTTGGCTGCACTGAAAAAAATCCGTGATGATAACCTGCCAGTACCGGTAGGCTGTAGTATCCTATTTACCATATCTGAAGAGGTGGGTGTAGGTGCCTCTCATGTTCTCCACGGCAATGTGGCTGAGATGGTTTCAGTTGACAATGGAACCATTGCCCCCAATCAGAACACCTGTGAGTACGGAGCCACTTTAGCCATGCAGGACTCCAGCGGCCCCTTTGACCGCCACCTGACCAAGTTTTTGATAACACTGTGTCAGGAACACTCCATCGAATATAGCCGGGATGTCTTTTTGCATTATCGCAGTGATGCCGCATCGGCCTTGGAGGCTGGCAATGATATTAGGACCGCACTGGTCTGCTTTGCCCTTGATGCCTCACATGGTTATGAACGCACCCACGTCAAATCACTATACAGCGTAGCCCGCTTGCTAACCGCCTACATGATTTCTCAACCGCTATTTGATAGTGACGAAAATGTTTTTGGCTCTAACTCAGAGTTTCCGATAATTGCCAGTTCCTTTGAATCATAAACCGAGAAGCGGCAGTTGGTGGGAATGTAACTCGCTTTTCCATATATACATAGTATCTATTGTAGCTATATCTCCGCCAGGATGTTCTTTATCTCCTCCTGAACCCTCTCTCCCTCAGCCATGAGATTAGCGAGCTTTCCAGCATCTGGAATATGACCAGATCTACCTTGCATCTCCAGCTCAAAACAAATCTCAGCAACTATTTCAGCTCCAAATAGTGAAGCTGCTCCTTTGAGTGTGTGGGCTGCAGCAGATAATTCATCCGCATCTTCATTATCAATGGCATTTGCAATCGTCTCTATACGGTTTGGAAGTTTTTGCAGAAATTTTGTCAGGGTGGGCTTTATATCTCCACCGAAGTCCAGACGTAGTTGTTCCAGCACGCCTCTATTGATTAAATGGAGACCTTTGCCTTTCTGCTTGTCGAGCAACTCGAAACCATCAGTTGCCGGCCTGGCCTTGAAATGCTCTTGATCAGTGCTGATTTCTGAGCTGCCTGCAGGACCTGATTCCTTATAGAAACTCCTGATCACATCCACAAGTCTTGCTTTTCCAATCGGTTTTGAAAGGTGAAAATCGCAACCGGCTGCAACTGTTCTATCGATATCTTCCCGCATGGCGTTTGCTGTTAACGCAATAATGGGTGTTATGGAGCGACCTTGCTCTTTTTCCCAGGCTCGTATCTGTATGGTAGCTCCAATTCCATCCAAAACCGGCATTTGCATATCCATAAGTACAATATCAAAGGTGCTTGATTTAAACATCCTAACCGCCTCCTCGCCGTTGACAGCTTCTATAATCTGATAGGAGCTTTTGTTGAGATAGGAGGTAATTACCATACGGTTATCCTCTGCATCATCTACCAATAGGATCTTCAGAGATTTTTCCAGTGCAGATTGCTCCAGATTAACAGCACGCTCCTTGGCCCTTACTACATGAGCTGGTTTATCATCGGAAATCGCATCTTTTGATCCGGGCAGACGGGCAGTAAACAAGAAAGTGCTACCTTTCCCGACATCACTCTCAACCTTGATTGTACCTCCCATGGCTTTGACTAGCTGGCTGCAAATTGAGAGGCCAAGTCCTGTACCACCAAAACGGCGAGAAGTGGAGTCATCTGCCTGTCTAAAGGGGGCAAATATATGTGCCAATTTACTTTTTTCAATGCCAATACCTGTGTCAGAAACACTAAACCGGATAAGATCTTCATTCTGTGCTCCTACCGTTATGGTAACTTTACCGTTGTCAGTAAATTTGAGTGCATTACCAAGAATGTTTAGCAATACCTGGCGTACGCGCTGAGGATCACCAACAACTATATGGGGGCAGTTTGGTTGAATGCGGCACTCAAAAGCTATCCCTTTGGCTCTAGCGTTCTGATGAAGGATATGATGAGTTCCCTTGCAGAGTTCATGTAAATCAAAAGAGACACTCTCCATATGCAACTGACCAGCTTCGATTTTGGACAGGTCAAGTATATCATTTATGAGTGCAAGCAGGTTCTCACCTGCATTGGTCAAAATTTTTAAAGCCCGCCTTTGATCCTGGTCCAAACCACTCTCTATAAGAACTTCCCCCATTCCAAGAATTGCATTCATCGGAGTACGGATATCATGGCTCATAGCCGCCAGAAATGCACTTTTAGCTTTAGTGGCATGTTCAGCTTGTTCCTTGGCAACTTTCAGGCTCTCTTCCAGCTTATTCCGCTCAGTTATGTCTCTAAAGATCACAACCGCCCCAAGAATTTTATCCATTTCAATGATAGGGGCACTAACGTATTCGACAGGGAAAGAAGAGCCATCCTTGCGCCAAAACACTTCGTCTTTGACATTATGTGTCTTACCATCATGCAAAGCAGCGTAAATCGGACAATCTTCACTATTGTAGTGTGAACCATCAGCGTGTGAGTGGTGCAACACATTATGCTGGGAAAGACCGATAAGATCTTCCTGCTTCCAACCTATCATTTTAGCAGCAGCAGGATTGACAAAGGTTGTGATACCTTCCAGATCAAGACCGTAGATCCCTTCACCAGCAGCATCCAGGATTAGTTGGTTTCTTCGAGTAGCTTTTTCAGCGAGCTCTTTAGCCTGACGCAGATCCTCCTCAAGAGAGATGGCATCGGTAATATCTCGCAAAATAGTGATGGATGCAGGTTTGTTGTCTAAATCGATTCTACGACCCTTTGCCTCAATATTGATCGTCCGTCCATCAAAACTTAATAACTGCTGACGCATTGCTGGTATTTCGCCAGATTTACTTTGAACTTCTTGGATCCGTTGCTCAACCTGCTCTCGATAGTCAGGGTGGACAATATCCATAACTGGCTTGCCAATCAGGCTCTTCTCCGACTTTAGGTTGAGCATATCTACCAGGGTCTGATTGGCATAACGCACAACCCCATCGCTATGAACGATAACACCGTCCGGGGCGATCTCCAGTAGGGTACGATAACGGTCCTCACTCTCCTTGATACGTTGGTTGAGCTTAGATAGTTTACGGTTCCAGAAGAGGATAACTCCGATAAACAACAGACCTGAGATTAGGTAATTGTGTATTGTTGAGTAATCAAATTCGTGAGCAAAAGTGGTAGCTGTCCAACTTCGGCGAATTTCTATGTGCTCTTTCTGATTGATGGATTTTACTGCTTTCGACAAGATATCAAGTAGTGTAGCGTCATCATTTCGTACACCGATTGCCAACTTATGATGGTAACGGGTATGGCCGGAAATTTTTAGATTACTTAACTGACGTTTCTGGATTTCATTGACCACTACGTAGAGTGAGCCAAGATGGCTGAAAACTTCTCCTTTTGAGACCCGCAACAGACCATCATATACCGTTGGTACAGTAACAATATTCAGCTCTGGAAAATCCTGTCGCAGTCGCTCATCATGTATGTAGCCTTTGGGGGTAGAGAGAGTACGACTCCCAATGGCTGCCACACCCTCTAAATAGGTAACATCATCTCGAGTTACCAAAATAATTGGGGATTCTACATAAGGCGGGGTAAAAGCAAGAAATTTGCGTCGCTCAGGTGATTCGTTGAGTAATGATAGAATATCACAGCGCCGTGCCTTGGCAAACTCCAGGCTTTCTGACCAGGAAACAGTAGGGACAAGCTTGATCGGAATTCCAATTCGAGCAGAAAATATCTTCATGTAATCTGCAGACATGCCCAGGTGCCGCCCTTTAGCATCAATACTTTCATACGGCATCCAATCCGGGTCAATACACATGGTAATGACCTTTTTGCTCTGCAAATATCTCTTCTCAGCTAGACTGAATGGCAAAGCAACTATATCACCAGATTTCATTCCGGCTTGGGAAGCACACTGACCATTTGTTGTTACAAATATACAAATTAGAGTGGTAATTAGAGTGATTATAGTTAAAGAGGATCTATTAGAAAAACTGAATGTCAGGCTTTTTCTTTTCAAATGTTTAATGTTTTGAAAACTAATCATGCAATAGCCCAACATCTAAAAGAATCTATTGATATCAACTTTATAGGCGTGATGGACAACCAATAAAAAAATAATAGCATGATATACAACGAAACAGAAAATATTGATCAAAAAAATAGCATTTTTAAACTGTGATTGATATAGCAGGTTTCCCCTGCCCCCAATAACTCATTAAACATCCTTATTTTTATTATTTGCCATTATCCAGTTTTGTTAAGTATGAATTTTTTAGTACTAATCAGCTTTTCAGTCAGTTAATTCTCCGGAACTGTGGTATATTGGTCTTGCTAGAATATTTATTAACATTGATGCTCAGATTATTTTCTTTGCTTGAGTGAGAACCTCTAAAATGTTGATGTTTATACAAAAACATAGGTTTAAAAGGGGGTTGGCCACCTTCAAAGCGGCCTGATTCAGCCGGGAAGGTTCCCCTTGCTGAAATGTACTTTTTTCATGTAGCTCAGTATACGGGGTCCAAACATGAAGATCTCTGCCGAGAATAACGAAGCCCTCTTTTCCAAGCTTTTTCTTAACAGCATGATGGTAGTAATTATTTGGTCCGTTATGGTCGGAGGGGCACTTTATTGGAGCATCCATCAAGAGAAGGCACAAACTCGGAAGTTGGCTATTACTGCTGGACGGGCAAGTTTCAACAAAGACCAGGCGTTTCGCCTGTGGGGAACTTCTCATGGGGGCGTATATGTTCCTACCAACACGAGGACCCCACCCAACCCCTACCTGGCCCACATTCCTGACCGGGATATCGAGACGCCTTTGGGTAAAAAGCTGACCCTGATGAATCCCGCCTACATCATGAGTCAAATGATGAGAGAATTTTCCGGTCTGTATGGTATTAAAGGCCGTATTACAAGTTTGAAGCCATTAAACCCGAAGAACATTCCTGATGCCTGGGAGAGAAAAGCCCTAACAGCCTTCGAAAATGGGGTAAAAGAGCTTCAGGAGTTTGTCTGGTTGGAAGACAAATACTACCTACGCTACATGAGCCCTATGCAAATAAAGAGAGGTTGCCTGAAATGCCACGGGCATCAGGGATACAAGGAAGGTGATATACGTGGCGGCGTTGGTGTCATCGTGCCTATGGCTCCCTTTCTCGCTTTGGGAAAAAAGATGATAGATACCCTGATCTTGATCCATGGGGTCTTTTGGCTTATTGGATTGTTGGTCATCGCCCTAATCACCCAGCATCAGAAGCACCGAATTCAGGAGTACAAACGGTCTGAGATGGTTTTGCGGGAAAAAGAGATTGCCCAGGCAGCCAACAAAGCCAAAAGTGACTTTCTGGCTAACATGAGCCATGAAATCCGAACCCCAATGAACGCCATAATCGGTATGGGATATTTAGCACTGAGAACGGAGCTAACGCAGCAGCAGCACGACTATCTTAGCAAAATCCATATTTCAGCACAGTCTTTACTTGGCATCATAAATGACATCCTGGATTTTTCAAAAATTGAGGCTGGCAAGCTGACCATGGAGTCTACGCCATTTAACCTTGATGAAGTTATGAATCATCTGGGCAATATGATCGGGACCAAAGCACGGGAGAAAAACCTAGAGATAATTTTTTCCATACCAGATGATGTACCCAAATCCCTGGTTGGAGATCCCCTACGTTTGGGGCAGGTGCTAACCAATCTAGTCAACAACGCAGTGAAATTTACCGAAACTGGAGAGATTTTCGTCGGCGTGGAGCGACTGGAAGATAGCGAATATGATGTTAACCTCCGTTTCACTATTCGTGACACCGGAATCGGCATGACCGACGAGCAGACTGCAAAGTTGTTTACGGCATTCAGCCAGGCCGATGCTTCCACTACCAGAAAATATGGCGGAACCGGGTTGGGCCTTACCATCAGTAAACGTATCGTGGAATTGATGAAAGGGGAAATTTACGTGGAGAGCGTGCCTGAAAAGGGCACTGTTTTTATTTTCACGGCTTATTTCGGATATAACAAGAAACAGGTAAAAAAACATCTGCCGGTTCTCGAGGATTTTAAAGGCATGAGAGCACTGGTGGTAGATGACAACGAACATGCCCGCCAGGTGCTTTGTAGTATACTGGAGTCATTCTCCATAAACCCCCATGCTGTCAACTCCGGCAACGAGGCACTAGAGGAGATGGAGATTAGATCCAGTACTGGTAAAGATGGCAGTTTTGAACTGGTATTGATGGACTGGAAAATGCCGGGCTTGAACGGTTTGGAAACCGCCAGGTTGATCCGAACCAATCCCAATATTTACCAGCCTCGTGCAATAATCATGGTATCTGCATATGGTCGTGAGGAACTTCTATCTCAAGTTGAAAAATCCGATATAATTGATGGTTTTCTTCTTAAACCGGTAACGGCATCGTTTCTACTGGATGCCATCGGTAATGTTTTGGCAATTGATCACGAAGACCGCTCCGAGAAGATTAAACCCAAAAGTGCCAGTATTGAAAACTTTCGAACCCTTGCCGGTGCCAAAGCCCTGGTAGCAGAAGACAACCAGATCAACCAACAGATCGCTCGAGAACTCCTGGAGGGGCATGGTCTGGTCGTCATGGTAGCCCATGATGGTTTTGAGGTGGTACAAATGGTTGCCGAGAAGGAGCCTGATATCGTACTCATGGATATCCAGATGCCAGCAATGGATGGCTTTCAGGCCACCCAAGAGATCCGTAAGAATCCCCGGTTCAAGGACCTGCCGATTCTTGCCATGACGGCTCATGCCATGACCGGGGACCGGGAAAAATCCCTAGAAGCAGGAATGAACGACCACATCACAAAACCAATTGACCCTGAAAAACTTTTGAAAGCTCTGATACACTGGGTTCCTAAAGTGGATAGAGGAGCTGCTCCAAAAATTGATCGAAAAATTAGTATAGAGACCAACTATCAAGATTTGCCAACACATCTGCCGGGTATTGATCTGGATGCTGGGTTGATCCGGGTAGGCGGTAACCGTAGGTTGATGCGAAAACTCCTTGTGGACTTTTTACATGATTACCAAGATGCAGCAGTTACCATAGATACAGCATTGCAAAAGGGTGACTATCCTTTGGTCCAGCAACTGACTCACACCATTAAAGGTGTTTCAGGTGCTATTGGGGCTATGGACCTGCATTTTGCTACCAAAAAGCTGGAAGATGCTGTTGATGAGGGCCGTTTCGGAGAGTGTCAGGCACTTTTTGAACATTTTCAAGCCGCCTTGGAAACACTACTGGCTGAGTTGGCCGATCTGGATGGGGAGAAACAAAGCCTCTCAACAGAGAAGTCCCCACAATCTACCCAAAATGTAGAGATTGATCTGGAGAAACTCGCTGAATTATTTAGTTCTTTGGCAGTTCTGTTGGACAATATGGCTCCAGAAGCTAGAGAGGTGCTTGATGATATCCGTGTTGTATTGAAGTATTCCCCTCATCAGAAAACTCTGAAAAAGATTGCTGGATGTCTTGATGAGTTTGATTTTGATGGAGCAAAGCCTTTACTGGTAGAGCTGTCTGCTAAACTGAATATATCTACGAACAGGACGGACTAAAACAGATGGAAATAAAACCAACCATTTTAATTGTCGATGATGAGCGGTTTAACATAAATTTGCTGTTCGACCTGTTAAAAACGGATTATAGAACTATGGCTGCCAGAAATGGTGAACTGGCTATAAAGGCTGCACATGCCAATCCGCCACCGGATTTAATCTTGTTGGACATAATGATGCCGGAAATGGACGGTTACGAGGTATGCAGACGTCTTAAGGCCGATGAGACTACTCAGCACATTCCAGTTATCTTTGTAACTGCCATGGGAGAGGCTGGAGACGAAACAAAAGGGCTTGAATTGGGGGCAGTGGACTACATCACAAAACCGATCAGCCCCCCGATTACCATGGCCAGGATCAAAAACCACCTGCAACAAAAACTACAGCGGGATAGACTTGCAAGCCTTCTCCTTGAAAGTCAAAAACAGGCTGCAGAGTTGAAACTTGTCAACTCTGCACTGGATGAAAGCAAGACTCTTTTTAGGGAAATGTCTGACCTGGCTCAAGATGCCATCGTGCGAGTTGACAATAATGGCCGTATTCGTTTTTGGAATCAAGGAGCTGTTAGGATCTTTGGCCATAAGGAGGATGAAGTTGTTAACAGAGAACTCCACGAAATTATCGTTCCTGAACGACTTAAGGCAGATGCCCGCCGGGGATTCCTAGCATTTCAGAAAACTGGTGAGGGTGCGGCGATCAACCAGACTGTTGAACTTGTTGCATTAAGAAAAGGTGGCGAAGAGTTTCCAATCGAGCTGTCAATCGCCCCCATCAAACACCAGTCAAAATGGCATGCCGTAGGAATTGCTAGGAATATAACACAAAGAAAACGTGCCGAAGAGAGGGAGCGTTATGCACAGTTTCAGGCAGGCATAACCGAGATGGGGGTTTCAGTCCTCCACAATATTGGTAACGCCATCATGAGTATTATCAATCGGGCAGAGAGTTTGCAGCAAGGAAGCCGTGAGTTGAAGGAGACCGCAACACTGCTATCTAGAATCGGTTCTTTGATAAATAACAAACTTGAAAAAGGCAAGACACATATTGAAATAATGGAAGAACTTGTTCCGGTGCTTGAGGATGTTGGTAAAAACTTTGCGACCCTTGCAGATAATACTTTTTCCGATAACTCTGAGAAAATCAGGACAGGTGTAGAACATATTGCTGAAATCGTCAGAATCCAGCAGAACACAGCTCAGACTACCGCTCACAGGAGCTTGTTCGGCTTTAAAAATTTGATAGAAGATGCAATTACAATGCAGAAAGATACTCTGGAAAAGCATGGTATTATCATTGATACCCAGGTAGGTGAAGGCTTGGCCGAAATCAATATGCCACGCAGCCAGATGCTGCAGATGTTGATCAACCTGATTAAGAATGCTCGAGAAGCCGTTGAGACCTGTCTCAGTAGCGATCAATCCTTTCAAGGAAAGATTTTGATTTCAGCCAGAGTGTTGGATGGCGATTCATTGGAAATTCAGGTGAAAGACAACGGGTGTGGTATTCCTAAAGAGAATCTAACAAAAATATTCAACCATGGATATAGCACCAAACAAAGAGGAACAGGGTTTGGACTGCATTCCGTTTCCAACTTTATACAATCTGAGAACGGTTCAATTCAGGCACTAAGCCGGGGAACCGGTCAAGGTACGGAAATTGTGATCAGGTTTCCCATAAAAAAAAAATAAAAACCGAGAAAGTGACGTCAAGAGCAGATATGGATCCAGGTTTAGTAGCTCAAACTTGACCTGACAGCTACCGTTTATCTAATCCTGCTCATCACCAATAAGGTGGCTTCGACTTTTTCTGATTCACCAAACAAACCAATATGTTGCACCATTAAGGTACTCCCAACTGCCGAATCTAGGCTAATTGATTTATATTGACGGGAATCAATGTTAACAGTTAACAAGATGACTGACTGGTAATAACTTCAATCACTTCAGCTAACTCCCTTTGCAAAGCTTCTATATCAGCTCTACGACTCTCCTTTGAACCTTGAAGACCATTTTGTTCGAGAGTGGCGGCATATTTTCCAAGACGTATAGCTCCAAGCTGGAGGACACTGCCCCTGAATTTATGGAGTGCTTTTAAAAAGCCTGGTTCATCGTTACTCCTCTCCAGCTTAATGATTTCTTCCATTCGTAGCGGGATCGTCTCTAAAAAGAGTTTGATCAGCTCATTGAACCCTGTTCCCATATCCTCTTTTAAAAGCTTAAAGGCTTCCCTGTCGATACAGCGCATATTATCAAGGGAAGAGTTTTCTTTACCCGTATCTGCTCTACTCTCCTTACCTAGCCAGCGGATAAGAGCTGAACTAAGGCTTGAGCCATTAATTGGTTTACTTAGATAGTCATCCATACCCGCATCCAGGCATTTTTTACGATCTTCTGCCATGGCATAAGCAGTCAGAGCAACAATTGGCGTATGATGGCCTTTCCCCTCTTTATTTCTAAAAGCACGACAAGCATCAAACCCGTCCATTTCTGGCATCTGACAATCCATGAATACAAGGTCATAGTGCGATGTTGTCAGCTTTTCCAAAGCCTCTGAACCGTTCTTGGCAAACTCAACATTTAGCCCATAGCGTTGAAGCATTCCCTGTATAACTAGACGGTTGACAGATTCATCTTCTGCCACCAAAAGTCTTGCCGTCGTTGGAATTATCGTGGCTTTTGGGCTGGCATCATGCTTGGCAGGTTGTTGGCCTTGGAAGGAATCGCTCGCTGGCTCAAAAGGTATGGTAACGTTAAAAACACTACCTTTACCAAGTTCACTGTCTACTTTAATTTCACCACCCATAAGGTCAGTCAATTTCTTTGTGATTGCCAAGCCAAGCCCTGTACCACCATATTGACGTGTTGTTGAATCTTCAGCCTGTTCAAAGGAGTGGAACAGTTTTTTAAAATTATCTGAACTTATTCCTATTCCCGAGTCTTCAATAATGAAGCGGATAATATGGTGGCTGTTACTGGTTACGGCACGTTCAACACTGACTTTGACCTTGCCTTCATGGGTAAACTTGACAGCGTTGGAAATGAAATTTACCAGGATTTGCCGCAGTCGTGTTGGGTCCCCACGAATCGCCATGGGTACATTGGATTGAATCTGAAGCTGAAACCCGATTCTTTTTTTGTTAGCTAATGGTTGGAAAAATCGACCCACTTCATTCAGTAATTGGTGTAGGTCGAAATCAATCTGTTCCAAACTAATTCGACCCGCTTCAATTTTAGAAAAATCAAGAATATCGTTGATGATATGGAGCAGTGATCTCCCAGACTCTTGAATGAGTGCCACGTGGTGACGAGACTTTTCGGATAGATCTTCATCGGCCAACAGGTCGGCCATACCTAGTATACCGTTCATAGGTGTACGGATTTCATGACTCATAGTGGCAAGAAATGTACTTTTTGCACGGTTTGCACTTTCTGCACTACGGTTTGCCTCTTCAAGCTTTTTTATGCTTAAATGTAACTTTTTAGCCATGGAGTTAAAGTGGGATGTAAGGTCGCCAAGCTCGTCTTCCGCCTCTTGTAACAAAGAAACATTGAGATTTCCCTCTGTAACGTTGAGCACACCTTTTTTAAGTCGCTCGATGGGACGAGCAATTGAAATTGAGAGGAACGATCCAAGCACTATGGAAACTATAACGAATATAATGGTGGAAAAACCACTAAACAGGAATAAATTATAGTGATCTGAGCGAATGATTTGTGCTAAGCGTTGAATTTCATCTTTTGCCTCAATTAAAATTTCTTTGGAAATGATCTGAATTTCCCGGGAAAGAGGCTCTATCTCTTGTTCGAAATAGTGTAGAGCAAGTTTAGGGTCCATGTTTTTACTATGCTGCATAACTAAAACTTCAACATTTTCAACGAATACATTTACCTTACTCTGCAAATCCATAATAGCTTTAAGCTCATCCTTCTCAGAAACATCATCATCTGAGATTTCATTATCAAGCTCTATAGCCTTACGAGTAGCTGCAATCAAACTAGAAATTTCTCTTTTAAGATTAGATTTGCTGTAAAGAATAGCTTCAGTTGCGTGATTAATTTCTGTAACTCTTTGAGGAGATGTATCGTCTGAGTTAAGGTAAGTAAGTAGCAGCTCTCTAGTATTAGATTTAATGCGTTGAATGTGGTAATTCACATCACCAGTGCTGGATAACTCAACGATTGAGCTATCCACAATCAGATTTATTTTAGCCAACTGGGAAGAGTGCCATCTGACCATTAATCCCCCAAAAAATCCGACAATAATTGTCAAGAACAGGAAACCAAGGATGATGCGATATTTAATGGACAATCGACGCATACAGACACCTGTAAAATTTTGCTAATAGCAGAAAAACAGCTTCATCTATTCAGCTCACTATTGGCCTTTTAAAGTTAATACCCTAGAACTTACCAGAAGTTAGTTCAGACTTCTCTAGGTGATTTCTGTCACTCACCGCCATAAACTGAAACTATTAATTAATAATCTTCAATTTATAATATAACTTTTGCAAAGCAATAATTTTTTTATGCATAAACATGATATTTGATTATATCATTAAAAAATGGTTTTTGAAAAAAAATCAATCAATACAGACAAAAAAGTTCCTCAGGTGGGTGACGGGGCTGGTTTACCACAGTTCCACAAGACACCTATGGAATGTTTGGACTTCCAGGACCATATTGAAAATGTGGAAAACCGCCCCATCGTTCATAATGTTCTCTTGAGAAAAGTGGTGCTTTTTTACTGCACCATTGACATTTTTTTACTGTATTTAGTTTTAATTCATGCTGGAGGGTCGTTACGAGTCAACAAAAGTAAACAATTAAAACAAAAAAATTGTAGCAGGGTCAGGGGGGCTTGAGGTCGGGGTAAAAACACTACCAGCATAATAGTCTTAAAGCTGGGCAAACGCTGCACTAGCTTACTGAAGCAATTGAAAGGCCCGTGCTGAAAATTGGTTGGCTTGAGCCTTAATAGCTTCGTTAGCATTTGCAAGAATATTTGCTGCAGCCTGTTGGCTGGAGTTATTATAAATGTCAACATCACGCATAGCGGAGCCAGCAATGGAGAGTGTTTGTGATAAATCTGTCAACTTTGGCACCAATGCAGAGAGTTTTGATTCTGTGGCTGCCATTTCAGAACGGGATGTGCGAACCTGCTCCATATCAATTTTCAGGGTAGCAAGGGCTTGTTTCGTTCCCGCTCTTGAAGAGAGGTCGACTTCAGTCAGCCGGTTAGTGTAATTGGTAAGCTTGATCGCACTCTGATCCTCTGGTGTAGGACCGGTCTGTATACTTAATTTATCGTTGGTTGTTAGTAGATTGATATTGTTATACTTAGTATTGGCTATGATAGCGGTAATCTCTTTCTGAATTTCTTCGGCCTCTCCATTGATAGCTCGACGCTGCTCTCCCTGAACATTTTGGTGGTCCTGTCCGTTAGGCAGAGTCCCACGGTCACTTAGGACAGCCAACTCTTGGAGTCGGAGTTGTCTATTTTGGATCTGTTCCAGTCCGTAATCGGCAATCTGGACCACGGTTATACCGTCGTTGACATTCAACGTAGCCTGATTGATCTTTTGTACTTCAGCATTGAAACGTTCAGATAAGGATAACCTTACAGCTCTATCGGTAACCTGACCTGTTCTTGTGTCAAACTTATTGAACTCTTCATTAAGAGCCTGTTGGCTATTTGCCAACTGAGCCGCCAAAGTACTGCCTACCGAGATATTTGACATGATATATGCCTATTTTTATTATCAATTAAAAAAGCGATTGTTATAGCCAACTATAGTTTGATTTTTGTATTTAAAGCAATATATTTTTCCATGCATGACTTTTTTTGTAAACTTTTCAGTTACGGCTGGATATACTACATACGAAACCCACGTATAGAACCCTTAGCAAGGGAACGCTGAATCTCAGGATTATAATATTGGAATACTCTGTTGTATGTCAGCATATAACATTACTCTCTCACGTACCTATTGGAATAGATCTATAACATCTATGACCTTGGGACTTTCTCTAAGGGTTCTGATAAACGCTTTAGCAAATAATGAGTGTCCACC
>JADFZU010000099.1 GCA_015232365.1 Magnetococcales bacterium | reverse complement strand
GCGGCAGAGACGGTTATCAGCCCTTCAGCCTTTTTAGCTGCCCACTTGATCCACTGTCTGGGGATAAAATAGTTGGGAAGCTGATTTAAATCAGAGCCTCTAGCCGTAATTACCACCGGCTTGTTGAGTAGTTTCCCCAAAATAGTCGCAGCAATACCGTCAGGATAAAAATAGTGGGCATCTATCAGGTTAAAATCATAACCATCATCTATAATCCGCTTTAATAGCGGTAAAGCTGCTAATGCCATGGTGATAGGGGCCGTGGACATGCCTAATTTTGGTAGAAGAAAGTAGCGAGGGTGGTAAACTGTTAAGTCGCCGATTATCTCCTCAGATGGGGTTTTTTTTGCTCGCCATGCGTAGGGGTTGAGTTTTTTGTGGGTTATTGGGAACCAGGGTAGGGGAGCTACCACTTTTATCTCAACCTGGCCTGATGCTTTGAGGTGGCGCAACCGCTCTACTACAAATACACCCTGGGTCGGATGGCCTTTATGGGGGAAGAGGCTGGTGAAGCTTATTATTTTCATTTTACATCTATGGGGAGCTGCCCCAAACCCCGCTGGGAAGGGGCAGCATCCCTTCCCAGACCCATCCCATGACTTTTTTTTCTTGAAAATATCATAAATTCAGAACTTTTTTTGCTAAGGGGACTGTTAGTTTGTGTTTTAAGCCTTTGCCTGCCCTGTCTAATGCTGCCATGGCTTGGGCGTAGTCTGGCACTCTTCTTGGTAGACGTAGCTTTAGAAACTTGATCAGCTTCGGGCTTAGTTTTACCTGTCTATCATTGGCCATTTTTGCCAAAATTTTTCCTAATGTATCATCATCAGGTGGGTTCAGGGGCAAGACATCACCCCAGAGCAGGCGAGAGCTTAAATCTTTTCGGAGACACGTCATGGTGTGGGGAGAGTTGCGGCTGGCAAAAAGTAGTTTACCACCAGAACTACTGACCCGGTTGAATAGAAATAGCACCGCCTCTTGTAGTCCAGGCCGGTTTTCAAGCTGCTCCAACTCATCAACTGCCACCAGTGAATAGCTGCTGTAACTCTCCAAAAGCCTGCTAAGATCACCCTCATCACTGCTGGCTAACTGCTGGACAAGAGATGCTATGTCCAGATAGGCCGTTGACCCCTGGCTGTTTTCTTGAAAATAGCTGGCTGCTGCTTGCAGAAGATGGGTTTTTCCGACTCCTGCCATCCCGGTTATGGTGAGGCTATGCTCATGACGGCTTTTAATGTTAAGAAGCTCTTGCACAACAAGTTTGTTGTGTCCCGAGGCTATAAAAGAGTCGAAAGAGTAGTTCGGCTCAATGGGAAATTCCAATATGAATTGACTGCACTCCACTGTTTTCGGTCGCCTTGAAGATCTTATCTATTGTATATAAACAACAATACCAACTGGGCTAGGGTGGCTCTGTACGCCAAGTTGGGCTATAGCTGTTAAAAATGTGTGGTCTCGTCCTTGATAGTCGATATGGATAACCACCTCCTGAGCCGTCATGGATTGATATGTAAAGCCAGAAAAACCTGGAATCAACTGGATTTCTTTCAGGAATTTTTCATATTTAACATGCTGGTAATTATGGACGATTCGCAGAGGTATGGTGTGCCGCAGTACTGGCTCCACTGCGTTATTGCTGATCCAGCGGCTGGAGACTTGCCATAAAAGTTGATCTATAAGAGCCGGGAACAGTGTTGTCTGGGCCTGCTCTATGCTGGCAAAACTTCCACCATTTCTGGCCTGTATCGGTGAGAAATTACCCTGTTTGGTGATCTCAATCAGGTTGGCGTTAGCGGTATAAAAAGGGAGTCGGGTGCTCTGGCCGTCTGCTGTCTCCATGGTCACCATAACCGCCCACATCTGCTCAAGATTGTAGCGGGACTTTACCCAGTCAAAGAATTGAGGATCAGCCGCTACCGCTCTATCCCAGGTGAGATTCATCATATCGTCCATATCTCCCAAGGGCAGACTCAGAGATATGCCGTAATCTTTTGTCAACTGCATGATGACCTTTTCCACCTCATCATGGCTGCTTTTGGTTGGAGCTTTGATAACAAGCAGGGAGTGGGGGTGGTCACTCTGGTTGTGGGCAATTCCTGCTCTGGCAAATGCTTCGCTCACCTCTTTTTTAGAAAAAGTCACGTCGACTGTTATCTGAAATGTCCGGGGGCGACGACGTTCTGAGCGAACCACACTACGTTCAATGAATTTTTTCTTTTCCCGGCGTATTGTCTCAAGAAAATCTCGATTGAAATCTTGGTTGACTCTGGTCAGCATCCGGTTGAAAAGAATGGTAAAAGCTCTGTCTTCGGCTCTTTCCAGGCCAACATTTCGAGGTATCTGATTGTTGGGGAGGGGGAGGGACATGTTTATCTCTATACCCTCAATTACAAAAACCGAAGCAGATGCCGGTTTTGGCAGAGATAGGGAGAGCAGAACTACTAGAAGCAGGCTCCAGGTAGCTAATGTGGTTGTGTTGGGTCTGTTGTAAAATTTCATCGTTGTAAATAACCTCCTTTTCTCAGTCCATCACAGTAGTGTACCCTGCCTTAGATAAAAAAACCAAACCTAGAAAGGAATTTCTTCAATATCATGGCAAAAGATTCCAAAAAAAGACCACCTGTAACCTATAGAGACGCAGGTGTTGACATTGCTGCTGGCAATCGTGTCGTAAGTTTGATCCAAAAAGCGGTAGCTTCTACCCACCGTCCTGAGGTTGCTACTGATCTTGGCGGTTTTGGGGCAATGTTTCATCCTGACTGGAGCAAATATAGAGATCCTGTATTGGTTTCGGCTACCGATGGGGTAGGAACCAAGCTGAAGTTAGCCTTTTTAACCAACAAACTGGATACCGTTGGAATCGATCTGGTAGCTATGTCAGTGAACGACCTGATTGTCCAAGGGGCGGAACCGCTATTTTTTCTAGACTATTTTGCTACAGGAAAACTTAAACCAGAAGATGCCGCAACGGTTGTTGAGGGGATTGCTGCCGGGTGCAGGGACGCAGGTTGTGCTTTGATTGGTGGTGAGACTGCCGAGATGCCGGATTTTTATGAGCCAGGAGAGTTTGACCTTGCCGGGTTTGCTGTTGGTATGGTTGAAAAAGATGAGATTATTGATGGTCGCTCAATTCAAGATGGCGATGTTCTCTTGGGTCTGGCCTCATCCGGCCCCCACTCCAACGGTTACTCCTTGATTCGGCATCTGGTTATTGGCGAGGGTGGGCCGGGTTTGGATACCCCTTTTGGCGATACAACCCTGGGAGAGGCACTGCTTACCCCGACCAAAATCTATGTAAAATCTATTCTGGCTCTAGCTAAACAGTATCAGGTTAAAGGTTTGGTCCATATTACTGGTGGAGGTTTCTGGGAGAATATTCCCCGGATTCTGCCTGATTCAGTAGGGGTTGTGTTGCATAAGTCAAGTTGGCCACGACCGGAGATTTTTTCTCTGTTGCAAGAGTTGGGCAGTGTTGATGAAGATGAGATGTTACGGACTTTTAACTGTGGTTTGGGAATGATCGCAGTTGTTGCTGCTGATGATGCTGAGCAAGCCCTGGCAATTTTGCGAGATGCTGGTGAGGAGGCGTGGCAGGTGGGTGCAGTTGTGCCGAGAGTTTCTGAAACAGATGAGCAGGTTAAGATCATTGACTGATTTTTCAAATAAAAAACCGATGCGTATCGGTGTGTTGATCTCGGGTGGTGGAACAAACCTGCAAGCTCTGATTGATCTATGTCAGGCTGGTAGTGTTAATGCTGAGATTGTTCTGGTATTAAGCAACGTTGCTACCGCATTTGGTCTTGAGCGGGCTAAGAGAGGCTCTATTCCCACTCAGGTAATAGAGCATAAGGGTTATGATGGCCGGGGGCCTTTTGATAAGGCCATGATCCAGGCTCTAGATGGGGCAGGGGTTGACCTGGTCTGCCTAGCTGGTTTTATGCGGCTTTTAACCCCGGAGTTTGTTCGTCACTTCAGTGGTAGGTTGATCAACATCCATCCGGCTTTGCTGCCAGCGTTTCCAGGTCTTCACGTCCAGCAGCAGGCTATTGATGCCGGGGTAAGGTTTTCTGGGGCAACGGTCCATTTTGTTGATGAAGGTATGGATACAGGGCCAATTATCGCCCAGGCAGTAGTGCCGATTATGCTAGAAGATGATGCCGATGCTCTAGCTGCTCGTATCCTGAAACAGGAACACCGCCTATATCCTCTGGCGGTGCGGCTGTTTGCCGAAAACAGGGTGCGGCTTATAGATGGAAAAGTTGAAATTAGCGATTGTGCCCAAGATCCCGAAGGAGCAATGATTAATCCTCCTTGCTAAGCAGAATAGTCAACTCCTCCTACTCGACCGGTCCAGACGAGATCGTCTCACGTGCAGATTTAGACAGTGAGCAAGATTTTTTAACGGTTTAATTAAACTTCATAGATAAAAACATCATCCTTGGCAACAGTTTTAATTGCTGTCAACAGGCCGTCCATGTCGTTGTAACCCTCAAGAAGAA
>JADFZU010000098.1 GCA_015232365.1 Magnetococcales bacterium | reverse complement strand
GATGAGGGCAGAGGGGATGTATTTGTACACTTCAGTGCAATATCCGGGGAAGGATTTCGTAATTTAGCCGAAGGACAACGTGTAGAGTTTATTGTTACTCAAGGCGATAAAGGTCCAAAGGCTGAGGAAGTAGTTGCCAAATAACTACCTCTCCTTATAATAGTTACATCTATAAAAAAGCCGCCGGGAAAGTAGTTCTCGGCGGCTTTTTTGGTTATAATAAATGTTTGTCTGAAATATTTTAATGTTCTGCTTTCAAGGTTCTATCCATCAACTCTGTAACTACCGAACGTGGTGTGCGATTTTCATATAGTATGCCATAAACAGCTCGGGAGATTGGCATATCGACACCTAGTTTTTCTGCTAACCTATAGACACTTAATGTGGTTTTTACACCCTCAGCTACCTCTCTAAAGCCTTTTTGAATCTCTTCCAGGTTCTCGCCAGAACCTAGACGAAAACCAACAGTCCTGTTTCTTGACATTTCAGAAGAGGCTGTGAGCATCAGGTCTCCCAAGCCTGAGAGTCCAGAAAAAGTTTCTGGTGAAGCTCCCAAGCGGGTTCCAAGACGCGTCATCTCCGATAGCCCTCTGGTGATAAGGGCAGCTCTTGCACTATTTCCAAAACCTAAACCATCACTAATCCCGGCAGCCAGGGCAATAATATTTTTCAATGCACCACCCAGTTCCAATCCAACCACATCACTAATGCGATAAGTACGAAAAAACGGGGTGGAGAAGAGATGTTGAATCTCCTTGACAAGCTTGGAGTTTTTTCCAGCAACAGCAACAGCAGTTGGTAGTTGTTTAATCACATCACGAGCAAACGATGGGCCGGATAGATAACATGATTGCTGGGTTCCTTTCTGGCCAAAGACATCTGTATAAATTTCTGAGAGCAGTGTCAGAGTCTCTACCTCAACACCTTTACTTGCTGAGACAAAAACCGTTTTTTCAGTTACCACTGTTTTGATCGACTCCAAAACCCGGCGGGTGAATTGGGTTGGGATTACCATAATCAAAACCCGATGGTTGGCAACCACATCTATTAAATCGGAGCTGGCAACAATATTTTCAGGTATGGATAGTTCGGATACATAGAGAGGGTTGCAGTGGTTCTGGTTGATACCAGCCGTTACCTCTTCCTCGCGGCACCAGATGGTAACAGTTGGTAGTTTTGTTGCCAAGACAGAGGCCAGGGCGGTCCCCCAGGAACCAGCACCTATTACTGCTACGCTATTATCATAAGATGAGTTTGTCTGCATTATAAAACCGTCCTGAATTTGGTTTGGTTAATCTTTGATCTGTAAATACATAACTGAATATAGTATGGTATTTTTATCTCTTAGCGGATAGAAAAAATGTCTTTAAGTTATGGTGTAGCATGGGTTTTAAAAGTCCACAGTTAAATAAATTTTTTGCACTCCGTCTTCGTTATTACGCAACTGATGCAAGCTGAGTTAAGGGCCATCTGGCTCGGGCATTAAGATCCCAGCTATCGCTCTGACCTGATTCCAATCGTCGTAACCCAGCCAGAGCAATCATAGCTCCATTATCAGTGCAGACATCCATGGCTGGAAAAGTAACTTGGATATCTCTTCCCGCACTTTTGATCAACAGTTCACGCAACCGTCTGTTTGCTCCAACTCCACCAGCTACAAGCAGGTTTTTGCAGTTTGTGTGGTGGCAAGCGTTAATGGCTTTTATTGTTAGTGTTTCGGCAATAGCCTCTTGGTATGAGGCTGCTATATCGCTCATAGATTGCGGATTTAACTCAGCAGGTGGATTTTTAATTAAATGCGTTCTAAGTGATGTTTTCAACCCAGAAAAAGAGAAATCAAAAAGTTTTTTGTCGAGTAAAATCCGTGGAAAGCGAATAGCGGCATTATTACCGTTTTGGGCCAGTTTTGCAATGGCTGGACCTCCAGGATACTCAAGGCCCAACATTCTAGCCCCTTTATCAAAAGCCTCTCCTACTGCATCATCTTTGGTCTGGCCTAGTAGAACATAATCGCCAAAACCACGGGCATGGAGCAATAAAGTGTGGCCTCCTGAGACCAGCAGGGCAACAAATGGAAAGCCGACACTACAATCATTTGCTGAATTATTGTCTAAAAAAGGACTCATAAGGTGGCCCTCCATATGGTGGACGCCAATAAGGGGTTTTTTGGTTGCAAGAGCCAAGCCTTTCGCTGTGGCAACCCCAACCAAAAGACCACCGATCAAGCCCGGCCCTGTAGTAACTGCAATACCGTCTAAATCAGCCGGTTTAATCTTGGCTTGATCTAGAGCTGCCTGAACAACTGAGCTTACGTTGCTAATATGGGCCCGGCTAGCCAATTCTGGTACTACACCGCCATATTCAGCGTGTATTTCGAGTTGGGTCTGGACAATGTTGGATAGTATAGTCCCTCGATTTGAGCTGTTGGAGTGGCTCTCCACAACTGCTGCTGCAGTCTCATCACAACTTGTCTCTATACCCAAAATTCGCATACTATTGTCCTTGCAATCTACTTGCTGCATACTTTTTACATGATAAAATCAATCAGTGTACGCTTTTCTTGAACAATAAAACATGGCAAACAGATAAAAAGGAGCCTTGATGGACTTCCAAAAACTACGAATTGGTACCAGGGGTAGTGCCTTGGCTTTGTGGCAGGCTAACTGGGTAAAGTCCAAGTTGGAGGCAGAGCATGCCGACTTGGATATAGAGTTGATCATTATAAAAACCAAAGGCGATATAATTCTTGATGTGCCCCTAGCCAAGGTTGGCGGCAAGGGGTTGTTTGTCAAGGAGTTGGAGGAGGCTTTGCTTGATGGTCGTGCTGATTTTGCTGTTCACTCCATGAAAGATGTTCCTTCTGAGTTTCCTCATGGGCTGGAGTTGGGGCCGGTTTTGGAGCGTGCAGATCCACGGGATGTGCTACTATCAATCAACCATAAGAGTTTAGCAGATTTGCCTCATGGAGCCAAGGTAGGCTCCTCTTCTCTTAGAAGGCAGAGCCAAATTCTGGCTATTCGCTCTGATCTGAAAATCATTCCACTGCGTGGCAACGTCAACACCAGAATTGCCAAGCTTGTCAATGGAGAGTTTGATGCCATAATTTTAGCTGCTGCCGGGGTTGAAAGGTTGGAGATGACTGATCATGTCGTAGAGTATCTTGACCCAGAAGTAGTTATTCCTGCCAACGGTCAGGGGGCGGTAGGTATTGAGCTAAGGGTTGGTGATGCTAAAACGGCTAAACTACTCAAGGTGCTCAACCATGAGACTACCCGGATGTGTATAGATGCTGAAAGGGCTTTTTTAGCTACTCTAGAGGGTGGTTGCCAGGTTCCTATTGCCGGTTTTGCCCAGCGTGATGGTGATAAACTTACCATGCAGGGCCGGGTAGCAACCATTGATGGAAAGCACAGCATCACCGAGACCCATGTTGGCGAGGCTGCCAGTCCTGTTGCTTTGGGGGTAGGGCTGGCAAAAAATCTGCTGGCTCAGGGAGCAGATAAAATTTTAGCAGAGTTAAACGCAGCCGCTGCCAACTCATGACCCTTATAAATTTACAGGGAAGATTGATTCTTGTTACCCGGCCTCTGCCGGAAGCAGAGGATTTTTGTCGTCTTATTGAGTCATGCAGTGGTCGCTATCTGCTTGCTCCCATGCTGGATATTAAACCACCAGTAGATTCTGGCCTATTCAATTCAGCGATGGAAAGTATAGATAGATACAGAGGTATTATTATTACAAGTGCCAATGGAGCCAGGGCATTTTTGGCAAAGCTAACTGCTGGCATGAAAGTTCCACCGATATTTGCTGTTGGGCAGAAAACAGCGGCAATAATCAAGAACGCTGGTTATCCAGCAGCATCGCCAGGTCAACCATCCGGGAGCAGAGAGCTGGCTGCGGCGATAAAGGGCTGGCAGCCAGAAGGTGGGAGATTGCTCTTTCCAAGAGCAGAGCAGGGAAGGGGAGAGCTTGTCCAGGAGTTGAGAGGCTCTGGTTATCAAATAGACCTGGTAGCAGCATACAGGGCCGAGCCAGCCCAATCATTGCCACTCCTGGCTATGCATGCCCTGAAAGATGGTAAGGTTGATGCTATACCACTGTTTAGCAGTAGAACAGGCAAGGCACTTTTAAACGTTCTTCCTCCTGATGGCGTTTTATGGCTGAAAAGACCGGTTATAATTGCTATTAGCGAAGTGACAAAG
Source organism: Magnetococcales bacterium (assembly GCA_015232365.1). Taxonomy (GTDB): domain Bacteria; phylum Pseudomonadota; class Magnetococcia; order Magnetococcales; family JADFYX01. Next base: position 420 of record JADFZU010000098.1, on the reverse strand, counting down.
CGGGCTGTAAGCCAAGGAAAAATAGAGATTGATTTAGTTGCCAAAGAGGCGACAGGAGAAGGGATTATAAAAAGTTTGTCTGAATATTGGCAAAAAAGCGGCTAAAAAACAAAAAAAAGTCCAAAGAAACCTTAGTAGGGTTGACAGAGAGAAAATCCAGGTTACAATCTCCAGCCTATCATACAGCATGGCGGGGTAGCTCAGATGGTTAGAGCTGCGGATTCATAATCCGTGTGTCGGGGGTTCAATTCCCCCCCTCGCTACCATTCAAATATTAAAAGGACCAAGTGTTATGCTTGGTCCTTTTTTTGTGATAAAATGCTGTCAATCATTTTTTGGTTTCATAAAGGAAATAGGTAAGGTGTCCCTTATTGTCGAATTTCAAGCTACTTGCAAACTATGAGCAATAAAGGTCATAAT
>JADFZU010000097.1 GCA_015232365.1 Magnetococcales bacterium | reverse complement strand
CAAAACGTTTGTTTGCGATGATCCTTAGCCGAATACGACGATGGCGAATGGTTCCGGCGTAGGGACAACAGTAATAGAATGTTGAGAATCGAAGGATTGGTGCGCTCAAAAAGTGGAAATCAGACAGAAATCAGCATATTTCTCGTTTGATTTGATCCAAGAGTAACTTGATGAGGTTGCTGGGTGCTATTATACCGATATCAAAATGGATTGTGGAGACAATTTCTAGTAGATTGGAGCTTCATGTATGGTGAACTTGGGAAATATCGGTCTATATGTCTGGGGTTGATACGAACCACGTTCATAAACTGATCGAAGGCACGCCGTGGCTTTCCAAGTTTCTCCAAGACCACCCCCAGACGATAATTACCCTCCACATTGTTACGGTCAATCTTGACAACATTCTGATAACTCAATCTGGCTTTTTCATACTCCTCTTTTTTCTGTAATAATTTTCCTTGCTCCATATATCTTGATATCGCAATCTCAGGGAACAGACGTGGCCAATACAGAGCAGAAGCTACACTGACAAAAATGGCTAAAATAAACAAGATGATCCATAATTTTGAACCACGCTCTTTTTCAGCCGTTTCTACGAAAATAAACAACAGTGGTTCTGTCTCAATTTCAAGACGGGAATTGCCAACTTCAAGAGTATCACCATTTTGTAAAAGTGATTTGGTGCATGGAATACCATTAACCTTAAAGTCCCCATCCACCCCTTCAGCCAGCACTACTTCATATTGATATCCTTGATGTTTGGTAATAATCAGATGGGTATCTGCCAAGGATGCATCATTGACAACAAAATTATTTTCAGTGGATCGACCAATGAGTGTCAGTTCTTCCTGATTATTTTGTTTGTCTGACTTGTGATTCATAGAACTCTTTTGAGGAAAAATAGTGGCCTGCCGAAGTTTGAGATGTTCAATTTAACAGCCAGAAAAAAAGCTCCCAACTAGACGATAGTAACTTTAATATGTTCCAGTCACCAACCGGCTATACAATTATTTCATTTTTTGTTGCCCAATAACTTGGCTTTAACCTTTTGAGCAAAAGCTTGTTTGAGTTTAAGCTTGAATCCTGGATGGTAGGCTCCAAATTGTTTTTGGATATAAATTCCCAACGCCAAGAGGCCATCTATTGCAGCTTGATTGCTTTCAAGCTGTCTATCCTCCAAGCCCAAAACCAGTTCATGCATGATATGGTTACGATTATCAGGTGTCACCTCATCTCTTGTTGCTAGATAGTATGCTGCTGCCAGCCTCCCCCTAGCCGACTTCCCAAGCAACACTTTGGATGGTGCGGTATAAGCCTGGGCTATTTCATCCAACTGGTTAAGGGTTTCTCTCATCATTCCTCCAGAAGCTGGACCGGAGACCAGAAACCCATTTCTTTCACGCACCTCCCGGAGAAAAATGACTATTTTTTTTCCTGGAGCCTGCAAAAAAGAGACTCCAACCGTTCCAGCAATGTTGAGATGATCTCCGAGTTCTAAACCACCACGAATAGATTTTACAATGCGGACGGTTACCCCATGCTGACGATGGTAGTCGGTAACTTCAGCCAGTGCCACATATGTGGCTGATGTATAACTAGCCTCAAAAGGTCGAATGGGTGCTGCTTCCATAGCAAAAGCTTGCTCAATGTGGGTTGCTAGCAGGAAAAAAAGGAGGCTATAAATTATATTGAATTTTACCAATTGCGATATCATATGGTCTTGGTCCTGCTCTGTGATCGCTTTTTCAGCCAAGCCAAGGCACCTAGGCCAAATGCAAATAAGGGTGCCGTTGCTGGCAACGGTGTTGGTACTTCGTAGTCAAAGCCAATTAAATCCAATGCTCGAATATCAGAAGCTGAAATTCCATAATAGGTTGCCCAATCCAATGTTGGATCCATTAAGCCAATACTCAAATTATCCTTCCAATGACTGGCTTGCTGCCCATCCCCATCGTTTTTGCCTGTTGAAAATAGGTAGGTAGTTCCGCTGATATCATCAAAAAATGCTGCATTACCGGGAGTCAGGTCACGAGGAAAAGTAGTAAATTCAGCGTTTGTAGATGGATCTGCTCCAGGGCCAAATCTAAAGAAATCCAATGGTTTAATAGCGTATGTAACCGCAGCGTTATAATCAAAAATATCTACGGTTGACGTAAAACCCAAAGCATGTCCAATTTCATGGGCTACAACAGTCTCAAAATCCATTGTCAAAGCAGTAACTCCATCAGTATTGTCATAATCCCATGTATAATCGCTGTTAAATGTCAGAGTGGAGTCTGGATTCGGGAAAGCTGAAGTATCATATCCTAGAGCTTTCAGTGTAGCCTCTTGCATATATATACCAACTGTACTTATGGCATCTCCAGCTTCTAGGGTTGGTGCTGCAAACTGAGCGGCAGTTGGTAAATAAGCAGTAATGCCATCATCTGATTCGTCTGCACCATCAGCTTCCATGGCATTTCGCATTGTATCGAAATCTTGCAGATAAGAATCACTTGCAGCAGATCCCAATGTCGTACTACCTACACCGTATGATTGCCAAACAGCATCAAACTCAATGGTAATATCATCAGTAAAGATAGCTGACCATTGATCAGCAGCACGTGTAAAAGCGTTCCTGGCATCATTGTCAGCAAGAAAGTCGGCATCCCAGTTTATACTGAATGACAGGGCATATGCAGGTGTTGCGAACCCAAAAGACAGAAATACAGTTATTATGAATGACAAAAACCTCATACGACGAATATTATTACCCCCCCCCATACTTATATCATCCCCACGATATGCAGTTTTTTATGTGTGCATTATACGCACATCAGGACCTATATCGGTTGTTTCTTGATTTGTCTTCAGCAGCTTTGTGTTACGTTTAGTCAGGAATATGCTTTTCCAGATAAGGGTAGATGAGTTGAACAAACTGCTGAAGTTGGTGCTCTATAACCTCAACCCTATCTTTTCGTTGCACCGGAATCATTAAGCGTACAAGAGCACCATCACTACGCCCCCGCATAACAGAATCACTGAACATGAACCATTTTGCAAGGGTAGGGTTAGCAATGCTACGCCCTGCTTGTTGGAACCAGTAGTAGACTAGTCGGGTTTCACTATTTTTCTGGACAACTGCTCGATTGACTGATAGTGACCCCCCTTGGATAACATCAGGAATTTCTATGCGACTGGTCTCTCGCATGATCCAACCATTAGTTGGCAGACAGATGCTTGGAGAGTGAATTGACTTAGTGATTCTTTGCTCCAGATAGTAAGCAGCATAGAGGTTTATAGGAGATCCCTTTGCGACTGAGAAGTTCACTATCATATAATCATCTGGCTTCAAAAACTCCAGTTCACTTTTGTCCATTGCGCTAGCATTCCCCGTCCATTCTTCCAATTTTGTGGGAAACTCAGAAAATGGCCGACGGTAAACCTGGGTAGCGTTGGATTCCAGAGTATTAACGGTCAAGGCTAGTACAATCAGTGGGATTATTGCGGCAAGAGCCGGTTTTGGAATGTTGAGAGGCTTTTTTTCCAGTGTGACTCCTTTGATCAGCTCAAATTGCAGAGCCTCAGTAATGGTTCTACCGTTGCCCGTAATAAAGTTGATAACAAACATCTCACTGATTAAACACACCAAACAAACCGCATAAACAACCCAGCCCTGGAAGTCATGCATAAACCCTTCTGCCATACCAATGCCCCAGGTATTGACCATGATCCCGGTTACGCCAAGTCGGAATCCGTTCATAAGGATTGCTAAAGGAATACCGGAAAGAGTGATAAAACTCCGCACCAGAAGAGAGCCTTGGTATATGAAGCCACAGATAAAAGAGAGGGCAACAATGGGTAGGAGGTAGCGCATGCCATTACAGGCCTGCACTACCTGCAAGCGATAAATGCCCAAATCAATTATATTGCCTTCCAGGTATGCCGGAACTCCGATGGCCATAAGAAATGCTGCACCTAATTCCGATGAAAGTCTTAGCAGTTCATTTGACAAACTGATATGTAAGAACGTTGGTAGTGGCACCATAAAGAACAGTACCATTAGTGGTATAGCAACCGTCTTGAAAGCTTGCCAGCCGATCAGACTGAAGGCTAACCCGAGAATAAGAATCACAAACCCGTATTGGGCAATAGCTGGGGCGATGGCCAACTGACCAACAAGAGAGATTAACGCCCCAAATAAGACTACTCCTGTTCCAAGCCATGATCCATCTGTTCGTAAATAGCTACGTCGCTGCCATATGAGCCAGCCTGATACCAATGGAATCAGAAAACCATGCTCATATTCCGGCCATTCACTCCAGGTATGAACAAGCAGAGTCAAGGAGCTCCAATTTGAAATGAGGAGTAGTAATGCTATAACCGTAAACCAAACCTGCTTTTGCAGAATTAGCATCATGATGCATCATTATGATAATAATTCATGAAGTTACCGTGCTTGACCGAGATTGAAAATCCGATATTGGTTGGATGGAATGTGGTGATTGCAAATCACCTGGTGCGGTACAAGTGGCATTCTTTTGTACCATCCCTTACTTCTGGCACCAAGGAAAGGAGCCTGAGAGCTCTATTGACTGATACCAATCATCTAACATCTTGTATGCTAAAACAAAATATATTGTGCGTCAATGTAATAGCTCTGGGGTTAAATTGGTTTGTTGCTTACCTTAATGCCTGCTTTCATCAAAGGCGGGCATAAAAGTTATTGATTTTTAGAGGTCCATCATGCGGTGATACGTTGGTAACAAAGTTCATGAACTGTTTGGGGCCTGTTCCTCATCTTAACCGAGGCTTGAAATTCTTCTGGCTTTCTTTAATAAGGATGTATAGAGTTTATTCTTGTGGATAAAGAGGGGAGCAGCAGAGAGTAAGTTTCAAACCAACAAGATACAAACCTAACCAACCAAAGACTATCAAGTTAGTCTGCTCGGAGAATTGGTGAAAGTGCATGGAAAGGCAAGAAAAATCTTTGTTCTCACCATCTATA
>JADFZU010000096.1 GCA_015232365.1 Magnetococcales bacterium | reverse complement strand
TGTTATAGATTTCTGGTAACTGGCAACTGCACTATCCAGCTTTCCTTGTTTATGCAATGCATCCCCAAGATTATACCATGCTTGAGAGAATTCCGGGTTTATAGCTACTGCCTTTTTATAGCTGCTAACTGCTTGATCCAGCATATTATTAGTTTGAAAAATAGTGCCAATATTGCTTATGGCTGCTACATTTTCAGGTTGGATTGCAATAACCTGCTCATAACTCTCCATTGCCCGGTCTAGCTGTCCAGCTTGGTGAAACTTTACCCCTTGTTGTAGAACTTCATCGATTCTATCTTTAATACTGCTTAAATAACTGCTGATTAGGCTGTTTCCAGGATCAATTTTAAAAGCTGATTCTAAAGCTTTAACCGCCTCTTCTATCTTGCCCTGAGAGTTGAGTGATGTTGCCAGGTTGTAAAGTAATAAGGCGTTATTCTTATCGAAATTAATTGCTTGTCGAAACAGCTTGGTAGCAAGATCATGTTGGTTGAGTTTCTGACCAATAAGCCCCAGCATGTTTATGGCATCAATATGGTTGGGAACTGCTTGAATGATGGCTGTGCATAATTTATCAGCCTCGGTGTAGCGGCCAGCACTGAAGTGGTCGACAGCCTGAGTGAACGCACTCTCGATAGTGAGCTGGGTTTTGCCACTGTTGGGTGGCTGAAATGTTCTGTCTGCACTCAATTGAATTATCTCCAGGTTAATTTGCTTCAGTTGCTAAATCTCCAAGAGCTGCAATTAAGGGTTGTAACTCTTTTTCAAACCGTCTCCAACCTCCGACAGAACTACTATACATTGGTTGTCGAACCTGATAATTACTCGCTGTCTTAACGTTCCTGATGGTTTTATGGAACTGTAAACAGTTGTCGTTCCACTCCAGAGAGCAATAATCTAATAGCTTTTTTGTCTCATCTTCTTGATTAGATATTAATGCTTCATAGTTAATGTCATAAATCAATCCAGGTAATGTTCTATGCCAGTGAGCCATAATTTCAGAATATAATCTATAATACTGTCCAAGCTCTGTAAGGTTATATGCATAGTCATGCACTTCTGAGAACTTTGTTCTAAAGATTGAGAGGCAGGTATCTTCTGGTGAACGAACTGTATGAACTATTTTAGCGTTAGGTAAAATAAGTCTTATCATCCCAATGTTTAGAAAATTATGGGGCATTTTATCAGTAATAAACTTAGAGTATTTGTCTTTTTCCCTGATTTTCTTGATATATTTACTGCCAAGTTCATAAAAATCATTAGAGTTAAGCCGTGAGTAGGCATCAGAAATATTATCATCCATATTTGAGTGAACTCTTTCATTAATGTAACGACTAATAAAGTCTAACTCTCCCGCTCCATATACATCTGGGTGGCTGGATAATATTTGCTCGACAAGAGTAGAGCCTGAACGGGGCATTCCTAAAATAAATATAGGACTGCCATCGATGCATCCGAAATTATCTCTTGCCTCAAAGAGTGCTCTGTTGAAAATTTCTTGTTGTTGATTGAAAAATTTTTTTGTGCTTGTAAAATCGTAATTAATTGTCGATCTTTTAACTCTATTACCTTCAAGATAGTATTGAAAAGCCTCTGAGTAGTGCTTTATATCTGACATAGCTTTGCCTATGGCAAAGTTAAGGTGAATCTGATCATCTATGCTTGTTGTATTTGCCAACGCTGTCTTCATAAACTGAATTTCAGAGATATCACTATATTTTTTGTTTGTTGAAAGATTGAAATAAGCATCTGCTAGGTCAGGTTTAATTGCAATTGCTCGTTGGTAGCATTCAACTGCTAAATCCAGCTTACCTTGTTCACGTAGGGCGTTACCAAGGTTGGAATAGGCTTGGGCATAATCAGGTTTAATAGCTATTGCTTGTCGGTAGCTGGTAATTGCTAGATCAAGCTTGCCTTGTTCTCTAAATATAATACCAAGATTATAGTATGCCTTAGCATATTCAGGATTAATTGCAACTGCTTTTTGGTAGTATTCAACTGCTAAATCAAGGTTACCAAGTTCATTTATGGTCTTGCCAAGGTTGTAGTAAGCATCTGCAAAACCGGGATTGATAGCTATTGCTTTTTGGTAATTGACAACCGCTAGGTCAAGTTTGCCTTGCTCTTCTAAAACAATACCAAGGTTGTAGAGTGCCCCAGCATAACCTGGTTTTAATGTGATAGCTTGTTGGTAGCTGTCAGCAGCCAGGTCCAGCTTTTCTTGCTCTTTTAGGACGTTGCCAAGATTGTAGTAAGCATCTGCAAAGCCTGGTTTAATTGTGATAGCTTTTTGGTAGTTATAAACTGCACTACCAAGTTTGCCTTGCTCTTTCAATATGTTGCCAAGGTTATAGTATGTATCTGCAATATTAGGCTGAATTGCAATTGCTTTTTGGCAATAGCCAACGGCATCTTCCAGTCTGTCTTGCTCTTGCAGGGCAACGGCAATATTGGAGTAGGCTTCAGCAAAATCTGGCTTGATTGCAATAGCTTTTTGATAGCTGCTTATTGCCAGCCCATGCTTGCCTTGCTCTTGCAGGGCTTTGCCAAGATTGTAGAGTGTATCTGCAAGACCAGGCTGGATTTTAATGGCTTTCTGGTAATTGTCAACGGCTTTTTCCATCTCTCCTTTGGCTTGAAATATAGCCCCCATGTTTGCGAAAGCATGTGCATTTTTATTGTTGATTTCAAGGCATTTTTGATAGCAAATAGCCGCCTGATCTAATTGACCAGCTTGATGAAATTCCAGACCTTTTTGTAAAAATTCCTCATCTTTAACCCTAGTACCGTCAACTGCTGTATTTGCTAGAGTACTGTTGCGTATAGTGATTAAATATTCAGCTATTTGAATATTATCAGGCTCTTTTTCTAAAGCTGTTTGCAGCACTTTAATCGCCTCGTTAATTTGACCAAGCTGACTAAAGGCTGTTGCCAAGTTGTAATATAGCAAAGGGTTGCAGTTGTCGATATTTATAGCCCTTTGAAATAGCTCTATTGCCAAATCATAACGGCCTAACTTCTGTGCAATAACCCCAAGTAGATTTATAGCATCAATATGATTTGGTACTGTTTGAATAATAGCTGTGCAGATTTGGTCGGAGTCGGTGTAACGTCCAGCATTAAAATGGTCAACTGCCTGTTTAAAAGCAACATTTATAGCAATTTTTGTCTGATCAGAATCTTTACTATTGGGCATGGTTTTTTGATAATCTCTCTGCTTCATTCTCAATTAGGTTATTATCCATCGCCTACAGCCTGAAACGGTGGGCGTTTTACGGTCAATAATTTGTGTACTACAGGTGAGTCGAAAATTTTAATATAGCTTAAATCTCCGATCATAGCCGCATACGATAGCCATTCTTGCATTACTTGGGCATCACGCAATGTAAAGCCTTTATGGTTGTGGGTATCGTACGTGGGAGGATAAAGGTGTTTAGTAAGGTTTTTGTCGGTATATTCCTCGTAGTGACGCCACTGCTCATTATACTGCATCATTTTGTTGCTATCATCATCAATATGCTCATATTCAGGGTAGATAGGCGGGTACTCTGAACAGCCTCTCTTTACAGAAACCGGAATATGTTTGGAGATTTTCTCATATATAGTTTGTTGGACAAGCTCCAAAAGATCTTTGGCTTCCTGAACTCCCTGACAATAGACAAAACCTTTGTAAGCTCCGGAAATGTTCGGCCTTACCTCCACCATACATTTGCGTAAGTTATCTTTAGGTAAATCAATGCTGTCAAAAACCAGCATCAGTTTGAATAACTCCATAACAGTTCTCGGCTTTACCGTCACTTTATAGCAGTCAAAACACTCTTCAGGGATAATTTGAAATTTTTCAAATACCAGTGCATGACGGTTACAGTTTCTAGCTAAAGAGGTGTTTGGAGATAGGGTTACCAAGCCTCTGAATATCTGTGTAGTATCCCCGGTAACATCTATTTTATGAGAGTCCATTACCTCTTGGCATTGTGCAAATAATCTCTGTACAACTGCATCAGTAATTACTTCCCTGTCAATATATTCATATTCCAGTAGTTGCAAAGCTTCTTGTGCTTTTACATATTTGTTGTCAGATGCTGTTTTAGGCATGTGATAGTTGAGTAGGTTGGTGAATAAAGTGGCAATAGCGTTGTCGTCCAGACCTTTTTCCACGGTGGCTTGCAGTAGATGCAAACCTTCGTCAACTCCTTTTAGTTTGGTTAGTATGTTAACCAGATTGTTATAAGCTTTTACATAATCCGGTTTAATTGTGATTGCTTGATTATAGCTGGCAACCGCTAGCTCCAGCTTGCCTTGCTCGTTTAAGGCAACCCCAAGGTTGTAGTAAGCCTCTGCATAATCAGGTTTAAAAGTTATAGCTTTTTGGTAACTGCTAACTGCTTGCTCTAGCTCTCCTGTGGTTTGAAGAGCAAACCCCATATTTGAATGAGCTACAGCATGTTCTGGATTTAACTCCAGGGTCTTTCGGTAGCACTGTATAGCTGCATCCAATTGACCAGTTTGGTGATAGGATATCCCTTGTTGCAAAAACTCTTCTGCACTATTCAGGCTGCTTTTTATTCCAATATCTGGTTTTTGAATAGTATTAAGATAGTCGCTGATTTGCCTGTTGCCAGGCTCTTTTTCCAAAGCTGTTTTTAAAGTTTTAACCGCCTCTTCTTCTCTTCCTAGCTGAAAAAGTGATGTTCCTAGATTGTAGTACAGCAAAGCTCTGCTACTGTCGATATTTATGGCTTGTTGAAATAGCTCTGTTGCCAAATCATTGCGGCCTACCTTCTGGGCGATAACTCCAAGTAAATTTATAGCATCAATATGATTTGGCACAGCTTGAATTATGGCAGTACAGAGTTTGTCGGCATCAGAATAGCGTTGGGCGTTAAAATGCTCATAGGCCTGTTTATAAGCTTTATCAATTGATAGCTGCTGTGCTGTCTGCAGATTGTTCGTCATTATTATCTATTCCTCAAGCATAAAGTTCAATAAAATAGCTATCAAATTGATTGGTTATCACACCACATCTTCCAGACTTTTCTGTATGCTCCCTCAATATTCAACGCCAGGCTCTTGCCGTCACATATGCTGGAGGT
>JADFZU010000095.1 GCA_015232365.1 Magnetococcales bacterium | reverse complement strand
ATTTTATTTTGCAGTTGGGTAAGTTTAGCCTCTTCTCTTTTGTCACCTTTAAGCAGTTTGTTCTCAATAAACTGAATTTTCTGGCGAAAAATAAAGCGGTCCCAAAGCATGGTGTCTCTTATGCTTTTATGGGTTTTTTTTAGAGTCTGCCGGAGGTTTTGCTCGGTAAGATTTTTACTAGTTGCCATAGTTAAGGGGTCAATCATTATTTGTCAAATATACATCAAAGCGAGTTTTTTTGCTGTTAACGGTAAAGTCAGGTTTTAGGTCACCAAGTGGTTTTGATGGGTGGGGCCGTTTTACCACCACACGTTTTATAGCATAATTTAATGCGCATTCCAGTAGAGATTGGGCATCTTCATCTTCACCAACAACAGACCGCAAATAGCGCATCTCTTTTTTTACCAAAGCAGATTTTGTCCTGTGGGGATACATAGGGTCAAGGTAGACCACCTCTTCGGGTTTTTTTCCCAAAGCCATGATATCTTTTCCATCTGCAACTTCTAAAGAGATGTTGTTATTAACAATATGGCCTGTTGCCGGGTCATCTAAAGCCCGTTTAAGGCCATCTTGCAGCAAGGCAGCTATGATGTTAGACCTCTCTACCAGTCGCACCTTGCAGCCTAAACAAGCAAGGATAAATCCATCACGGCCTAGTCCGGGCGTGGCATCTAATATGGTTGGTGAATTATCTTTTTTAAGACCTATAGCTCTACCAATAGGCTGTTTTCGTCCCAGACCTTGCGCCCTTCTAAAACCCATTTTCCCTGCGACAAATTCGGCAAATATCGGCCCCTCTTTAGAATCTTTGTCGGTGTGAAGCTCCAGCCTCTCTTCGGTCATGGCTAGATATATACCCTCATGTTTGTCCAGTTTGCGAATATATTTAAACCCATTTTGATTGGCGAGATCTTTTGCAAAATGGGCTAAATATTGGGATTGCGCCCATATTGCTGGTTGAAGAGTAGGGTCTGTTTGCAATTTTTTCATTAAATATCCGGGTTAATCCTAACATAAGATCATAAACCCTGATAGTATGGGCTTTTGGTTCTTACTTCTAGCAGTTATAGTATACCTCGATTAAAAAACAGCCAAGGAATGCTAAAACCGATGGACAACAATAAAACAGTTGCTTTTCAAGGAATGCGAGGAGCTTATAGCGAACAGGCATGTCGGGAAAAAATGCCGGATTGGGATCATCTTCCCTGTAACACATTTGAAGATGTTTTTGATCAGGTGGAGTCGGGCAATGTGGATTTGGGAATGGTCCCAGTGGAAAATAGCATGGCTGGCGTGGTTTCTGATAGCTATGATCTATTAGCTCTGCACAACCTCTCCATTGTTGGTGAGCACTATCTTCAGGTACAACACTGTTTGCTGGGGGTTAAGGGGTCATCCATTGATGATATAGGCGCTGTCTACTCTCACCCCCAGGCTTTGGCCCAGTGCCACTCCTTTATCCGCAAGCAGGGTTGGAAACGGTGCTCTGTTTACGATACCGCTGGTGCTGCTGCAACGCTAGGCACCCAAGGCCACAGCCAAGAGGCAGCAATTGCATCCCAGTTATGTGCCGAGCTATATGGTTTGGATATTTTAGAAAAAGATATTCAAGACAGTGCAAAAAACACCACCAGGTTTTTGGTGATCTCCAAAAATGGTGAGTGTGAAGAGAAAAAAGGTGTTGCCCATAAAACCAGTTTGCTGTTTGAAGTGCGTAATATACCAGCAGCACTCTACAAATGTTTAGGAGGCTTTGCCACCAATGGGGTAAACTTGACCCGTTTGGAGTCACGCCCTGTACCAGGAAAAAACTGGAGCTACCACTTTTATCTCGATTTTCAGGGCCGACAAGATGACCCACACTGTCTCTTGGCCTTTGAGGAGTTGAAATTTTTTACCAACAGCTTAAAAGTTCTTGGATGTTATCCTGAAGCTAGTAATAGTGCAGAATGAGACAATACGATAAGTCATGATTGCATATCCGGAAATTGATCCAATAATAGTTGAAATCGGCCCTTTGGCAATTCGTTGGTATGGGGTGATGTATAGTTTGGCATTTATACTGGGTTGGCCTCTGCTAAAAAATAGGGCAAAAAGACTCAATGCCAAACTATCAGAAGAGACCTTGGGAGATCTTCTGCTTTGGGTATTGCTGGGGGTTGTATTGGGGGGGCGTATTGGTTATGTGATTTTTTATCAGCCAAGCTTTTATATCTCCGACCCGTTGGCGATATTCAGGGTGTGGGAAGGTGGCATGGCATTCCATGGTGGGCTTTTAGGGGTCATTATATCCTGCTGTTTATTTGCCAGACGAAATAAAATAACCTGCTCTTTGCTGGTTGATATGTTGGTTCCGATAGTACCCTTGGGTCTGTTGCTTGGGCGTATTGGTAACTTTATCAACGGTGAACTTTGGGGGCGTGTTACCGATGTCTCTTGGGGTATGGTTTTTCCCGGTGCAGGTTATCTACCTCGCCATCCCAGCCAACTTTATGAGGCGTTATTAGAGGGGGTTGTGCTTTTTGCTGTTCTCTGGTGGTTGGGTAGAAAAGCCCGACCTCCTGGATATCTATTTGGGGTGTTTATTCTCGGTTATGGCATCTGTCGATTTATTGTGGAGTTTTTTCGTGAGCCAGATGCCCATTTAGGTTTTTTATCAATGGGTATGACCATGGGGCAGTGGTTGAGCCTGCCAATGTTGATGGTGGGAGCTGCTCTGCTTCTCTATGCCCGCAGTCATAGCTATAAATCATCTTGACACCTAAGCATCCACTTCAATCCCAAGTTGCAGGTCTGACTCTGCGCCCGGGGGTATATCGTTTTTTAGATGAAGAGGGGCGTGTGCTCTATGTTGGTAAGGCAAAACATCTGAAAAAACGGGTTGGGTCATATTTTAACGGACAAAATGGACCTAGAATCCAGGCCATGATCGCACAGGCCAAAGCTCTGGAAATAACAGTAACAGATTCTGAAAATGAAGCGTTGATACTAGAGGCCAACCTTATCAAAAGGTTTAGACCTCCCTACAATGTGTTATTGAAAGATGATAAGTCATACCCCTATTTACGTTTAAATTTAGAGCATGATTTTCCCCGGTTATCCCTGCATCGTGGTAAACGCAATAAACCAGGACGATATTTTGGCCCCTATACATCGGTTAATGAACTGCGAGAGACATTAAAAAACCTGCAAACCATTTTTCCCATACGTCAATGCACCGACGGGCAGTTTGCCAACCGTTCCCGTCCCTGTTTGCAATATCAGATAAAACGTTGTACTGCTCCGTGTTGTGACAGGGTAGAAGAGAAGAAATACCGGGGTTTGGTAGATGATCTGGTGCAGTTTTTAGAGGGGAAAGATAGGGCTTTGGAGAAATCCCTGAAAAAGAGGATGTGGGAGGCGTCCGAAGCATTTAACTATGAAGATGCCGGAGCTTTAAGAGACCAGCTAAAATTTATGGCCTCGGTGCAAGACCAGCGTAGATTAAACCTTAAAAGAGAACTTGATCTTGATGTTGTGGCCTGTCTTGCTACATCAAGGGGAGTGGCTATTCAGATATTTTTTGTCCGTCAGGGTCTTAATCTTGGTAATAGAAACTTTTTTCCTGACAATACTGAGGGTTTAAAAGAGGCCGAGGTTTTGGAATCTTTTATCTCCCAGTACTATTCCAACCCCAATTATCGTATGGAGTCTGGAGGCAAATCCGGATGGCCCCCACCAGAAATTTTGGTTAACCAACCGTTGGAAGAGAGCAATTGGTTGAGTGCTGCTTTAAGTCGCTTACGGGGTGGAGTGGTGCGAATTAGCAACCCCATACGAGGGGAAAAACGGCGTTTAATTAAAATGGCAGAGGACAACGCCCAAGTAGAGCTGAAACGTCGTCGTAGCCATGTAGGTAGCCATAAAGTTGTGCTCCAGAGCCTGCAAGAGTTGTTGGGGCTTTCCCAGCCCCTTGAACGGATAGAGGCGTGTGATATTTCCCACACATCCAGTGTTGAGGCGGTTGGCTCATTGGTGGTTTTTGGGCAAGATGGTTTTAAAAAAAATGGCTATCGGCGTTTTATCATCAAGGACAGTACAGCAACAGACGATACAGCTAGGATGGGGGAGGTTCTCACGAGGCGTTTTTTACAGCTAAAACAGCGACCAGAAGAGGGCGAAGACAGTAGCCAACACGCTAAAGAGTGGCCGGATCTGGTTCTGTTGGATGGGGGAGTGGGGCAGTTGAACGCGGTACTTGAGGTAGCAGAAGATTTGCAAGTGGATGGGGTTACTTTTTGTGCTATAGCAAAGGGGCCGGATCGAAATGCAGGCAGAGAGAGGCTTTTCTTGCCCGATAGGAAAGATCCCATTATACTCCCCCATGACTCGCCAGTTTTATACCTGTTGCAGAATATACGTGATGAATCTCACCGTTTTGCAATTGGTTTTCACCGTGTGAGACGTGCAAAAGCACTTACAAAATCTAAATTGGATGAAATTCCAGGGGTGGGAGCGGCTAGAAAAAAGAGATTGCTCAAGCATTTTGGATCTGTTTCTGGCATTGTTGCCGTTGGTGTGGCAGAGTTAAAGAAGATTGACGGAATTTCAGAAGAGTTGGCAACAAATATTATTCATTTTCTCAATCCAGATAGCTAACTATATTTGGGTTTAGGATAATTAAGGGTTAGATGATTATAAATTTACCCAATGGGTTAACAGCACTGCGAATTGTCTTGATCCCATTTTTTGTGGGTTTTTCCTCCTTACCTGGGGAGAAGGGATATATTCTATCGACTGTTTTTTTCTCCTTGGCGGCATTGACCGACTGGGCCGATGGTTATGTGGCTCGTCGGCAAGGGCTATCCACCAGCTTTGGTCGTTTTTTTGATCCTGTTGCCGATAAATTATTGGTTATCTCAGCACTGGTACTGCTGGTATCAGATGGTCGTGCACCTCTTGCGCTGGTGATGATAGTTCTTGCCAGAGAGGTCATGGTAATGGCACTAAGGGAGCGTATGGCTGGTTTGGGTGAGGGGGTTCCCGTATCAAAAAGTGGTAAGGTAAAAACAGCGTTTCAAATGACCGCAATTATCATGTTATTGCTGCAAAACTCACTGTTTGGAATAGACTTTCAACTATATGGATTGTTCTTTTTATATCTGTCTACCTTCTTCTCTCTGTTATCTGGATATCGCTATTTTTTACAGACTTGGCCCCGTATCCAACAAGGGCATTAAAGGGGTTTAGCCATATAGTTAAATAAGATTTATAAAAAAATAACGTCTATTACCTTGACGAAATGGAATAGTTTTTATATGTTCTCTGTCTTGCTCGGTGCTGTGATCGGCAAGCAGAGATAAAGATAGCTAGCTGTATTGGCTGTTAGCGGGAGTAACTCAGGGGTAGAGTGCAACCTTGCCAAGGTTGATGTCGAGGGTTCAAATCCCTTCTCCCGCTCCAT
>JADFZU010000094.1 GCA_015232365.1 Magnetococcales bacterium | reverse complement strand
AGTTCGTGCCGGTAGTTTGATTGCTGGTGAGTTGGATCATATTGGTATAACCAGCAAGACACATCCTGGTCTGTTCAAAGCCAACTCCGGCCTAAGTGATTTTGATGCTATCCCTGCCTCTGAGCAGCCTATATTTGCCGAGCGAACCCAAACCCATGATGAGGGAGGTATAGAGGGGGGTGAGTATATAGCTGTAGAGTCCATCATGGATGCTATTCGGGATGAGGTTGCCGGGAAACCATGGCGAACATCAGAAGAGCAGACCCAGATAAATGAGTTTGAGGGGCCGGTTACAGATTTTATCAGTGAACTTGAGCAGCGTGGTATTGATTTAGATAATCTATCCAATGAGGAGGTTAAGACTGCTCTGAATCAAGAGTTTGTTGAGGAGGAGTATTTTCAATCTCAAAGATTAAATCTAGGGGAGAACGAGTTTCTGTATGGATCACACCCAGACCATGTACAGAAAGTGCGACAATATTATAAATCACTAAGAGATGGTAAAGGTGTGCCCAACAAAGATTTAAATCAAACTGTGCAGTTTTCAAAAATTGGAGAAAACAAGACACTCCATAAAGCAGACAGAGTTAAATTGAAGTTGATTTCAAAATTGGAAGAGATAGTTGCAGATGCAAAGAGAGACGGAGATCCGCAACCACCAAAAGATGAAAAAGAGAAAGAAAACGTAAAATGGTACCACCCCATGGTGACGCAAGTATCCATTGATGGGAATGCCATCTATGTGCATTTTTTTGTACGAGAGGATAATCGTGGGCATTTTCAGTATGATTTGAACTATAAAAGAAGAAGGACTTCGAGGCCAAATAAGGGGGCAGCCAGCGTTAGCCTTCGCGACACCTCGCGCAAGAAGTCCTTCAGTCAAAGTGTACAAAATCATGATGATAACGTCAATCTAATTCTCAAACAGAATGAAAACCAAAACAGCGACCGACCATATAACGGTTTTTTTGATGGTGATGATCTTATAATGGACCAGGGGGAGGAGATGGCCCGTGGTTCCATCCAGTTCAGCGACAATAAAACCCTTATTTCCCTATTTAAAGATGCTGACCTATCGACATTTTTGCATGAGTCCGGCCATTTCTTTCTAAATGTTATAGAGGATGTAGCTGCTGGCGATGATGCACCACAGCAGTTGCGAGATGATCTACAGACCATCCGTGATTGGATGGGTGTAGCCCCTGGTGAAAAAATCACCACAGAACATCATGAAAAATTTGCCCGAGGTTTTGAGTCCTATTTACGAGAGGGGAAAGCCCCCTCTGAGGCGTTGCAAGAGGCCTTTGCCAGCTTTAAGGCGTGGTTGGTGCGGTTGTATGAATCGGCTCTGGATCTTGATGTTGAGATAAACAGTGAGATGCGCGGTGTCTTTGACCGGATGTTGGCAACCGAGCAAGAGATCAAGGCGGCAGAGCAGCAGCACCAGTTTACCCCACTGTTTGAGGCGGTTGGTGCGGAGAATATGAGCCAGACTGAGTATCAGGATTATATAAAAGCGGCGCGAAATGTTTCAGAAGCATCTAAAGAGGATCTGCTAAAAGCGGCAATGGTTGAGTTGGGCCGGGAGAAAACCCGATGGTGGAAGGATGAAGAGGCGAAAATCAAGAAGGAGGTCAAGGAGCAGGTGTATCAAGATCCTGCCCAGCAAGCAGCCCATTTTCTAAGAACAGGCAAGTTTCTAGTTGAGCCAGACAGAGAAATCAGCGTCCAGCATGATGCCGATCTAGGCATGTTCTCTGTTGTTGATAGTGCCGGAAGGGTTTATGCAGAGGCGATACCGTTTGAAGGTAAAGCCAGTGAGCTAGCACAGATTTTAAAAGGTGTTGGTGGCACAGCCAGGCTAGATAAAAAAGCTATTCTAGAGTCTCACAGTCCAGAAGCTCTTGGATATATGAAAGGTATGTACCGCAAAGAAGGTGGTTTTCACCCTGATACTGTAGCTCCATGGTTCGGTTTTGACTCTGGCGAGAAGATGGTTAGGGCATTATGGAATGTACGCAAGAAAGAGACTCTAATTAAGGAAGAGAGTCAAAGAATCATGCGAGAAAAGCATGGAGATATTCTCAATGATGGCTCTATAGAAGAGGAAGCGGTTCAAGTTGTCTATAGTAACAAGCGTGGTGAGTTGATAGCTAAAGAGCTTGCTATGCTCAATAAGCAGACTGGAGGTCCGGAGCTATCTGCCAGGGCGGTGCAGGAAAAGGCCCGGCAGATTATAGCCGCCAAGAAGAGCCAGTTTGCCACCAGGCCGCATATCTATTCAGCAGCAGCTCGTAGATCGGGAAGTGCTGCAATCCATGCCATGGCCAGGGGGGATATTGCCGAAGCAGAGAGGCAGACCAGAAAACGGTTGCTCAACCACTATCTGTTTATTGAGTCTAAAAAAGCTAAAGATGAGGTCAACAAGATGGTTGACTATTTTAGCGGCTTTAACCGTCCTGGTACTCGGCAGAGTGTAGCCCAGAACTATATTGACCAGATTGATAAACTTTTGGAGAGATTTAGTTTCAAAAAAAGCCTGAGCGGTGCAAAAGCTCTAAAGAGAGAGAGCTTTACCGCCTGGATTCAAAAAGAGCGAGATGCCGGTAGAGATCCGGTTATAGATCCAGCACTAGAGCAAGAGGCTTTTAAGAAACATTATAAGGTGATGACCCTTGATGAATTACGAGGGCTGAAAGATGCTGTTACCAATATTGAGCATCTGGGCCGTCTGAAACAGAAACTGTTAAATGATAAAGAGCAGCGTGATTTTGATGCGGCGGTAGAGAGTGTTGTTGGCAGGGTTTACTCTAATGTAAAGCTCAAACCCTCTAATGATCAATTAAAGGCCAGGGGCTGGGAAGAGAAGAAGAAATGGTTTGCCACAGCTCACGCCAACCATACCAAGATGGAGTTTCTATTCCGGCAACTGGATGGGGGTGAGGATGTTGGGGAGGTTTGGAATACTCTATTTAAACCGTTAGCTGATGCAGAGGTTAATGAACAGAAGAGAATGAGAGAGATTCAGGATAGACTGAATGAGATATGGAGCGTCTATTCTCGAAAAGAGCGGAAGGATATGTCAACCAAGTTGACCCTGGTTCCAGAGGCCCACGGGTTTAGCTTTTCCAAAGCCGAGATGATGGCGGTGGCTCTCAATATGGGTAATGAAGAGAATCTTTTCGCTTTGATGCATGGGCGGTCTTGGAGTGAGCGACAGGTTGGAAAAATTGTTGAGCATCTTGATGATAGAGATTGGCAGGTAGTTCAAGATATCTGGAATCTGATTGATACCTTATGGCCTGATATCAAGAAGCTGCAGAGAGATTTGACCGGGCTAACCCCTGAAAAGGTTGTGGCAAGGGAGTTTACCACTCCAACGGGTAAGGTTATGCAGGGGGGGTATTATCCACTTAAAGCCGATCCAGCAAGTTCGGTAACAGCCAGAAGACGTAAAGAGAAAGAGGATGGCAACGCTCTTTTTGAGACTACCTATATAAAACCGGTTACCAAAAAAGGCCACACCATAGAGCGTGTTGGCTTTGGTGGCCAACAGGTTCATCTAGATTTGGGTGTATTGACTGAGCATCTTAATAATGCGGTCCATGACCTGACCCACCGGAGAGCGGTCTTGGATGTTAACCGCCTGACCGAAGATGCCAGAGTGCAAGAGGCTCTATCATCAACTGTAGGGCCGGAGATGTATGACCAGATCAGGCCGTGGTTGCAGTCAATCGCTAAAGCTCCTATTCAGCCAGCTCATAGCATGGAGAGGGTGTTAGGGAGGTTAAGGCGTGGCGGTACTATCGTTAGTATGGGTTACAAGATAACGACGATGGTTGCCCAGGTGACTGGTATACTGACCACGGTTAATAAGCTTGGAGCAAAAACCACCCTGGAAGGCTATAAGGATTTTTTCAAAACACCAGCAGATGGGCAGAGAACAAAACTCCAGTTTGTTATGGATCGCTCCGAACTGATGCGAAACCGGGCGAAAACGTTTGATCGTGATGTGAATGATACCATGAAGAGCCTGACGGAACCTACCCGGCTTCAGGATATTCAAAGGTTTGCGTTCTCAATGACCGGAATGATGGATATGACCGTTTCAGTCCCCACCTGGTTGGCTGCTTACAACAAGGGGATGAATGATTATAACGGCAATGAGGAAAAAGCGATTGATTTTGCTGATATGATTGTTAGAACCACCCAATCTGCTGGGGGAGCAAAAGATTTAGCCGCAATCCAGAGAGGCACAGAGGCATGGCGGCTGTTTGTTATGTTCTACTCTTACTTTAATGGATTATATAACCAGCAATCTGATGAGGTGCGGAACCTGGTCGAGAAAAAGGATGTACCAAGATTTTTGGCAGCGGTAGCCTATCTCTGGCTAGGGCAATCTCTTCTGGCAGAGCTGATAGCTCAAAGAGGGCCGGATGATGATGAGGATTGGGGGGAGTGGGCTTTGAAAAATGCCGCTCTGTTTCCATTGCAGTCGGTAGCTTTTGTTCGTGATATCGCCTCTGGTATTTCTGGCGATTATGGCTATGGCATGTCTCCGGTAGCTGGTGGTATTGAGTCCGGTATCAGAGCCGTGAAAGATATTAGTGATGGTGAGGTTGGCAAGCCATTTGTTAAAAACACTATGATGGCTGCCGGTTACTGGTGGGGTCTACCATCAAGGCAGGCATGGATTACTGGTGAGGCTTTTTGGGATGCAGCAACAGGCGAAGAGATAGGGCTTAAAGATCCATTTTTCCCAAGACGAAAATAGACAACAAAAAATAGAGATTTCATAGCCCTGGCATCTGCCGGGGTTTTTTTTATGGAGAATTGTATGACCATATCCTCAGAGAAAACCAGCGAGACGTTTGACTTGAATGGTGTCACAACGGTTTTTCCGTTTGGCACGGGCAGTATTATTGCGTATGACAACACATCAGAGTTGGTGGTTGTGCATACAGATAGTGATGGTTTGGAGACAACCTTAACGGAGACTACTGACTACACTATTTTGGATCAGGATTGTACATATCCTGCAAAAGGAGCCACGGGAGAGAAGCTTACTGTCTATCGCAGCACACCAATTACTCAACCGGTAGATATAAAAAACCAGTCTTCATTTTTTCCAGAGGTTTTAGAGTCTGCTCTGGACGGTGTTATCAAGAATGTGCAAGAGATCGCCTCGGATATGGCTCTAACGGTGAAGGTGCCAATCTCATCCGGGGATGATCCTGCTACATACATGACAACTATTACGACAAGTGTAACAGCAGCGGCTTTGTCAGAGTCAAATGCGGCGGCTTCTGCTTCAGCAGCCTCGACAAGTGCCTCAAATGCGGCAACTTCTGAAACCAATGCGGCATCGTCAGCCAGTGCCGCATCAACGTCGGAGAC
>JADFZU010000093.1 GCA_015232365.1 Magnetococcales bacterium | reverse complement strand
TGCCGGTACATATCAAGCCACTCGGCCTGGGCAATGTCCCAGATAAACTCCAGAGCATCCAGACGTTTGATTCTGGCCTGGTCTAGCTGACCAGAGAGTTTGGCTTTTCTCTGGGTGGCAACCCACCAGCCTAATTCACTGTTGGCACTGTAGTTTTCCGGTACAAGACAGTCACCGTTTTTGTCACGGTATTCGGTCAAGGCAGCAAACATCTCCTCCCAAAACACCGCTTTTGCTTCCCAGATAAAACCTAGCTTTGTCAGTCTCTCTTTATGTACCGGGTCAAGCTTGCCTTTTTTATAATCCCGGCGCAGGTTGTGTATCCACTGGGCAAGGCGAGGGTTTTCCGGCCATTTTGCTGGGACAATACAGTGTTTGCGACTTTTGGTGAAGAGTGTCAGTGCGGTAAACATCTCCTCCCAGGCGGCCTCTTTAACGTTCCAGATAAAGCCTATCTCTTCCAGGTGGGCAACTCTTTTTTTAGCCAAGGTTTTTTTGCTGTAAAGAGAGCGCTGTTTTTTTACCCAAGCTGGTAGATCAGGGTAGTTTTTAAGGTTTGGGGGCAGGTTGAAATGTCCCTCTTGCTGGTAATAATTTTTTAAGTTGGCAAACTGCTCCTCCCAGGCCGCCTCCTCTAAATTCCAGATAAAACCAGCTTCCTCTAGCCGGGCCTTTCTCTCGCTATCGAGGCTACCCATAATCCACTCTCGGCGTTGGCTTTTGGCCCAGAGGCCCAAAGGGGGATTTTTTTGATAACGGTCTTCCAGTTTACCGTTGCCGTTACAGAGTTTAAAAAATAGAAACTCCCTAAACATCTTCTCCCAGACTGCCACCTTATAGTCCCAGGCAAAACCTATTGCATTAAGGCGGTTTATCCGGTTGGGGTGGAGGCGGTTTTGCCGACGTAGCAGACGCTGTTTCTGGCTCCAGAGGCTTATGTTCTCTTCAACTGAGCCTCTCTCCAGCCCTTTTTCCGGCAGGGTGCAGTTATTATGTTTTAGTTGATACTCCTTTAATGCCAGAAACATTTCATCCCAGTAGCTCTGCTCCAGATCCCAAACAAAACCGGCCTCTTCCAGTCGCTGCTCTCTGATTGGGTCTAACTTGCCTTGGGCTCTCTCTTTACGCTGGGCTGTAGCCCACTCGGAGAGCTTTGGCATATGGCGGTCTTTGTCAGCAATCTTACCGTGACCATTAATGTCTCTAAAACGTTCAAATAGAGCAAACCGCTCCTCCCAGTCCGCCTCTTCCAGATCCCAGATAAAGCCCAAACTATTTAAACGTTCAATTCGCTCCAGGCTAAGTTTGCCTTTTTTTTCATTGTTGCGTTGCTGCTCTGCCCATTCACTTAGTTTTGGGTTGTGGGGGTAGGAGCGGGGGACCTGGGCGTGACCATGTATCTTTCGAAATTTGCCAAGGGCACTGAAACCAGTCTCCCAGTTGTCTGCCTCCAAGTCCCAAACAAAACCAAGTGCGGTTAATCTCTCTGCCCACTCAGGATCAAGACGGCCGCTTAGCTGTTCTCGTCGTTGCTTGATAACCCAGTCGGCCAGCTCTGGGTTTGGCTCCCAACCCTTGGGAACTTTGCAGTTTTGCTTTTGGCTTTTGTAAATTTTCAGCTCTTGGAATTTCTCTTCCCAGGCAGTTTTTTTCGGGTCCCAGATAAAGCCGCTATTCTCTAGCTCCTGGTAGCGAATCTTTGGTAAAAGAGCCTTACTGTGGTTTTTGCGTTGTTGCTCTGCCCATGTGCTTAACTCTGGATTGTCAGGCCAGCGCGGGGGAACGTTGCAGTGGTTGTGTTGATCCCGGAATGCCAGCAGTTGACCAAATCTCTCCTCCCATAGAGAGGTTAAGCCTTTTACGCAGTTTATTAAAATCTCCTCGGTTTCTATCTCCGGTTTTGCCAGAATCTCCAGCCACTGTAAAAGAGGCTCTACCTCCCAGTTTCCGGTACGGCCAAAGTTTATACGGATGGTAGTAAGCTCGTCGGCAAATTTGTGGTCCCGCTCTTTGAAAAGCTGCAAGCTGTTCCATAAATCACCGTACTCCTTGAGGCTTTTTTGCCAATCTTTATCTTCTGTCTCTCTTGGCACTCGTTATAAGAGTGGGAATCATAAAACCGGCAGTTAAGGCAGATTCTTACATCTTGCTGGCAGTCACTACAGGCTGTGCTACGGCCTATTTCGCTAGGGAGTGGGGCTTTGCAGTGCCAACAGACAGCCAATTTTGCTTTGCTCATTATTATTTCCTTAAAAATGTCGAAATCTCTTTACCAACAGGCATCTATTTTGCTAGCCTGTTCTGGTAGTTCACTGATGAACATATTAACACTGTTAGGGACCATACCCCAAGTGGCTAACATTAAATGCCATAACCCCGTTATCGGGGAGACCATTTTTGCAACACGCACTTCAGGTGCCACACCACCCTTTGTCCTTCTTCTGCTGCCGTTGCGGCAACTATCTATAGTATAACCTCAAGGCCATATGGAGCCTATCCATAAAAAAAGATAATTATATAATTACCAGCTAAACCAGATAATATTTTGGTGATTTCACCACAGTTGCCTCTAGGTTTAAGTATATTTTTGGAGAATCATAGTAATGAACACCATGCCTTTCCACCACTATAAACCATTTCCACCTGTCATATTACCAGATAGAACCTGGCCAGGAAAAGTTATCGAAAAAGCTCCCCTCTGGTGTGCCGTAGATCTTAGAGATGGTAATCAAGCTCTTATCAATCCCATGGACCCACAGCAAAAAATGCGTCTGTTCAACCAGCTTGTTGCTATCGGTTTCAAGGAGATTGAGGTGGGTTTTCCGGCTGCCTCACGGGATGATTTTGATTTTACCAGGCAGTTGATCGAGAATAACCTTATTGGCGATGATATAACCATTCAGTTGCTTACCCAGGCCCGTGAGCATCTTATTCGCCGCTCTTTTGAGTCTATTGCCGGGGCGAAACAGGCTATTGTCCATATCTATAACTCCACATCTCCTCTACAGAGGCGGGTAGTTTTTGGTATGGAGCAAAAAGAGATTATCAAATTAGCTGTTGATGGCGTGGCTCTAATCAGGGATTTAGCTCGTGATTGTGATAGCAAAATCCGTCTGCAATACTCTCCAGAGAGTTTTAGTGCTACCGAGTTGGAGTTTTCCGTTGAGATCTGTCAGGCGGTTATGGAGGCGTGGGGGGCAAGTGTTGATAATCCGGTTATTCTCAACCTTCCGGCAACGGTAGAGTCGGCAACTCCCAACGTCCATGCAGACCAGATTGAGTGGTTTTGCCGCCATCTGCCAAACTCCAACGGAGCTATTATCAGTATCCACCCCCATAACGACCGGGGCACAGCAGTTGCCGCTGCTGAACTTGCTTTAATGGCTGGAGCACAACGGGTTGAAGGGACTCTTTTTGGCAACGGCGAGCGAACTGGAAATGTCGATCTGGTGACAATGGCGATGAATCTTTTCTCTCAAGGGGTTGACCCCAATTTGGATTTGAGCAATATGGCTGAGATTGTCAACACCTTTGAGGAGTGTTCTGATCTTGCAGTACATCCAAGACACCCCTACAGCGGGTCTCTGGTTTTTACCGCCTTTTCCGGCTCCCATCAAGATGCTATTCAAAAAGGGTTGCGAGCTTTGAAAGAGGAAGAAAACCCCGGTTGGTCGGTTCCCTATCTGCCGATAAATCCCGACCATCTGGGGCGGCGTTATGAGACTTTCATCCGTATCAACAGCCAGTCGGGAAAGGGTGGGGTGGCTTTTGTTCTTGAACAGATGTTCGGTCTTCGTCTGCCGCCTGGAGTTGTTAAGGAGTTTAGTAGTACAGTGCAGAAAATGGCTGATGAGAGTGGTCGGGAACTACAACCTGACGAGATCTATGCAGCGTTTATCAAAAACTATCTTAATGAGCCAACTGAAATAGAGCTGCTCTCTTATGACCATAGACCAATGGCTGGTCATGACACTGTCTGTCGCTTGAGTGGCAAGCTGCGTAATGGTCAGAATGTTGTTGAATTTGACGAAGAGGGAAGTGGTCCGGTCAGTGCGTTGGTGGTTGTGCTTGAGAGGGTGCTGCAAAAAGTGATAAAGATAAACTCCTTTGATCAGCATGGGGTTGGTGAGGGGCGTCATGCCAAAGCAGCGACATATATCTCATTGACCCTGGATGGTGGCCCTCAGAGTTTTGGGGTTGGTCTGCACACCAATACTACCACCTCAGCTTTGGCTGCGGTAATCAGGGCTGTACTTCGTGTTTGATATCTCGTAGTTATCATCCTGGGAGTCCGTTGGGCCGGACTCCTGGGATATATCTGTTATCAGGTTTCAGCAGCGGGGTGTTGGCTCTTTAAGCTCCATCTACCATCTTGGCTCTGTATCCAATACTCCAGCTTGCAGCCAAGATCCATATATTTTTTATAACGGCTGCGGCTGGCAGTTAGGGCGTCGCTGCTGCTCGGGTCGACAAAATCTACTACCATATCAAACTGCTCTGGGTTGCTGAGCAGGTGCGGGGTTGTCATTACCAATAAGGTTGCACCGTTTTCGTCAGTTGCTTGTGAGGCTATAAGCAGTGGCTGTAGTTCAGGGTCTGGACCGTTATCCGGGCCGTGGGGGAGAAAACTATCATGAGGGGATCGCCATAAAAGATTGTCCCAATACTTCGTCAACTCCTCACCAGGAGTTAGAAGGGTGATCCTGATATTTTTTGCCAGGGCTTTGTTTAAAATTCCGGTTATGGCTGCCTCTAGGGATGAGATCCCTAGTTGATAAAAGCGCACCGTTGGTGGAGTTTTTGGATCGGTTCTAGCCATAGCCGAATGATATCAGAGCTTGTGAAACAATTAAACCCGTAGCGAGAACGCCCCAAAATGTCCCTCCCGTGATGTGGCAGTGTGGGACAAATTGGTGCACATAGTTGACTATGTAAGCCAATTTGGCACGTTTTGACATGGTGCATGGGGTGTTTTTGGAGTTTTCATAGCTGGGTTTAATTGTTTCACAAGCTCTTAAAGTTCAAGAGAAAACCCCACCTCTTGCAATTTTTGTTGGCGAAGTGGTTCTAGCTCACCCTTTTTATACGATTGGCGTTGGAACTGTAGCCATAATCCCAATTGGGAATATTTAGAACCTTGTGTCGGTACGTTACAGTGACCGTTCTCCTTTTTAAAGGCTCTCAAAATTATCAGCATCTCTTCAACTACAACCTGTTTTTGATCCCAGATAAAACCTAGCTCTGAGAGACGGTTGATCTGGTCTGGAGATAAGCTGTTTTTCAACCTGGCCTCCCTCTGGGCTTCGCACCAGGCAGAGAGCAGCATGGTTGATGGATGAGACTTTGATACCAGGCAGTTGCCATTTTCATGGGCAAATCTGAATAGCTGCCGGTACATATCAAGCCACTCGGCCTGGGCAATGTCCCAGATAAACTCCAGAGCATCCAGACGTTTGATTCTGGC
>JADFZU010000092.1 GCA_015232365.1 Magnetococcales bacterium | reverse complement strand
CAATGGGGTGATTAATATAGTTGCCTCATCATCAACTCAGATTTCCGCAACTATTGTTGAGCAGGAGCGAGTTGCAGCTCAACAAGCCGCATCAGTTACCGAGACCAATACCACAATGGAGGAGTTGGGGGCTTCTGCTATACAGTCAGCACAACAAGCTGAAGGTGCTGCCAATGGTGCAAACCAGGCACTTGAACTCTCCACTACCGGTATGGAGCGGTTGGAAAATGTGTTGACAGGCATGGACTCTACCAAGGAGAAAATGGATGATATTGCCAGACAGATCCTGCTACTAAGCGAACAGACCAACCAGATCCGTAACATTACCGACATGGTATCAGGTTTTGCCAATGAAACCAAAATGATTGCCATGAATGCCGCTGTCGAAGCTGTCCGGGCTGGGGAGCATGGCAAGGGATTTTCAGTGTTGGCGATGGAGACCAGGAAACTAGCTGAAGAGAGTAAACGTTCGGCAGGAGAGATCAACGCTTTGGTGGAAGAGATCCAGAAAGCTACTAATGCTACAGTTATGGCCTCTGAAGAGGGTGGAAAAACTGTTACCATGGGTATGGAGTTGACTCAAGCCACGGCAGAAACATTTCAGGATGTGGCGGATGCGATACGCTCTACCACAGAGAATTCCCAACAGATATCCTTGAATGTCCGTCAACAATCAATAGCGGTCAAACAGGTGGTAAGTACCATGCAATCAATAAAAACCGGAGCCAAGGAGTCTGAAACTGGTATCTCCCAGGTAAAAGCCGGCATTCAGTCTCTAAACAAGGCGGCAAAACGGCTACAAAACATGACCTAGTGTTGCCGGATTAAATTTTTATTACCATAGCTACCTATTCAGAATTGCGTGTTGGCATTAAGGGGTGAGCCACGCTAGAGTCTGGAAAAATGTCAGGCTATGCGTGGGATGGCAAGTTAGTATAAAAACGCAGCTAGACGCTTCACCAGGACAAGCTCACATAAGCTTTTGTACTGTCTAAAAAAATAATAAAACTTAGGAAAAAATGACAATTTCTACCGGGTTTTTAGACATAGCCTATCAAGCCAAACTGGTAAATTTATTTGCGGTTGGCAGGGACTTTTTTCCAATTTTCAAGGAGTAGTGACATGGGTGGAAATCGGCTGGTCGTCGCAATCTCAGTGATTGCCTTGATTCTTGGCGGTGGTTTTCTGCTGTTTGACCAACGTACCAAAACAAAGGCTCCTATAAAGGTAGGAATTCTCCACTCCTTGACCGGAACCATGGCAATCAGTGAAAAATCGGTGGTGGATGCCTCACTCATGGCTATTGCCGAAATCAATGAAAGTGGCGGTCTTCTTGGACGACGCATAGAACCGGTTGTGGTTGACGGCAAATCTGACTGGCCAACTTTTGCAAGTGAAGCCGAACGGTTGATCACCCAGGAACAGGTTAAAATAATCTTCGGATGCTGGACCTCTGCCTGCCGCAAAACTGTCAGACCGGTTTTTGAACGTCTTAACCACCTGCTCGTCTACCCTATTCAATATGAAGGGCTTGAGCAGTCCCCCAACATTATCTATACAGGGGCAGCTCCCAACCAGCAGATTCTCCCTGCGGTACGCTGGAGTTTTAAAAACCTTGGTAAAAAGGTGTTTCTAGTCGGTTCCGACTATGTATTCCCCAGAACGGCCAATGCGATTATAAAAGATGCCGTTGCAGCTCTTGATGGTGAGGTGGTTGGAGAGGAGTATGTGCTTCTTGGTAGCCATAAAGTCGATGAAATGGTAGCAAAAATTGTTGAAGCCAAGCCGGACGTGATTCTAAACACCATTAATGGCGATAGCAACATATCTTTTTTCAAGGCGTTACGTAAAGCCGGCATCACCCCGAAACAGATCCCTACCCTCTCCTTCAGTATTGCTGAAGAGGAGTTGCGGACCATGGATATAGCCTCTATGGCAGGAGATTTTGCAAGTTGGAACTATTTTCAAAGCATTGATACCCCAGAAAACCGGGCATTTGTACGCCGCTTCAAAGACCGCTATGGTGAAAACAGGGTAACCGATGATCCTATTGAGGCTGGGTATTTTGGTGTCTATTTGTGGAGTCAGGCTGTAGTCACCGCCGGTAGTGCCGACACCAAGTTGGTACGACAAGCAATTAAAAATGAAATTTTTCAAGCTCCAGAAGGGACAGTATTTCTCAATGCCGATACCAACCATACCTGGAAGAGTGCACGCATTGGTCAGATTCGGCCCAATGGCCAGTTTAAAATTATATGGAACTCAAAAAAACCTGTACGGCCAATTCCCTATCCATATAGCCGCTCACGGACAGACTGGGATAGGTTCCTCAACTCTTTACAGCAGGGATGGGGTGGACTTTGGGCTAATCCTGGCCATTAAGGGGAAAAGATATGGCAACAATTGATACAAGCAGTCAAAACAGCAACCAGCACCAAGGTTCCGTGATGAAATTAGGGCCAAAGCTATTTCTAGCTATGGCGGTACTTATCACTGTCACTGTCACTATATTGGGGTTTGGCATCTACCATATATCAGGTTTTGACCAGATACTGATAAACCTGGGCCGTGAAAATGAGGAGATGCGGATTGGAACTCGTGCCAACCAGGATTTGCTACGCATTGCCCAAACAGAAAAAAATATTGTATTAACCAAGAACAGCATTATCCAACAGGAGTATATTCGTGAGACAGAAGAGCTGAAAAAGCGTTTAAGCAGGAGAATCCAACAGATTCAAAAGCTTTCCAGCTCCTCAGAAAATATGCGAATCAACCTGTTTAAAGAACAGATGCATGATTTTTTAACGTTCAATAGCCAGGTACTGGATTTGGCCTCTCATGGTAAGATCCAACAAGCTGCTGAGCTATCCCGTGATGAGGGACGGGAGGCCATGGAAGCAGCCGCTGAGATAATGCGGGCGATAGTGGATAGCCAAGATGTAAAAATGGCACGCATAATTAAAAGTCAACAGGAGAGTGTGAAACAGTTGCTGCAATGGGCGGTAATTCTCTCCATTTCAGGCATCCTTTTTGCGGTAGGAATCTATGTATATATGGTAGTAGGCCGAATCCGGCCCCAGTTACGAAGTGCTACCGACACGGTTACCACTATTTCTGACAGCATCACCTCAGCCATTAAAGCACACGAAGAGCGTGCGACCCAACAATCGGTAGCAATTGCTGAGCTATCAACCACAGTGCATGAACTTGGCAGTTCATCACGGTCTATCTCTGATCAGACGGAGTATGACGCCATAAAGTCAAGAGAAGCTCTGGAGATCTCCAATGTAGGCAGCAAAGTAGTTGAGGATACAATTCGGGGCATGGGAGACCTGCAAGCAGATGTTACAACCATATCGCAACACCTGCAAAGCCTGAATGAGAAGACCAAGAAAATTGATGAAATAACCGATATGGTAGCTGACTTTACCAATGAAACAAAAATGTTGGCTATGAATGCTGCAATTGAAGCCGTGCGTGCCGGAGAGCAAGGCAAGGGCTTTTCGGTTATATCAGTTGAAATCCGCAAACTGGCCGAGGAGAGCAAACATTCTGTAGAGCGTATCAACCTTCTAGTAAGAGACATTCGTAAAGCTACAGAAGCCACTGTGCAGGTAGCTGAGAACGGCAAACAGACCACCGATAGGTGGATCAATATGACTCAACAAGCTGCAGATGCCTTTATGGGGGTAGCTGATGCACTGGATCAATCCTCAAATCGAGGACAGCAGATCGCACTAAACACCAAACAGATGAAAACTGCCATCAATCAGGTAGTAGAGGCTATCAACACACTAAATAGTGCTTTCAAGGAGAGTGTGTTAGAAATAAAGGAGACAAAGCAGGATATGAACAAACTAAACACTGTCGCCCGCTGGCTAGGTTCGTTGGTTTAAGAGCCAGCGCTTATGTTGGACTCAACTCATAGTTTTACTGATCTATCTGGATTGTTGCAGGAAAAAGACCGATCCCAGGGATGGATAGAAAACACTATAAAAAGCACACGGAAATCTACTTATTTCTATATATAGATACAACCACCAACTCCGATACTCGATTTAGCATTAAGTGTAGTTTATCAAAAAAATTTCAAACCGGCTTCCTCCGATCATCCTAGATTCGGCAGTTGGACATGCATTAATGGCATAACATATTGGTTTGTCTGGTGAACCAGGAAAAGTCGAAGTTACCTTCTTGGTGATGAGACTTTTTTCTGATTTGCCAGGTGAATCAAGAGTTTGCAACAGTGATGTACGAACAACTGCCGAATCTAGGATTATAAAGTTCACAAAACCGCAGAAAGTATGTTATGCCACCCTCCTCCACCTGGCCATAGACTGCCGTTAGAAGAACACACTTTCAACCACCGTTTCTAGCCTCAACTCCTGATATTGCCAAACAGTTTGATCAAACCTCAAAAAAACATCTACATCTGTCTAGCCATGGCAACTACAAAACCAGCATTGAACATATCCACTAAACATATAGATTTAAAGAAAGAAAACAACAATCCAAAAAATACTTGTCACAACTTCAGGCGAAGTTGCCTGTTTTGTACGAAATATTCCAGAAACAAATCAGAAATAATCAGGACGCTTTGTTGAGAGTATTGTGTGATGCTGAAATTTTAGCCATATGTAGAGGCTATATTATCCTAGATTCAAAGAATCTGGATTATTGTACTGAGATTAGTAGATAGCGGAACCGGAATGTAAAGAAAGTATAATAGGATCAAAACCAGTGTTTCAATAACTACTTAATCATTGGCAGTAGAGGATAGTTTTCCCATTTTAAAATAGGCTCAATCAAAATAGCAGGATTTTTATTCAATATTTCTAGTATTGACAGTACCAAAATCAACAAGATTTTTTCAGGAGAAAATGATGGTCAAAAAAATCGGTATTTTAGTTTTTACCAGTATGTTCTTTTCTTCAGTTGCAATAGCTGCACCTGAAGTAATGGCTGACACCTCAGACGAGCAGAGCTGTAAGAGTTGGGCTGAAGAAGATGGGATTTCAAAAGATCTCATGGCTGAATATATAAAGAGGTGTATTGCTGAGATGAAAGAAGGCAATGACGAGAATGACTCCATACAACCACCAGATTCTCAGTAATAGTTTTCTTGGTTGATGTAAGTCGAAAGTATGCTGCATATATTTCCACAGCTAAATAAAGCTATGAATTCATGTTTTATGGAGAAAAAGTGTGAATGTGATTGTTTGTGAAACCTGTAATGGAACCGGATCTGAAACCTGTGAATATTGTTCAGGGTCAGGTTACTCTGGAAATGATGTCTGCCCAATCTGTGATGGTGAAAAGAAAGAAATATGCAATACCTGTTGGGGGTCTGGAGATTTAGAGTTATCAAACGACAGTGATGATGAAAGTCAACTTCGATCTTGGAATACGAACGAATGGAAATAACCTGAACTAACTCTGTATCAATTGAATGGTCCTGGCATGATCTAATAT
>JADFZU010000091.1 GCA_015232365.1 Magnetococcales bacterium | reverse complement strand
CTCCATCTGTGCCAGAGCTAAAGCCGCCTGCATATCAGTAATTTTCAGGTTATAACCCAGGTGCGAATAGGTGTATTTATGGTCATACCCCAGTGGTAGCCCCCCTAACTGAAAATCAAACCGTTTGCCACAGGTGTTATCTACACCTGAGTCACAGTGACAATCCCTGCCCCAATCTCTAAAAGACAAGATTATCTTACGCAAAAGAGCGTTGTCGGTAAAAACAGCTCCTCCCTCACCCATGGTTATGTGGTGGGCCGGATAGAAGCTCAAAGTTGAAATATCGCCAAAACTTCCAACCTGTTGACCGTTATATAACGAGCCTAAAGCATCACAGCAGTCCTCTACCACCCACATCTCATGTCTGCGGGCAATATCCATAACTTCTTTTAGATCAAAAGGGTTGCCGAGGGTGTGGGCGATCATGATAGCTCTGGTTTTTGGTGAAATAGCCGCCTCAATCTGGGCAACATTGATATTATAACCAGGCAGCTCAATATCAACAAAAACCGGAACCAATCCGTTGTTGAGAATTGGGTTGACCGTTGTGGGAAAACTGGCAGCAACAGTAAGAACCTCATCCCCAGGTTTCAAAGCCCGGTCGCCGAGCAAAGGAGAGGTTAGAGCAGTCAATGCCAGCAGATTGGCCGACGAGCCGGAATTGGTGGTCAGCAGGTGCTTGACCCCAAGATAGCCCGCCATCTTTTTTTCAAACTCATCATTAAAACGCCCGGTGGTAAACCAGCCGTCCAAGGATGACTCCACCAACATCTGCAACTCTCTGCCGCCAATAATCTTGCCGGAGGGAGGAACAGGGGAGCTACCAGCCTCGAAACTATTTTTGGGAAAAGCCTGCTTAGCATATTCATTCACAAGCTCTAGAATTTTTGCTTTGATTTCTTTCTTATCCAAGATCGCCAACCTGTATGCAAACTGTTAAAGTGGAGTTGCTGCCATGAATTGATCAATTTGTTGAAGAGATTCGCCTCGAACATCACCGTTTTTTGCAAAAACCTGATACCAGTTTACAGTAGCACTTAACCCCTTATGGACATCCCAACGGTTTTTCCAGCCCAGTTTGCTCCTGGCTTTGGAGCAATCAAGCCTGAGATAGTGGGCTTCATGGGGCTGCTCACCGGGCTGTACACACCATGATGCCTTGGCTCCCCAGATTTTAGCTATAGCCTCGACAATCTCAACTACGGGTATGGTATCTCCACTTTCCGGGCCAAAATTCCAGCCGCCAGTATACTCAGAACCATCTTCCCAGAGCTTTTCTGCCAGAAGCAGATAACCGCCTAACGCCTCAAGAACATGTTGCCACGGTCTTATAGCCTTGGGACTTCTTATCTCAACCGGCCTATTGTCCATAAAAGCAGCAATAGTGTCTGGTATCAGACGGTCAACAGCCCAGTCACCACCACCAATTACGTTACCTGCCCGGACTGAAGCCATGGCAACTTGATGCTCACCTTCCATTTTGCTCTGAAAATATGAGTTTCTGTAGGCTGCGGCAACCAGCTCAGCACAGCCTTTACTACTACTGTAGGGATCATGGCCCCCCATTGGATCATCTTCCTTATAACCAACCTCTGCCAACTCCCGGTTCTCATAACATTTATCGGAGGTTACGTTGATAACAACCCGAACAGTTGGAGTATGACGCACCGCTTCCAACAGGTTGGCTGTCCCCATGACGTTGGTTGAAAAGGTATCTAGAGGGTTGCTATATGAGGGCCTGACCAGAGCTTGAGCAGCCATGTGAATAACAATGTCAGGTTTATGTTCAAGCATGGCCTGGGCAAGATTTTCAAAGTTGCGAATATCTCCTATTATAGAGACCATTCCCTCTGAGACATTAGCAGAGTCGAATAAATTTGGTGTGGTAGCCGGTTCAAGAGCATAGCCTGTCACCCTGGCACCACACTTGGTAAGCCACAAAGCCAGCCAACTGCCTTTAAACCCTGTATGGCCAGTAATGAAAACCCGTTTCCCTTGCCAAAAATCCGGTGTCATGACCAGGTTTTCCAGGGAGCACTCCCAGAATCCCACAGCTCCATTAGATAGTGCTTATCTCTCATGGTGTCCATTGGCCGCCAGAAACCTTTGTGATGGTAAGCTGACAACTGACCCTCTTGGGCCAACCTGCCCAAAACTATCTCTTCAAAAGAGACATCATCGCCACTGATGTAATCAAGCACCTTGGGAGAAAGAACAAAAAAACCGCCGCTTATCCAGTTGCCATCACCTTGTGGTTTCTCTTGGAAACCACGAACACTAGACTTATCGTCAATATCTAAAATACCAAAGCGGCCTGGGGGCTGTACTGCGGTAAGGGTTGCTAGTGTACCTTTGCTCTTATGAAAATCAATCAACTCTCCAATATTGACCGAACCTACCCCATCACCGTAGGTCATGCAAAAATCTTCATCACCCAAAAAATCCCGAACCCGCTTTAAGCGACCACCGGTCATGGTCCCAGTCCCAGTATCCACAACTGTTACCTTCCAAGACTCTGCACCATTACGGCTGATTGTTCGGGAGTTTTCACTTAAATCGAAGGTAACTGAAGACATATGCATGGCATAGTGGTGAAAATATTCAGTTACCATATAACCTTTATAACCGAGACATATAACAAAATCATTGATGCCATAGTGCTCATAAATCTTCATGATATGCCAAAGAATCGGCCTGCCACCAATCTCAACCATCGGTTTGGGGCGCACCTCGGTCTCTTCAGCTAATCGAGTTCCAAAACCTCCCGCAAGAATAACGGCCTTCATGAAAACAACCTCCTGAAAAAATCACAGATTCAATTTTCTCGACAACAATAACAGCTCACTTTCGCTCTTAACTTACCTTAATAGTGTGATAATAGACCGAACTAAAAATTTTCGCCATGCTTTGCATGTTTTCTTTTCTCTTACCAATATTTCGGCTGCAAAAACACAGGATAAGGTGTACATCCAGGTAAATTTGATCTACATTTTCATAAACCTAGATTCGGCAGTTGGGCATGCATTAATGGCATAAGATATTGGTTTTTTTAGGTGAATCAAGAGGTTGCGCCAGTGATGTACTAATAACGGCCTGATAGGATAAACTGTTCGTAAGTACAAATATAGAGGAATGGCAATAATTGGATGCAGAAGGAACACCTAAGCCAGATACAATCACTATTGAGACTGCATATACTCAGGCAATAGACCATTTCACTGCCGGACGCTACACAGAAGCCGACAAATTATGCACCGCTATAATTAAAGCTTTACCAAACCATCTTGATGCTATCAATCTTCTTGGCCTGATTGCTCAGAAACTCAACCGCCATGATCTAGCTATCGAATTATTTCAACGTGCTGCAAATATTGACAGTAATAGAGCCATACTGTACTACAATCTAGGCATCTCCCTCAAGCAGTCAGGGCGAAAAGAAGAGGCTATTCGTGCTCTGCAAACAGCTTTGGATATAGAGCCCGGCAACAGACAAATATCTGAATATATAAACGCTGTTCTGACTTCTGGAGCTAGCAGTGCCGATGAAATTTTGCAACAAGCAATATCAGCCCATCAGTCGGGCCAGATTGATGCAGCAATACAACTCTATAACAGGGCTCTGGAAATCCAACCGGAAAACAGTGTGGTTCTCTCCAATTTAGGGGTTGCTCTACAAGCCCAAGGCAAACTTGATGAGGCTGCAGCCAGTTGCCAAAAAGCCATAAAGTTTAAACCCGACTATCTAGAAGCCTATTCCAATCTTGGCAATATTCTACAAGATATGTGCAGATATGATGAGGCGGTTGAAAACTACCAAAAAGCGTTGCTAATAAATCCTGGACATATAGCAACACTCTATAATTTTGGTACTTTTTTGCAAAGAGTTGGGGAACTGGATGCGGCGGTTTTAAGCTACCGAAGGGTAATCGCTATTAATCCAAATTTAGTTGAGCCACTCTACAATCTTGGCACTGTTCTGCAAGCCCAGGGAAAACTTGACGAGGCCGTTGCAAGTTACCAGAAGGTAATTGCTATTAAACCTGGCTATGCCGATGCCTACTGCAACCTTGGCGTGATTCTTCATGAGCAGGGAAAGCTTGATGAAGCAGCAGAAAACTACCAAAAAGCTTTAGCCTTTAATCCCAATTATGCCTTTGCTTACTATAATCTTGGCACTGTTTTACAAGATCAAGGAGAAGATCAGGCTGGAGTAGCATGTTACCAAAAAGCAATTACAATTAACCCTGAATATGCCGATGCTTACTGCAACCTTGGCAATGCTCTTAAAAATCAGGGTAAACTTGAAGATGCGGCTAACTGTTATCAAAAAGCAATTTCTTTAAAACCGGATTTTGCCGGTGCTCACTATAATTTTGGCGTTCTCCTGCAAGATCATGGAAAATATGAAGATGCAGTTAACTGTTATCAAAAAGCAATTTCAATAAAGCCAGATTTTGCTGAAGTTTATTCCAACCTTGGCTCTATTCTTCATGAGCAAAGCAAACTAGAGGAGGCGATTGTAAATCAACAAAAAGCAATATCAATCAAGCCTGATTATGCAGAAGCTTACTTCAACCTTGGCAACTCTTTGATTAGTCAAGGAGAGTTTGCCGTTGGTATTGCAAGCTACCGACATGCAATAGCCATCAAACCAAATTATGCAGCAGCTCACAGTAATCTAATTTTTTCACTACCCTATGTTGATAGCATCACTGGAGAAGAGGCTCTTTCAGAAGCAAAAAAAAGTGCTCTCCAGTTCGGCTCTTATCAACCAGTTACAGATCACTCCAACACCCCTGATCCAGACAGGCCATTACGCATTGGTTATGTATCTCCTGATTTCAGGGAACATGCCGTCGCTTATTTGCTGGAGCCATTGTTAAAATCGCATAACAATAAAAATGTCGAAATATTCTGCTACGCAGAGGTTTTAGCTGTTGACCATATAACAAAACGCTTTATTGATCTTGCCAACCATTGGTGTTCAACAGTCGCCGTCAGTGATGATGAGCTGGTACAGATTATAATTAATGACAAAATAGATGTTTTGGTAGACTGCGGTGGTTATACGTCTAAAAGCCGCTTAGCTATTTTTTCTCGCAAACCAGCTCCTATCCAGATTAGCTATCTATGTCTGCACGGCACAACGACAGGGTTAGCAGCCATGGATTATGCTATTAGCAATAAGAGTGTAATTCCTCCAGGTTTTGAAAATCAGCTGTCTGAAAAAGTGCTCTTTATCCCTGATACCGATATTGTTTTCCAGCCTAGCCCCAACTGGCCCATGCCAACTAAACAGCTTAAAAAAAAATCAGAAGGTTTGGTGTTTGCCTGCGTTGGAGATCCTCTTCGTATTAGCTTATCCACTATCGACCTTTGGAAGCAATTGTTGGATAGAGTTCCCAACTCTAAAATAATTTTCAAACATAAAATGTATAACAATCATGAGGGCAGTGAACATTGGAGAAATTCAAGACCTGGTACTTTGGTGAAAGATCATCCGATATTATCGACCATATAGAGTCCCAATATAACGATATTTTCATTAGAAAAAAGGCGACATCCATTATATCAATGTCATTTAAACG
>JADFZU010000090.1 GCA_015232365.1 Magnetococcales bacterium | reverse complement strand
GTTTAAATGTCGCCCTGCAGCGTATGGACAGCATGATAGATTATTTGGATTCCGCATTTGGTGACTATGGCTCTAAACGTCTTGATCTGGCTGATTCCCAGTTGGGAATACTTAAACTGCTGATGATACCTGCTGTTGCCGATGGCATCGACAGTCCGCCAACCCATCTGTTTTTGGCTGAAATAGTTGATGATCAGGTTGACGGTTATATTTATAGCAATGATGGTCAAAAAATCAATAGGTTGGAGCCAAAGATAGTTATTGATAGAAACCGTGATCTGCATGCCATTTTAGATGGGGTAAACAGATTAACCTTTGCCAACTGGGAAGATGATGCAGAATCTTTAGATGAGTTTCAGAATCGCTTTCACCCAATGGTGCTGAAGCATGTAGGGGTGGTTGAGCGATATACCGCTTACAATAGTGGGCGGATTGCAGTTATAGCTTTTTATAAAGAGCAGTTTCTAACCGATGTCCATGCCAGGTTGTTAAAGGACTTAGTGGTATTCGCCAGTGGCCTGCACCGCATAGCCCATGAGCAACTTGAGACTGAAAAAGCCTTTATTTATAATGTTGAGTCGTTGGCTAGAGCCTCAGAGGTCAACGATGAAGATACCGGAGACCATATTCTTCGCATCAACGAATACTCCAAAGCCATTGCTGAGAAGATGGGGCTGTCAGATGAGTTTGTCAGGACTATTCACTACTCAGCACAGATGCACGATGTTGGGAAGATTCATGTCTCAGCAAATATTCTAAAAAAACCGGGGCGACTGACTCCCGAAGAGGTTGAACAGATGAAAGAGCACCCACTTTTCGGTGCTAAAATTCTTGGTAACTCGCCACGGTTGGTAATGGCGTCAGAGATCGCCAGTGCCCACCATGAAAAATATAACGGCAAAGGTTATCCACTGGGGCTGGCAGGTGAGGCTATTCCCCTTAGTGCCAGAATTGTCGCCATAACTGATGTTTATGATGCTCTTCGCCAGAAACGGGTTTACAAACCGGCTTTCTCACATGAAAAAGCCATGGATATAATCTCTCAGGGAGATGGTCGCACCAGCCCTGACGAGTTTGACCCTGATGTTCTAGCTGCATTTATTGCCATCCAAGGTGAGATGGCAGAAATTTTTGCCAATTTTAAGAGAAGTTAACCATATCTTTGATATTCACTCGCTCAAAACTAGTTCTGGTTGTGAAAAAACTGTATATAGAGTTTGGATCTGTTATATTTTGTTAATGAAAGTATATAATTGATCTTATTTGGTAGTATTTTTCCTGGAAACGGCGGCTGGAAGTATCTGCTTCTAACTGCCGTTTCCAGATTTGGTAATGTTTTTGAATTAAGGAGAATATTAGCTTGATATTATGGACCCAGTAATAATTTTAGAGTTGGTGTTGTTCGTTGGGCTTTTGGCATTATCAGGTTTTTTTTCAGGATCAGAGACTGCACTTTTCTCTTTAAATCAGACACAGCTAGAGGAGATGGAGCATGATAAAAATCCGCACTCTTCATTGGTCAAAAGTCTTTTAAAAGAGCCTAGGCGATTAATTGTCACCATTTTGATCGGAAACGAACTGGTCAATGTTTCAGCTTCAGTTATCTCTGCAACCTTGATATTGCAGTTGATGGATGGTGAGGAGAAGTGGTGGGTAAATATATTTATCATGCTGCCAATTCTACTGCTTTTTGGTGAGATCACTCCAAAAACCCTCGCCATTAAACATAACGTCAGGTTTGCCACAGCTGTCGCTCCACTTCTAGAAAAGTTTGCCGACATTATCACTCCTCTGCGTTTTGCAGTCCGTTATATTGCTGATGCACTTACCACCCTCATCATTGGGAAAGAACGCAGTAAAGGTAGTCTTGTTACCGAAGATATGGTCCGTACTTTGGCAGTGCAGGCTGCTAATGAGGGGGAGTTGGAGAAGACTGAGCGGCAATTTATCGATAATATCTTTGATTTTGGCAATAAAACCGTATTTGATCTAATGACTCCCAGATCAAATATGCTTGCCGTCTCTATTGATACATCTGGCTTAGATATTATCAAAATGCTCAAATCTACATCTCTAACTAGAATTCCAGTCTATCACCAAAATAAAGATGCTATCGTCGGCATTCTCCATGTCCGGGATTTGATGGACCCAAAAATTAATCTTGCAGAGCTGAAATCTGATGGCCTGCGTGCCATGCTCAGGAAGCCGATGTTTGTTCCAAAAACAAGGTCTGTAACTGATCTGTTTTTCCATTTCAGAAAAAAACGGCTCTCAATTGCCATGGTTTTGGATGAGTTTGGCGGCATAATCGGTTTGGTTACCATGGATGATCTTCTCGGTACTATTTTTGGCTCACTTCAACATGTTCCTGAGATAAGCCGTGAGACAACCATTGATGCAAATGGTGCTTCTGTGGTTAGGGTAGATGGGGATATGAATGTATCCAGGTTTAACAAAAGCATGAAAACGACCCTGCCGAAAAACATTGCGACAACAGTTGGCGGCTGGTTGCTGCACAAGGTAGGAGAACTGCCTGAAGAGGGCCATTCGGTTGTTGTTGATGGCTTGCAGTTAACCATTACAAAAGTCGCTGCAAACAGAATTACCGAGATCGAGTGCCGCAAAGATGTACTGCCGGAGTCTGGGGCTTCAGCCAATACCGACCCACAATCTGAAACAAAAGGGGATGGCTAATAATATGGATATTCCCGTAATTATAGCCTTGATGTTGCTCTGCCTTATTATGGAGGCATTTTTCTCTGGGGCCGAAATCGGAGTGGTCAGTGCCGACCGGATGAAGCTACGCCATAGTGCTGCCAAGGGTAATCGAGGAGCTAAAATGGCTCTTAAAATGTTGGAAAAACCGGAGTGGCTGCTCTCTACCACTCTGGTTGGAACCAACATTGCCATTGTTACCAATACAACTTTAGCAACGCTGTTGGCAGTCAATCTGTTCGGTGAAGAGTATGGCTGGGTAGCCATTGCCATAGCTGCCCCGCTTATCTGGGTTTTTGGCGAGATTGTTCCCAAGAGTATTTTTCAGCAAAAAGCCGATACTATTACCCCTCAGATTATCTTTGCACTCAAAGGGGCCTCTTATCTATTCTTCCCGATTCTCATGATCTTCAGTGTGCTTACCCGTTTTCTAGCCCGTATGGCCGGAGAGAGTGGCCACACTTCGTTTTCACTACGCAAAGAGATTGATCTGCTACTGCAAATGTCATCATCTCATGGGGATGTGAAGTTAGTGGAAAAGACCATGATTCGGCGTATGTTCAACTTTGGTGAAACAAAAGTGCGGGATATTGCCATCCCCCTTATTGATGTAGTGGCTATTCCTGATACCACCACCAATGGCGAAGCTAAACAAGTTGCCTGGAAAAAGGGGCACATTAACCTTCCGGTTTTTAAAGGTCAGGTGTACCAGATTATCGGGATATTCAATACTCGTGGCTGTATAGATGCTAATGCCGAAAGTCCGGTAAAAGAACTGCTTAATCCTATCCGCTATGTCTCTGCCTCAAAAAGCGTAGAGGTGCTGTTAGAGGAGTTCCGTAACTCTGGCGAGCGTATGGCAGTGATGGTGGATGAGTATGGTGCTTCTGAGGGGATCATCACCTTAGAGGATATAATGGAGCGTATTGTTGGTGAGATTGAGGATGAATATGACAAAGGCGAGGCGATTGCAGGTGGTCTTGTCAAGCGTATTGCGGACGGTCATTTTCTGGTTAATCCGAGGGTTGACTTGATTGCCATGCAGGAGGAGTGGGGGGTTACCATCCCTGACGGTCCCTATGAAACTCTTGGTGGTTTTCTAATGGAATTGGCTGGTGACATTCCCAAAATGGGCCAGAAGTTAAAATATCACAATATGACTTTTACCATAGAACAGGCTGACGAAAAACGGCTGAGAGAGGTTAGGATAGAGTTGTGACAGTGTAATTAGAAAATGGGCATGGAAAAAATTTCAGCATCAGGACGGGATCTTTTGCCGATAGTTGTAGTGGTATCAGGGTTTCAAATATTTGTTGTTCAGCAGCCTGTACCAGATTTCTTGAATGTTATTATCGGTACGGTGTTGGTACTGCACGGTTTGACTCTGTTTATGCTGGGGTTGGAGTCTGGATTGTTTACCATCGGTGAGAGCATGGCAACCGCTTTTGCCAGACTTTTTACCATGATCACAGTCATGGGGTATGCTCAAGTTGCCGCATGGAAAGCTGCAAGAAACCGAAACATAACAATATAAATGAGGAAAAAGCGATGGACTTTCAAATACTAATTGTAACAGTTAAATCAGATTTGACCGAAAAGATAGTTAAAGCTGCAAAACAGGCTGGTGCACCAGGATCAACGGTTATGCCTGCCCATGGAACTGGGATTTATGAGGCAAAAACATTTTTTGGTCTGGATTTGGATATCGCCTCAGATGTTATTATGTTTATTCTCAAAGAGAAGCTGGTTGATGGTGTGCTGCAAGCTATAAATACAGCAGGTAACTTTGATAAACCTGGGACAGGAGTTGCATTTGTTATTCCGGCAATAAAAACCTTGGGGTTGCAATCACAGGTAATGCATTACAAAAAAGATGGTCAATAGTAATTAAACTAACAAAATAGTTGATTATATTGTAGTATACAGATTCGGTTTGTTGGGCTTTATTTGTGAAATTTATAATAGTTTTACAGTGGCAATTTGCTTTTATTTTATTGAAAATAGAAGATTTAATTAATCTTGAATATAGTAGAAACTGCTAGGTAAAGTTGCGGAAAATAGTGTATGCTTCGATAGTGTGAAAATAGGTCGACTTATTGCCAAAACATGGCCGTCTGCTAAATATTGGTGCTAAGAGTGCTACAACGTAAAGATAACTTTTCATCCAATCTGTTTGAGATGCATACCTACACTATGGATGCGTCGGGTCAGGATGTTTTAACTGTTCCTGTTGGGAATATGTTGCTACGTGCCGAATTTGCCCGTGTTGGTGGTGATCTTATCATCCGTGGTAGCGGTGAGCATGCTGGGCAGTCAATTAGTATAACCTCCTATTTTTCCCAACAGTCGCCACCAGAGTTGCAAACTGCCGGTGGGGCAAGAATTCCTGCTGATTTAGCAACCCGTCTTGCTGGTCCAGAACATCCCGGTATGGTAGCTGCCGCAGCTACGGGCACTACAGATGCTTCCGGCATTGGTACGGTAGACTCTATCAACGGTGAGGCGTTTATCGTTCGTGGCGGAATAAAGATTACAGCCAGCAAAGGGATGGTCCTGCATGAGGGAGATATAATAGAGACCGGGGCCAACGGTAGCGTGGGTCTGGTCTATGCTGATGATACGACAATCTCTCTGGGTTCTGGCGGCCGAATGGTTATTGAGGAGATGTCCTACGATCCTGCTGCCGGATTGGGCAAATCATCTACCAATGTGGTTCAAGGAACCTTCTCTTTTGTCAGTGGCGGTGTAGGTAAACTTGGTGCTGATGCCATGGTGTTTAAAACCCCTGTGGCAAGCATCGGTATTCGTGGCACTACTGTTGCTGGTTCTGCCGGGGCGGAAGGGACTGAGAACACCATCACCCTGATGCCGGATGCTGACGGTGGAATTGGCTCCATCTCGGTTAGCAACGCTGCCGGAACCCAGGTTTTAACCCAACCAAACCAGACCACAACCATAACCAGCTCTTTTTCTGCACCTAGCAAACCGTTTGTTATGTCTGCTGCCCAGGTAGCCCAAAAATATGGAGCCGCCATTCAGATGCGTCCAGCTCCACCTGCTAAAAATGCGGATGAGGCAGCAGATGGCGAAGGTGAGGGTGAAGGCGAGGGCGACCCAGAAGGGGAGGGTGAGGGCGAAGGCGAAGGAGAGGGGGAGGGAG
>JADFZU010000008.1 GCA_015232365.1 Magnetococcales bacterium | reverse complement strand
ATGGATATACTCAGGTTTGGCATTGGTACATTTGGCCCTGGGTGGACTGAGAAGACTGCTAATACCGCACCATCGAGGTTTATGACTTACACTCGGCCAGGTGCAACATCAGGATATTTCAGCTTTTTCGTAAGTCGTAATGTTGGCAATAGTGCCGGAAACTTCCATGTTCTACAATTTCCTTCCGATACTGCGAATGTTATTGCCTCAGCTTCACACTCTATTGTAGGTGATCTTTCACAATTAACTGTAGAGTTTGTCTAAGCAAAAGGAACTCTAACTGAACAACCATCTCAATAAACAGTTGAAAACACTTCGGGACCAACAACGTAATGGCGAGTTGGACTTAGTAAAAAAAAAGTGCCAGGATCTGCTTGTTCAAAACCAACCCAATAGTCAAAAATCCTCAATTCAGGCTCTTTTGGCAGTCACTCTTTTACAGCTAGGTAAAATTGATGAAGGTCGTGCACTTCTAGAGAGTGCAAAAAACAGTTCCCAAACAATGGGCCCATCTGCTCTGGCTGATCTGGGTGGTGGTTATGTGCTGCTAAATGAGCCGGAGACCGCTTTACAATATCTGGAGTTGGCCCGGACAAAAAACCCTCAGTTGGCAATTGCCCATGGTCGTGTTGGTATGGCTCTGATGAAATGTGGTGATTTTCCAGCAGCCAAAGAGGCTCTGGAACTGGCTCGTGATTTACAGCCTGAGTGGCCCGCTTTTTCAGTAAACCTTGCCCGTATTCAACTGCTAATGGGAGAGCCAGACGCAGCATTGGGGGAGCTTGATAATAGTTCGAGCAACTCTCCTCTAGCGATAAAAAGCCGGGTTGAGGCGTTGCTGGCTTTGGGGCGTTTGGGCGATGCAGAGCAACTGGCTACAGATATGTTGCAGGGGGCAGAAGCAGATAAACCAGAGGGTATTACACTCTACACACTGGTTTTAGCTGCTAGCAATCAGCACTCTGCGGCAGAGGGTTATCTACGTAAATCTCTGGAAAAATTTCCTGATAATTTAGAAATTTTGGGACAGCTATCCGAGCTATCAATGGTCCAGGGACGTTTTGCCGAAGCTATTGAATATCTTAGCCGCTCTCTGAAACTAGAGCCTGAAAACAGCTCGTTATGGGTGCGGTTTTCACGAGCATTTGGCCCGCACTTTTCTCAGGAAGCAGCCATGGAAGCCGCTATGAAAGCTGTCCAACTAACTGAAGGCAAAAACGGTTTTCCCCGTGCTGAGGCAC
Organism: Magnetococcales bacterium; assembly: GCA_015232365.1. Lineage (GTDB taxonomy): Bacteria > Pseudomonadota > Magnetococcia > Magnetococcales > JADFYX01. The sequence continues at coordinate 68,268 of JADFZU010000008.1, read as the reverse complement.
TTACCGCTATGGCTATGGCCCTCAGTGCAGAAGATAGTTACAGCGAGGCAGAAGAGTTTTTTAGCCAAGCACTAGAGGAGTCAGAAGATAGCCCTCAAGCTCGTTTGGGTTTGGGGCATATGTTGCTGCGTTTGGGACGTATTGATGATGCTATTAGCAACTTTGAAGCGGTTAAAGAGAAAAACCCTGTTGTCGGCTTTGGGGCTTTAATCACTGCCCGGACTTTTCCTGATGATCAGGCAATACTTGAAAAAATAGAAAAAGCTGCCCGGATGCCCTCCATTGAGGGTCCGGTACAGAGCCACCTGATGTTTGATTTAGCCGCCAGTTGGGAAAAGCTTGGTGAGTTTGATAAAGCCTTCAACTGTGCTGTTGAGGCCAACCAGATCAACCAGCCCTTTCTACCATATGATCCTTCGGAGCACCGAAAAAAAATAGAAGATATAATGGGGCTGTTCTCAACAGAGTTTTTTGCCCAACGCAGAGGGTTTGGCAACCCGTCAAAGCTGCCGGTATTTGTCTTGGGAATGCCTCGCTCCGGCACTACCCTGGTGGAGCAGATTATCGCCAGCCATCCAGATGTTTTTGGTGCTGGCGAGCTGGGCCAGATACCTTCTTTGATAGCTACCCTATCGGCCTGGGAGAGACATATAGGTTCTGGGCAGGAGTATCCACAATGCCTTTTTGAGTTGAGCGAAGCTGAAAGTAGAACCATGGCAGAGCAACTACTTGAAGATCTACAGGCATATGATCAACAGGCCCTGCGAGTTGTTGATAAACTGCCCCATAATTTTGAAAATATCGGCTTGATCCATCTACTATTTCCCAACGCTACAATCATCCATCTGCAACGAGAGCCAAAAGATGTTGCCATATCCAACTTTTTTACCGACTACCAAGCCAAGTATGGGGGGATGGGCTTCGCTTATGATCTAAAAAATATTGGTGAGCAGTTGGCAGATCATCAACGGCTTATGGACCATTGGCACCGGGTTCTGCCAGGGTATGTTCTAGAGGTTCCATATGAAGGGTTGGTGGAGCAGCCTGAATATCATGCCCGGCGGATGTTGGGTAAAATGGAACTTGCCTGGGATGCTGATGTGTTGATGTTTAACAAGTTGGACCGCTCGGTAAAAACTGCCAGTCTCTGGCAGGTGCGGCAACCAATATATAAAACCTCCCGGCAGCGGTGGCGAAACTATGCAGGTTTTCTCGCCTCTTTGGAGTTGGCACTAGAGGAGACGTTGGCCGTGGTGGAAAAGCCTGCTACCTCAACCTACTCTCTGCCGCCGGGGATGTTTATCAAGGGGGTTGGCTTTTTCAAAGATGGTCGCAACCAAGAGGCGGTTGATATTTTTACAAGGATTAGAGACTCTATGCCAAAACATGCCGGGGCAATGCACTATCAGGGGCTTGCCGAGTTTAGGCTGGGTAATGTAGAGCGTGGAATGAAGCTGGTAGAGTCTTCATTGATACTCAACAAGTACCGTCCACAGTGGTTTGATAATATGGCAAAAATATACCAAAGCTTGAACTTGGTCGACAGAGCTGCAACGGCAAAAGATATTGCTAGAAAACTCCACGCTCAACCAAAAGAACCATGGCGTTTGCTGTTTCCCAATGAGGCTTAAAACTAGATTTGCCCGGTAAATAAAGAAGTTGTGCCAGTTATGTACGAACAACTGCCGAATCTATGTTATTTGCTGCCATCGAATAGAGCAAAACAGTTTCTTCCCTTGTTTTTTGCAACATACATGGCATGGTCGGCGTTACGAAGCAGAACCTCTGCATCATCACCATCATCGGGGAAGATAGTTATGCCTATTGAACCGGAGATGGAGACCTCATTTCCCTCAAGAAAAAAAGGTTTAGCTAAGGCTTGGAGAATTTTTTCGGCGACAGAATCAGGGTTGCCACTCATGGCTATATCGGAGAGAATTATAGTAAACTCATCTCCACCTATTCTGGCAATAGTATCTGACTGCCGAACACAGGCAACCATTCGGGCTGCTGCATCTTTGAGAAGTTGATCGCCAGCGGCATGGCCCAACTCATCATTAACCCATTTAAACCTATCTAGGTCGATGAACATCAATCCCATCTGACTTTTACGGCGACTACACATAGAGATAGATGACTCAAGGCGGTCCATAAAGAGGGTTCTGTTGGGCAGGTTGGTGAGGCCATCGTGGGTGGCTTGGTGGTGAATACGTTCATGAGACTGTTGCCGGTCTAAAAGTAGACGTATACGTTGACGCATTACCGCCCAGTGAATCGGCTTGGCTACAAAGTCCTCAGCTCCAACTTCAAAAGCCAGGTCTACCGATGCATCGTCAGATAGAGCGGTGACCATTACTATAGGTAGCCGCCTACTACCAGGAATAGAGCGGATTGTCTGGCAGGCTTGAAAGCCATCCATTCCCGGCATTTCTGCATCTAGCAGAGCTAAATCAGGGTTATGTTTTTTATAGGCTTCAACCGCCTCATAGCCGTTGCTTGCCAATATCGCCTCATAGCCGTTTTTTGTTAGAAAAGTTTGGATTAGGTGCAGGGTGATCTCATCATCATCCGCTACCAAAACTTTATAGCGTCTTTCTGGAGTGTCACTGTCCACTAGATATCTCCGTTTAACTGCAACTCTAACTCGGCTTTAACCCGACTACACTCTTCTGTAAGTTCAGAGAGTATACTGCCATCTTCCGGCAGTAAACCATCTCTGCCAATGCTCTCTATTCTATGACAGATATCCTGGAGGTGTACAGCACCAAATGAAGCAGCGGAACCTTTTAACTTATGTGTTGCATGGCTCATCTCTTTAGGGTTTTTCTGTTCAAAAGTAGTGATAATGGTTTGTAATCGTTCAGGTAGCATTTCGAGGAATTTCTTTAATGGTATATCGATGTCTCCACCAAGGTCGTGGCGTAACCGATTAAGTATCTTAAGGTTGATAGCACTCTTGCTATTTTTTGGTGTTAAGCTCTCCTCTCTGGTTGAATCAACTATGTCAGATGGTGTTTGAGTGGTGGTTTTTTTTGCAAATTTATTTACAACATCAAGTAGGTGTGCCATGCGTACGGGTTTGGACAGATACAAATTACAACCGGCGTCAATTGTTTTTTCAAGATCATCTTTCATGGCATTAGCTGTTAGAGCAACTATTGGAACCGGCTGCTGACCACTATTTTTTTCCAAGGCTCTTATCTTTCTAGTTGCTTCATAGCCATCCATGATCGGCATCATTATATCCATCAGGATTAGATCAAAGTTTCCATTGGTATATGCCTCCACAGCCTCTTGACCATCTCTTGCAGTCTGGATCTTATGCTGGCTTTTTTTCAGAAAAGCTGAGACAACCAATAGATTGTCTGCGGCATCATCAACCAGGAGTATGTTTATAGAGGTATTGTCTGTTTGATGTTTAGATGGTAAATCCTGTCGGTGTTTGTCTCGGACCACCCTGGTTAACTTAGCATCAGCGATGCTGCCAGATGATTTTGGCAAGCGGGCGGTAAAGCTAAAGCGGCTACCTTTACCAAGTTTACTCTCTGCCCCGATTTCTCCCCCCATTTTTTCCACCAGATGGTTGCAGATAGACAGGCCCAGACCAGTGCCGCCAAAGCGACGGGTTATGGACTCATCGGCTTGGGTGAATGGTTGAAAAATCTTCTCTAGTTTATGTTTGGGAATACCGATGCCTGAGTCGGTAACCACAAACTTTATACTGTCAGCGGTGCAAGGTTCAACAGTGAGGGTTATCACTCCATTTTTGGTGAACTTTATTGAGTTACCAAGAAGGTTTAGCAGAACCTGACGGATTCTTTGGGGATCACCAACCACTGTTGTGTGGCAAAGCTCGGAAACTTTACAACTGAAGACAATATTTTTTTGTAATGCTTTCGGGTTGAGTATTTGATGGGTTCCGGTAATCAGATCTTGAAGATTGAAAGATACAGTATCCATCTGTAGCTGTCCGGCCTCAATTTTTGATAGATCAAGGATATCATTGATGAGAGCTAACAGCCCTTCGCCAGCATGGGTCAACACGTCGAGATATTTTAGTTGTGCTTGGTTCAGTCCACTTTCAGCAAGAACCTCTCCCATGCCCAGGATTGCGTTCATTGGGGTACGGATATCGTGACTCATCGCTGCTAAAAACTGACTTTTAGCTCTGTTGGCCAGTTCAGCACTCTTTTTGGCTTCGCTTAGGTCATCTTCTGCTTTTTTCCGGTCAGTGATATCTGTGGCGATGCCGCCAATTGCAAAAATATTTTTTGCATCATCGTATAGTGGAAACTTGACCGAGAGGTAGGTGTGTTGTTTGTTGTCATGGTAGATCAACTCCTCTATTTCAAGAGATTTTCCTGCCTCCATAGCCTGTCGGTCATTGTCTTGCATCCGCTTTGCTGTCTCTGCTGGAAAAATATCAAAATCGGTTTTACCAGTAATACCAGCATGGTTGACATTGAAAAGCTGCTCAAAACGGCGGTTTACTAGCAGATATCTGCCGTTTAAATCTTTGAGAAAAACCATGGCAGAGGTGTTGGAGAGGATAGCTTGCAACTGGTTTTCATTTTTTTTCAACAGTTCCATGGTATGCCGTAGCTCATTTTCAGCCTGTTTTTGTGCTGTTATATCGATAAAAAAACCACGCAAGCCGGTTACTGCTTCCCCTTTACGGACGATTGTTACAACATGCCTAAACCAGACAATTTTTTCATCTTTAGATACCATCCGGTATTCAAATTCGTTATCTTCTCCTTTAGATATGGTATCTACACAAAAATTGACTGCATCTTTACGGTCATCTTCATGAATACGGTTTGACCAGTAGTCCATATCCGACCAGTCCTCTACCGAAAACCCAAGAAAATCCTCAATCTGTGGTCCTATATAGGTGAATTTTTTATTATCTACATCCAACTCCCATGGGATAAATTTGGTGGTCTCTAAAAGCAGGCGGTACTGCTCACGGTTCTCATGGAGAGCCTGTTCACGTTTTTTCCGATCAGTAATATCGCGCATGGTTCCGACTAATTTTTCTATCTCGCCATTTGGAGCGAGGATAGTCTCGCCACGGGAATCTACCCAGCGTTCTTCGCCATCAGGACGGCTTATTCTATACTCATCCTGAAACTCTTCTTGAATATTGACAATAGTGTGGCTTACAGTCTCTTTAAACAGCTTTTGATCATCTGGATGGACCATTTCCAGAAGTTTTTCATAAGTTGGAGTGAATGTTTCTGGGTCAACTCCGCAAATACGAAACATCTCTTGGGACCATCTTATTCTATCTGTCTCCATATTCCAGGTCCAACTGCCGGTATTGGAAACCTCTTGGGCTTTGGCAAGCTCTCTCTGGCTCTCTTGCAGTTTTGTTTCAGCCTCTCTCTGGCTGGTAATGTCAGATTTAGATGCCAGATAATTGGTTATGGTGCCAAACTGGTTACGAATTGGGACTATGGTTGCCGACTCTAGAATATGTTTGCCGCTTTTGGTTAAGTTATAAAATTCACCTTGCCAGCTCTCTCCTTCACAAAGTGCTTGCCACATTGCGGTGTAGACTTCTGGTGGGGTTTTGTTTGATTTAAGAATCCGTGGGTTTTTTCCTATCACCTCTTCAGTAGTGTAGCCGGTTATATGCAAGAAGGCCGGGTTTACATGTTCTATATTGCCGTCCAGGTTGGTTATGACAATGCTTGATGCACTCTGCTCAAACGCACTGGTATAGATCAGTTGTTGTGCCTCTAGTTTGCGTCTTTCAATGATTCTATGAATTCGAAGGCGGAGTACCGACCAGTTTACCGGTTTGGTGATATACTCCTCGGCACCGGCAGTAAAAGCCTGATCAACTGATGCTTCATCTGCTAAAGCTGTGATCATGATTATGGGGGTTGCAATGTTTTTACGGTTTTTGTTCAGCTCGGAACAGACTTTAAAACCGTCCATTTGCGGCATGTTGGCATCCAGCAGTATAAGATCTGGAGTGTTGCTGGTACAATACTCCAAAGCTGCGGAGCCGTTGTCAACTTCGTGGACCCTGTAGTTGTTGGTCTCTAAAAAACCGGCCAGGGAATCACGAAAATCTTCATCATCATCAACGACTAGAATCAATGGTTCTGTAGTGTTGGATTTAGCCATTGCTATTTTTTTCCATCAGTTTGGGAATCTCTTGTATAAGATAGTTTCCTGCAGTTTTCATCTCTACACATAGATCAAGCAGTTCTTCAACAGAGGCTGACTTGAGGTCCTGTTCTAGCTGTTCACATAAATTGCCCAACAAAGCAGCTCCAAACTGTCTGGCTATACCTTTTAATTTATGGGCTGATTGGGCAACTTCTAATAAATTCTGGTTCTTGATTCCATCCTCAATGTCCTGTAAATGCGTCGGCAATCGATTGATAAATCTAGCGACTATTTTACCACTTCTTTCCCCAACCTGCTTTTTATAATTTTCAAATGCTTCCTTATCCAGTCCTGAGACACCATTAAATCTCTCTTCTGGTTGTGAGCACCATTTTTCAATCATAAGCTGCAGATCCTTGGCTTGGATGGGTTTGGCTAAATAGTCATCCATGCCTACAGATATGCAGAGGTTTCTGTCTTCTTCCATGGCTTTTGCTGTCAGAGCAATAATCGGAAGGTGAAAACCGCTGTTTCCCATGCTTTCATTCAATCTTATTCTGCTTGTGGTCTCATAACCGTCCAGCCCTGGCATGTGGCAATCCATAAAGACTAAATCATATTGTTTATCTGCAATGTACCTTAGGGCTGATTCACCATTATCTGCCCAGTCAGCGCTATAGCCTAAGATATTTAACATCTCTATAGTAACCTCTGCGTTGATATCGCTATCTTCAACGATAAGCAGCTTACAAGGGGATGCCTGTCTGGTATTGCTTACAGGCTTATGGTTAGTCTGTTCGATAATAGAGATGGGTGTTTTTGGTTTAATATTATGCAGAACATCGACGATAGAGTTGTACAAGATGGATCTTCGTACCGGTTTCCTGAGTAAGGTTTTTAGGTTATCTGTGTTGTTGATAATATATTCATCATGGTCAGCAACCGATGAGAGAAGAATGATGGGGATGTTGGCAAACCTTTTATCTTTAGCCAACTGCTCAGCCAACTCTATTCCAGTCATGCCAGGCATCATATGGTCCATTAACACCAGATCAAACTGTTGATTGTATTTCTCAGCTCTATCCAACACCTCCAGTGCCATTGGTGCATCAAAAGCCTCTTCACACTCCAGACCCCAAAGGTTGATATATTCCTGGGCAATCTCCCGGTTGATGGCGTTATCATCAACAATTAGCAGTCGGGCACAATCGTTCCTTTCACTGTTAGATTTAACCGTTAGTTTGGAGAGACCGTTGGTGATGATTGCCGAATCTTCTCTTTTAAATGTTATTTCGAACCAGAATGTTGAGCCTTTACCATAATTACTCTCTAGCCCCAGAGTTCCTCCTAAAAGATCAACCAGCCGTTTTACAATTGCCAACCCCAGCCCGGTACCGCCAAAATTGCGGCTTGTGGTGCTATCCCCCTGTACAAACGGCTCAAACAGACCTTGCTGCACCTCAAGTGGAATGCCGATCCCGGTATCGGTCACTTCAATACGCAAATCAAGAATATCACTAGTGCGGTTTTTCTCAATTACGTTGACGGTTATGCCGCCTTTCTTGGTAAACTTAACAGCATTGCCAATAAGGTTTACCAATACTTGCCGCAAACGGCTGATATCGCCAACAATCCCGGAAGGCATATTTACTGGTTTAAAGCGGAGGGCCAGATCTAGCTGTTTTTTCCCTGACTCAATGAAAAATGCATCCATAACACCTTCGATCATATCTCGCAGATCAAATGGTTTTTCAACAAGTTCCAGCCGTCCAGCCTCAATTTTTGATAGATCCAGAATATCATTGATAATATGGAGCAGGGACTCTCCCGAGCGATAGATTACATCTGTATAGCGTTGTTGCCTTGTATCTAAATTGGTAGTCAACAACATCTCTGCCATTCCCAAAACACCATTCATAGGGGTGCGAATCTCGTGGCTCATTGTGGCTAGAAATTCACTTTTTGATTTAGCACTCGCCTCTGCCTGTTGCAGGGCAATTTGCAGGTTAATGTTCTGTACCTCCAACTCCTCTTTGGCACTATTTAGCTCGGTGGTTCTTCTGTTTACCTGATCTTCCAGCGAGAGGTTGAGGTCAGCCAACTCTTTGCGAGATGCAGCCAGACGAATAAGCATGGTCTTTAATGATTGGCCGAGGGTGGTTATCTCATCATTGCCGATTAATGGTATATCAACATGTTCATTGCCAGAGGTTACCTGGTCAGCCACCTTGGTCAACACCCTGATTGATCTGGTCAAACGTTGGGCACCAAAGAAAGTCAGCATGGTTAAGATAAGCACACTAAATGTGATAAGTATGAGCAGTTTGTTACGTAGTATATCAGACGCTTTTTTCAGTACGGAAAGTTTTGCAACTGCTCCCAGAACCAGAAACTGTTCGGGGTGTGACCAGTCGTTAAAATGGAAGTGGGCAATAGCTGTCCCTAGCTCCCGGTCAGGAAAAATTTCCCGAAAAGGTTCATTTTCATGGTTTTCACTCTTTACCCATGAGTTGTAAACCGGAAAATCATCTTCGATTTTGGCTTTTTTGTGTGAATTGGCTGAAAGACGCTTTTTTTCGTCTGGATGGATTAAATACTCGTTATTACTATTGGCCAGAAAATAGTAGATATTTGGCGGTGGGTTTTGTAGAGAGCGGGTTAAAGCTATAAAATCTACATTGATGATGATAATTCCAAAGTTCTTTCCCGAAGGTGCGGTTATCGGGGTTGCAATTCGTAACATGGTTTGCGGGGGGAAGCTTATACGCCCATGTTCACGATTAAGACTGATTTTAGAAAAATAGATCTGGTTGGTATCCATAGATATGGACTCTGAAAAATATGGGCGTTGCTCTTTATGTTGTAGTTCACTATCACTGACTGCCTTGATTGTGTTGTCAAGGCGGTCGACCCTGACTATCTCCTTGCCTTTATCTTGCTTGCCAATCAGGCGGATTTTAGCATACTCCGGGCGTTGTTCCAATATGGTGGTAAAACGTCTGGCTAAACGGTGTCGCCATAGTTTCAAGGTCATGTTCTGCTCTTCATCATAACCTTCATTTTGACTGGCACGGATAATACCTGCTATTTCATCGCTTTTTTCCAGATTTTTTACATCATTGACGATCATGCTTAAACGGTTTTTTAAAACCGCTTGCTCACGGGCCAAATCATCACCAAGCCGGGCTAAAGCCTGCTGCTGCAGTAGATTGTCGGAACTGTTATAGGCAAATATACTGACCCCTATAACCCCAAACAGGGTGACTACCAGGGATAAAAGGCCAAACTTTATGGGTATGGAGAGTTTCATGATTTCTCTCCATCAACAGAGTGTTCTATCTCTAATAAATGCAGCATATGGGCCTCAGCAAGCTGTAACAGTTGCATGGCGTCACCAAGACTCTTGTCTTTAAAATCCTTACTATCAGCCACTGTTTCGGTAATGCCAAAAAATAGCTTTAAAGAGATCAGTTCGGCATGGAGAACATTGATGATATTAAATACATCATTTGCTGTAGCATTTTTTGGTACGGCTGGCATGACAGGATTTTGAGTACGAACTCCAGCCCTTCTTTGTACCCGGTTGATTAATTTTAAAACAGCATGGTTTTTAAGAATAAGCTCTTCTAATGTAACGCCATCTTTGTATGCAGGCACAGGGCAGTTATGTGTATGGTTTAGATATTTTAAAATCGTTAAGAGTTCGTTGAACATCTGGTTGGTCTGTTGGTAGATAACCTCTGATGAAAAACTATCAGTTCCCAAAATTGTGTCAATCAGGTTGGAGAAACGCCAGACATTTTTGTAGACATCACTGGAGGTTTTTTCAGTAAACTTGGTTTGATTCTCGGATGATATAAAATACTCGGTGTTTGTCATGCCGGCGTGGCGATAAATAATCTCCATTTCAAAGTCCAGTCTGACGGCAAGCTCGTAGACATTTGCTGAGGTTATGGGCTGTAGTGGGTATCGAGGTTCTGATAGAGCACCCAACCCGTTCTGTTTCCGAAGCTGGTTAACCTTGTGCAAGGCAGATAGAGTTTTTTGATAAACATGTTTTGGTTGCAGCTTGGAGACATTTGGCGGTTCGGGATTTTTGCTGCGAATACCTTGCGCTGTTTGGTAAAGTTTCAACTCATCCAGGGCATGTAGTGTTGCTGCAAAAGCGTCGTCAGGTGTTTTGGTCAAAGAGGCCGGATCTTGCTGGCGAAGATGCCTGGTTACAGGAAAGGTTGGCATCATAAGGGTGGCCCACTCAAGGTTTTGTATTACATCATCCGGGGTTTTTCCCTGTTCCACCTCAGGAATGGGGAAGTGCCTCTCGACGCTTAAACGAAACTTGATACGCTGGAGTTCAGCAATAACATTTTGCAGAGCATCGTAAACTTCTGTAGGAGTGATGACCCTTTTCTCAATTTTTGGCACTGTGGCTTGAAGCATCCATAAATTATTTTCTGCCTTGGCAATTTTAGCCAGGAGTTTGTAGGTCGATTGTAGGGCATGATTAGGATGTTTGCCGGTGGTCCGTTTAGGTTTTTTGATTTTGAGTGGCAGGTTTTGCGTCTGACGCAGAAAACGGACAAGGTTGATTATATGTTTGCTCTTTGCATATACATCTGCTGGAGTAAAGCCGCGCACTCCTAGAACCGGGTCAAGTGCCAGGGAGATAGTCCATAAATTTTGGTAGACATCATTTGGTGTCCAACCGGTAATAATGTGTCCGGTTTCATCTCTTTGTTCTGACTGCTCTAGCTGCTCGCCTTTTAGCTCTCTGAGTAGTTTCATCTCATCTAACAGGCGGCCAACAGTGTTAAACACCTCGTCTGGTGTAATGTGCCGGGCAGGGTGGGGAGGTATGGATATTTCACCAAAATTTTGATTGATACGCAGCCGGTTTATTTTTTCTAGAATCTCAATAGCTTTTTGAATAACATGGTGGGGCTTTTTACCTGTCTGCTGTGGTACGTCGGGCCATGGATCTTTGATTCCAATGTTTTTCCGGTAGTTATAAACATGCTGGGCCAATACCATGGTTAGGCGATAGACATCGGCCGAGGTCTTCTCTGCTATTGGGGCTGCATGTGCCAACTGTTGAACTGTAAACAGGTTGATAAAAAATAGAACAATCAACAGAAAACCGTTAGTTCTAGCCATGATTGATTACTCCTGATGACCAGGCCTGTCTTTCTGCTGTGTTTATACCAAGACTCTCAGCCTGTTGCCGAAATAAAGACTCAAGCTTCTCTCCCGAAGCAGGTTTTTGCATTACCAGCACCCCTTCCGGCAGTCCTCCTTGTTGGGCAATCTGTTGTGAATCCAGTGCGGTTACTACGACAATTTTGCAGTTGTTTAGCTCATCGAGTTTTTTAAGGCGGTGGATTATTTGAAAACCATCCATATCTGGCATGGCAAGATCGGTAATTATGAAGTTTGGAGTGTATTTGCCGATTTTGATTAGTGCATCAAAACCGCTTGTGGTAGTGATCAAATTTACTGCAATCTGCCAGGATTTGATCAATGTTTCATAAAGTGCGATCATAGCTAAATCATCATCGACAACCAGCAGGTTGATGTTGGTTTGGCTGGTTGAATGTTGTAGATCCATCTGCCTTTGCAGAAGAATCGCCTCAACCGACTGCTGTGAGATGCGTCTATGGCCTCCTGCTGTCCTCCAACCTTTAATGATCCCTTTTCCTACCCAATCTTTTATAGTGGTTGGGCCTACCCCCAAAACCTTGGCCGCCCTGCTGGTTGATAAAAAATTGTCATTGTTAAGCATTATGGTTAGTCCTCTCATATGCCCAAAAAACAGTTTAAAAACGATTATTTTTAGTAATACTGTCTATGCTATGCAGTCTAGAATCATCTAAAACGTCTAAACCGTCGGAAACAACAGCAAACTTTATCAGTAATACTGCAAAAATACAAAGTTAAATCTAGCCAGCATATTGCACGAACAATAACCATTATGCCTGAAATAACCACTCACCTGTCTTTCATGCTCAAGTATTTTTCTCGTTGGTCGGGTATGTCAAAATAGTGCTAATTATGTCTATTATTTTGTCTTAATCATGGAACTCTATTCCGGTCTCAGGGTCTAACTCGCGAACATGCTGCATATTGTTTAATTTTTTTAAATGGTAAAATATGCAAGTGGTAATCATGTTTGTCGTGGCTATATGTAAGCGATAACAGTACGTTGTGCTGTATGTAAATGTTGTGAATGTCCTGTTCCTGAAGTTGTGATTTTATCTGTTTGTAGGTTTCGTTATTGTTTAGGTATGCTTATTGCAAGTTAAGAAATTGTGATGTTCCGGTTTTGTAGTTGTTAGCTTGGAACCTTCTAGAAATTAGTAAAACAATCTCGTGAAATAAGGCGAGGTCCACCTGAGATGGTGGTTTAAAGGAGTATGTAGTTATGGGTAGATGTTGTGTAGCAGAGTTGATAGATGACGCTATTGCTGGTACTGGTGATCTGTTGCAACAGAAAGAGATTAAGGGTGTTGCCTTCCCAGAGAAGCTTGGCTTGAGCAATTTGGTTGTAACTGGTCCTCCAGGAGTTGGTAAAAGCACCATGATGAATAAAATTGGTGGCTGGCCTCAAGAGGGTTACGTTGACCTTTCTATGGATAAATGGTGGCGTTCTCCAGCGTTGAGTTACCGCCCCCGTGAGGTCCATTTAGGCTTCCCATTTGTTGGTATTGAGAGAGGGTTGGCGGTTTTTGATGAAGAGTGGCTAAAAGATTATAAATCTTTAACCTTGGATTTAGAGCGGATTAAAATTCCACCTGATCAAAACTGGTTTCTATCTCCTGATTGGAAGTCACGCTACGTTTTCGAGTTTCTCCTGCCGCCACCACAGAGTCTGCTGGATATGCGTAAAGAAAGGGCAAAACGCGGAACCCACCTGGTTGATACTGAGCTATCTATAGAGCAGGTACAGTGTCAGGTTGCAACCTTCTGGGCGGTAGCTTTGCACCTGCATCGCTCTGGTCTGAAGATCTATGTTCGTGAGGGCTATACGGCTAAGCTGCACTGTTTCCAAACACCTCTTTATGAAGGTGTTGTGGCTCCAGATGAGAATAAAGATGAGTTTCCACAGGAGTGGTGTAGCAGCAAAAATATCAGTGATGTTGGTAAAGTCCAACAAGCTCATTGATCGGTTAAGCTAAGTAAGATAAAAACAGCCAGCAGAGGGTGATCTCTGCTGGCTGTTTTTTTGTAAGCTGTGCTTTTTTCCTGCAACTTCTCCATGAAGTCCAGATATTAGGGGTTAGCCTAGCTCTTCTCCAAAAAATACTACATCTAACTCCGGCCAGATTGGTTGCACGGTTTTCAAAATTGCCCGTACAGACTGTTCAACAGTTGTGATATCGGTCTTGCCATCTTTGATTATCTGCTCTTCAAAATTGACAAGAGCAAGTTCAGTCGCAATACCAGCCAGAGGCCATTCTCCCACATCGTCAAGGTAGCTTTTTGCTAGGGCAAAGGCAAAATATGGGGCATCTTCAATGTTTTCCAGATATGCTGAGCTGCGCTCTTTTTGTATTGCAGGACCGTTTTCGGTTACGATAACCAAGTTGGCCTTTTGAGACTCAACGTAGGATGCCAACCACTCAGGTGGATGGTGTTTGGCTATGGCCAGCCAGTAGATGCGGCGTTCGGTGGCATTTCTTGGTTTGGTATCCATTTAATCTTTTTTTGACTCTAGCTGTTCAGTGAAACTATTTATACGTGACAGTTCCGACTCCATCTCGTCAACAATATCTATGCTAAGCTGCCAATTATCAGTATCTTGTTCCGCTTCTAAATACTCACAAAGTTGCGACATGAATACAGCACCCACATTGGAGCTTGCACCCCTTAGCTCTCGGGCATTTTCTGTAACCTCTTCACGGTCTTTATTTTCAATATGAATTTTTAGTTTGCCGATTATATTCTTGGCAGAGGTCATGTATACGCCTATGAACTCTATGATAATGTTATCATCAGTGCCAAAATTATCACCAATTCTTTCCAGCTCAAGAGGAGAGGCTTCTGGAGACCTCTCTTTGATCAGGTCGGCTAGTTCCTGTTTTGGTATCCACTGTTCCAGTATCTCAGCAAGATGTTCAATCTGGACAGGTTTAGTTATAAAACCGTCCATATCAGCATCAGTGATTAATCCCTCTTCTCCAGGTTCGGTGCCTGCGGTCATGGCTATAATTGGAATCCGTCTGCCACCTGTCTCATTGCTACGAATAGTTTTAGCTGCCTGAAAGCCGTCTATTATCGGCATTTTACAGTCCATCAAAATCAGTGAGCAGGTTTCGGTGGCTGCTTGTATGGCCTCCTGACCATTCGCGACAATCTTTACTGAATAGCCTATGCGGTTAAGCTGCATCTGCACCATTTTTTGAATAATGGCGTTGTCTTCAGCCAGCAGAATTGATTTGCCACTTTCCGGTTTTTGCTCAATGGTTTTCAACTGTTCACTGGCTACTTGCTGTATCTGTTTAGGAGCATCTTCCTGGTTTGGGTTGAAAATAGACAACAGGCACTGCTGAAGCTTTGGGCCTGATACAGGCCGGTTGAGATGGGTAATAAAACCGGCTTGCATTGCGGCTTCAAGGGGTTTCTTATCTCTGGTTCTTGTAAGTAGTACCAAGCTGGTTGGTGGCAGGCTGGTATCTTGGGTGATGGTTCTCGCCAACTCGATACTTAAATCAATCTCCGTGGAGGAGATTAGTACCAGATCACAAGGGTGGCCGGCATCTGCTTCATGTTTTAAAAATGCTACCGCCTCTTGAGCGTTCTCCACAGCAGTGCCTTTCATCTTCCACTCTAAAAGGTGGTTGAGGGTGACTGTCTGGCTTATTTGATGTGGATCGACAACCAGGGCTTTAATCCCTTTTAATAGATTATTCCTCTCAATGGGTTTTGATATTAAGCCATCTTGGGATGCTCTTGCTAACGGAACTGTAAACCAGAAGGTAGAGCCTTTACCTTTTTTACTGGTAAAGCCGATCTCTCCACCCATTAACTCCACCAGACGGCTGGATATGGATAGGCCAAGTCCGGTTCCGCCAAAACTACGGCTTGTAGAGCCGTCTACCTGGGTGAATGGTTGAAATAGGCGGTGCCTTGCCGACTTGGGGATGCCAATGCCGGTATCAGAAACTGAAAACCGGACCAGAACCCTGGATTTGGATTTGTCATCCAGTCTGGCACTGATAAAAATCCGGCCTTTTTTGGTAAATTTAACAGCATTACCAGCAAGATTTAGCAGAACCTGGCGCAGACGTGCCGGGTCTCCGCGAAGCACAGAACGAATTTTGTCTGAGGTGTGGTGGTCTATTACCAGCCCCTTTTTCTGAGCTTGTGAGCCTAACAGCTCTGCCACTTCGCTAATCAACTTGCCAGGACGGAAATCTACTGCCTGAAGATCCAACTTTCCCCCCTCAAGGCGGGAGAAATCGAGAATATCGTTCACCACTGTAAGTAGAGCCTGGGCTGACTCTCTAGCAGTGATGGACATATCTTTCTGCTCTTTATTCAGCTTAGTATTGAGCAGTAGGTCGGTCATGCCGATAACACCGTTGATCGGGGTGCGGATCTCATGGCTCATATTGGCAAGAAACTCAGAGCGAAGTCTGGATGTCTCCAGGGCTATATCTCGGGCCTGTTTTATCTCTCTTTCAGCCTGCTTACGGCGAATAAGGTCTTGGAAGGTGGTAACGCTATAAGCTATCTTGCCGTTTTGCATTATTGGGGTAGCAGTGAAAGATACCGGTACAACATGACCATCCCGGTGGATGAACGCCTCCTCTTTCACACGATATGTATGACCACTGACAATGCTCTTGTGGACAGGACATTCTGCAGCTGGAATTTTGTTGCCATTGGGGGTTTGATAGTGGATCTGTTCATGCATATTTTTGCCAGCCAACTCTGCCATTGACCAGCCAAGGAGCCGCTCCCCTTCAGTATTTATAAAGAGCAGGTTGCCGCTACGGTCGAGAATAAACACTCCCTCTTGTAGATTTTGGGTGATCTGCTCTAGGAATGGCAGATCAATTCCCACCATGGGATTGTTTTTTGCGGCTTTATTAATCACAGACTGGCCCATGATAGTTGGCTGGTATTACCCTAAAAAAAGTTTTTTCAACATAAATATAAACTTATGCCTATGGCTACAATAATGGCATGGTTTTTTGGTATTAGCAATACATATATCAGTTGGTTTTAGTCATTGTTAGTCAATATATCAGTGGGTTTTAAGGCTTGCGACCTTTTTTATTGCGGTCCAAAGATTTTGAAAGTCGGCAGGAGGGTCGGTTTGAAAATTCAACTCTCTGCCGCTTATCGGGTGGGTAATGCCAAGGGTGGCAGCATGGAGGGCTTGGCGTTTAAAGTTTTCAATGGTCTCCCGGCAGCTTTGCGGCCACTGCTTAGGTGGTTGAAAACTCCTGCCATAGGTAGGGTCGCCAAAAATTGGCAGCCCTAAATGGGCCATGTGGACCCTGATTTGATGGGTTCTGCCGGTCTCTAAACGGCAGGATATAAGTGCAAATGGTGGGGCAGTTGTTATTACTTCATAGTTGGTTACAGCTCGGCGGCCCTTAAGATTGACGGCCATTTTTGTCCGTTGGGTTGGATGGCGGCCAATTGGTGCATCTATAACTCCCTGAGCCTTTTTGGGAACCCCCTTGGTTATGGCTAGATATTGGCGAGAGGCGGTTCGCTGTTCAAATTGGCTTGCCAACCCCTGATGGGCAGCATCATTTTTAGCCACGACTAGAACTCCGCTGGTATCTTTGTCTAGCCGGTGGACAATGCCTGGGCGAATCTGGCCTCCTATACCAGATAGAGTCTCTCCACAGTGATAAAGCAGGGCGTTTACCAAAGTTCCACTATTGACCCCAGCTCCTGGATGAACCACCATGCCTGGAGCTTTGTTGATTACAATCAGGTCTGAGTCTTCAAAGAGAACATTGAGAGGGAGTTGCTCTGGTGTTACGTCTCTCTCTTTGGGATAGGGTATGTGTAGGGTATACTCAACATCGCTGCTGGCTTTCTGGTCGCTGGATGTTACCGGTTTTCCATCTATTAAAACCTGTCCAGACTTTATCAATCTTTGAATTGCGGCTCTACTTAACTGTGTCTCTGCTTCTGCCAACGCTCTATCCAACCTTTGACCTTCCTGGCTGCTGGTCAAACGGATGGTTATAATATCTTGGATGTGGTCGGAAGTTAGAGTCATTATTCTATAGAATCAGGGAGTGTTGTCTAAAATGGGCTTACGGTTAATTAAAATTTTTGTGATTATTGGTGGAATCCTGGTGGTTGTTGGCTCTGTGGTAGTACTGGCAAAAGTGTACAGCAAGCTTCCTGAAGTTGGTGGTACTTCTGAGTTAGAGAATAAAAATCTTGATACCCAGATTATTCTACCTGCCGGAGCTACGCCAGTTTCATTATCACCCCATGGATCATCAGGTGTAGCAGTACTGGTTAAGTTTGCATCTGGTGGTGGTGAGCTTCTGATGATCAATAAAAAGGGCGAGCTTTTCCGTCGGGTCCATCTCGCCGCAAAAACGGGAAACTGACCAGGTTCACTCTATTGCCTGATATTTCATAAATCGGCAGTCGTATCCATTAGTCTTTGCTTGCAAGAGGAGTTTTCCATAGTTACCTGTGCCGAAAATTAAGGCAAGCCAAGAAAAATTCTTTTGTTAAACATATCATTAATGGATAACGCCAGCGATTTATAAAATATCAGGTTATTGACGTTTCTTAAACTATTACTTCTCTCCATAGCCCATGAAATTGACGCTTGGGTCGTCGCTTTGTCGCCACTCCATAGTTGCAGGATTGTAACTAATTCCTGCAAGATCACGCATTGAGATACCCGCATTTCGCAGGTCACGGTTTAGATCAGATGGGCGGATAAATTTGTTATAATCGTGTGTTCCACGGGGCAGCCATCCTAAAATATACTCTGCACCTACAATAGCATAAAGCCATGATTTCCAGGTTTTGTTCAGGGTAGCAAAAAAGAGTTTTCCCCCAGGTTTAACCAAAAGAGAGCACTCTTCAAGAAAGCCAGGAACGTCTGGTACATGCTCTAATACCTCCATTATCATTACAGCATCAAAACCTTCTGGCTGCTCTTTCCCAAGTTGGCCTGCTGATTGCATTCTGTAGTCTACGTCTGAACCGCTGATTATCTGGTGGGCTTTAGCAGTACCGATGATGGTATCGGAACGGTCAATGGCAACAACACTGGCTCCCTGTTGTGACAGGGCTTCAGATAAAATGCCGCCACCGCAACCAATATCTAGCAGTTTCAGACCTGAGAGATCGGCTGATGGTGAGCCACCAAGATGTGTTTGAATGTACTCCATCCTGATTGGGTTTATTTCGTGTAGTGGTTTGAACTTGCCTTCAGGCTCCCACCATTCGTGAGCCATCTGGGCAAACTTGGTTATCTCTTCTTGGTCCACCGTGGACATTGTTGTCTCCATTTAGAAAAATTGTGTTTTAATGCTCTTAACAACGAAACAGGATACCATGATCAATCTTAAATCGGTACTTGATAAGAAAACAGAGTCAAAATTAAGCCCGCTTCAGCGTCGCCAGGTGTTGCAAGGGATCGCTGCCATGTCAGTTGGTAGTATGGTTCTGCCCCCTTCTTTTGCTCATGCAGCCCGCCTAAACCGGATTACCGATGTCAGAATGTGGACTGCCCCCGACCATACCCGTCTGGTCTTCGATTTAGAGCGTAACACCCGGCATCAATTGTTACAACTCCGCAATCCTAACCGTCTGGTTGTCGACCTTATGGACTCTGTGGCCGGTGTTGATCCTGCTACCATGGGTTTTTCTGACCCTATTGTCAATCGTGTACGGTCAGGGATACCCCGTCCCGGCATAATAAGGACAGTTTTTGAACTGAAAACCGGTATTAAGCCTCGCTCATTTTTTCTCAAAGCTTCCGGAGAAAAGCCGCCTAGACTGGTTGTCGATCTGGTTCGTGTCGAAGGAAAGTCCAAAACTCCAGGCGATCAGCCAGTTAGCCACGACCGCACCGCTAGTCGTGATGCTGTTGTTGTTATAGATCCTGGTCACGGCGGAATTGACCCCGGTGCTGTAGGGCTGAATGGTACAAAAGAGAAGGATGTTGCCCTACAGGTTGCAAAACGTTTAGCCAGAAAAATAAATAGTATGGATGGTTTTAAAGCTGAACTGACCCGTAAAGGTGACTATTTTGTCTCTCTACGTGACCGGGTATCGGTAGCCAGGAATCATCAAGCTGATCTTTTTGTCAGTCTTCACGCCAACGCATTCAGGCTACAATCTGCTAAAGGTACATCTGTCTACATGCTCTCAGAGGGTGGTAAGCCATCTCCTGACAAAGCTATCAGACGGTTGGAGCAGCGAGAGAACAGCTCTGACTTGATTGGTGGAGTAAAACTAAGCCATGTAGCCGACCCTACTGTGCGGGGCATTTTGATGGACCTTACCCAGCGGGACTCTCTAAACCGGGCTTTGGTCTATGGAAAAAAACTGTTGGGCGAGTTGAAAGATACTCCCCAGGTGAATATCCATTTCAAAAAGGTTAAACAGGCTGGGTTTGCAGTTTTAAAGGCTCCTGATATGCCCTCTATTTTGGTAGAGCTGGCTTTTTTGACCAACAAGCGTGAGGAGAGGTTGCTGCGTAACGACTCCCATCAAAACGCTCTGGCAAGTGCTTTAGCTGCCGGTACCAAAAAGTTTATTAGGGCAACAGGCCTGGCCTAGAAAATTCTGGTATCACTCTTCCGGCGGTATTAGGGTCTCATCGGGGAACCACTTGAGAATATCACGGTAGTTTACCACATTACCGATAATCATTATGGCAGGGGGGCGCATGCCCACCGCTTTGATATCTTTGCTTACCTTGCCAAGTGTGGTAACCAGGGTCTGCTGTCTTGGGGTTGTCGCCCAGCGAATCAGAGCTACAGGGGTGTCGGTAGAGCGACCTGCAGCCAACATTCTTTTTCTTACTGAGTCAACATTGCGCATCGCCATATAGAGAACAATCACTGGAAAAGTTCTGGCAACTCCCTCCCAGTCAATGCGTGATGGGTGCTCGTCGTCAGGGTTCTTGTCAGAGGTATTGCTTAGTGATTCGTGCCCGGTAATAAAGGCAAAATTGGCATTAACCTCTCGGTGGGTGACCGGAATACCGGCATAGGCCGGGCCGGCAATTCCCGAGGTTAAGCCAGGGACGACTTTAAAGGGAATATTCTCCTCAGCCAAGCGGCAAGCCTCTTCTCCGCCACGACCAAATACAAAAGGATCTCCACCCTTTAGCCGGACTACCCTACGGTTCTCTTTGCCAAATTTAACCAGAAGGCTGGTAATATCTTCCTGCTTTACTGAGTGACCACCGCCACGTTTGCCCGCGAGAATTTTCTCTGCCTTGGCTGGGATCATGTCGACAATTTCTTGTGAGACCAGAGCGTCATAAACAACCACTTCAGCAGCTTTTATTATCTTCAATGCACCGATAGTCAGAAGATCTGGGTCACCAGGGCCTGCTCCGACCAGTATAACCATGCCAGGAGGAAAGTGGTTATTATCCAAAGGTTCTATTCCATTATTCAAGTGTATAGTTTCAGTTGTTTACGCAGTATTTGCTTAAAGTCTACTGATAATCAATAAAAGCTTTTACCACACTGCTCCAGCCAACACCAATATTGTGTGGGTTGTAACCACCACCTCCAGTTGCCAAAACCCGGCCATGGCCCAAGTGGTCAGCTATCTGGATCACTCTTGATGTTACCGTGTAGTGTACGGTGGGGGATAGGCGCATATCTGTGATAGGGTCACCAGCTATGGAGTCAGCACCACACTGTATAATAATAAATTCTGGTTCGGCGTTGGTGATAAATTCAGTGATTTTTGGTAGAAGGCGAAAATAGCTGCTATCATCGGTTCCAGGAGGAAGTGGTATGTTTAGTTTTGTCCCTTTGGCTGCTCCCAGGCCGGTTTCGTTAGCGTGGCCAGTGCCGGGATAGATGGTGTTTCCATCTTGATGGGTATCAACAAAAATCAGGTCGGGATCAGACTCAAACGCATAAAAAACCCCATCACCATGATGTGCATCAATATCTATATAGGCAATACGCTGGATATTATACTCTTCTCTCAGGGTATTTATGACGACCCCGGCATCGTTGAATACACAGAAACCACCAGCAGTGTGGGGGCGGGCATGGTGCAGCCCGGCAATAGGGATAAATACCCGGTTGCTCTTTTTGGACATAATACGATGGGTGGCATCCAGTGCAGAGCCAACCACATAAGCTGCCGAGTCATAAATACCAGGAACGGCAGGGGTGTCTCCTCCATCCAGGTAGCCTTCTCCAGTTATGGACCTGTTTTGAACCAGCTCTATGTATTCTGGGGTGTGAAAGCGAGCAATCTCTTCTGAAGTCGCTTTAACCGGGTTTAAAATGTTGACTTGTGAGTCCAAACCCTGTTTTTTTGCCTCTTGCCAAAAATCCATCATACGGTGTGGGCCGAATGGGTGGCCGCCACCAAATCCGTAACGACCAATTTCTTCGCCAATGGTAACACTTGGAACAATGGACATGGAAGATTCCTACTCCTTGATCATGATAACCTTCTGATAAAGACCACCGAAATAGGTCTCTTTTTCAACTTTTGCAAGCTGAAGATCAGCTGGAATCCAGTCTACAATCTCGTTTTTCCACATATCCATGGCGAAAGGTTCCAAAATTTTCAGTATTGGCGTCATAATATATCGAAATGGGTTGCCAGCACCTGGCTGGTGATAGTCGACAAAGATCAGCTTACCACCAGGACGTATAACCCGTAAGGCCTCTTTGATGGTCTTCAGCCTGACATCTGCTGGCTGTTCATGGAGAAGAAAAAATAGTACGACGTTATCGTAGCTGTTATCTTCAAAGGTCAGATTGGTAGAGTCTTGGTGAAACAGGCTGACATTTCCCTGTCCTTGTAGTTTTGCTGCTAAATTGTGGAGTTGGACCGGGGCGACATCAACTACATCTAAGGTTGCTTTTTTTGGCAATACAGCAGAGACTTTCTGGGTGAAGTCACCGTATACACAGGCGACTTGCAGTACCTTGCCATCATCGCCAACTTCAATCTCTTCTATGGCTTTATCCCTGAGTTTAGCAAAATTGCCCCAGAGAATAAGGTTGACCAGCCACTGCCTCTCAAAAAAACGTACTCCAGTCGGGTGGATATAGGCCCACCAATATGTCTGCTCAAGGTAGTGAGGAATATCAAGATTGTTGGAAACTTTAAAATTATTAAAAATGGGAATCGTCTTGTCTTCTACAGGTACGGCAGAGCTGGGACTACCCACAATCGATGTTTTGTCCATTGAACAGCAACCTCAAAAAACACATATATAGACTTAAGCTAGCTCAAACCGCGATATTTAGCATAATAAAACTGTGTAACGATAATGGATCGTAATTGTAAAAACAAGGTTGATTATGTTGATGATTGGAGCTTTTGATGTTAACTGTAGATTAACGCAATATTAAATCGTCTTTTATTTTAGCTTTTTTTAGCAGGTTGAAAAATTATGGATATACCGGCAGATCAGTTGAGCCATCAAGCTTTAGAGGGGATTATTGAGGAGTTTGTCAGCCAAGAAGGGACAGATTATGGGCTGGTGGAGGTCTCTTTGCAAGAGAAAGTTGCTCAGGTAAAGGAGCAGATTAGAGCCGGGGAGGTGGTGATCCGTTTTGATTCTCAGAGCCAGAGTTGTGGCATCTTTCGTAAAAAGTAATAGACAAAACAATCCACGCCGTAGCGTGGATTGTTGGTTTTATGTTTTTTGTTTGGTATGTCTATCTAGATAACTGCATAATCTAGGTTTATAGGTCTGGATTTATTAGCTTTTTTTGCCGTTCTGAACCCGGTTGCGCAGGATTGTACTAGGTTTAAAAGTTAAAACCTGTCTTGCGGTAATCTCCATCTCTTCACCGGTTTTTGGATTGCGACCAATCCGTGACCGTTTGCTGCGAACCACAAAGTTGCCAAACCCAGGGAGTTTAATGCTCTCACCTTTTGCTAGTTCGGATTTGATCATCTCAAACATGGTTTCGATAATCTCTTGGGTCTCTTTTCTTGGATGTTCCAGTTTGGAGGACAATACATCAACAATATCAGCTTTAGTCATTCTTAACCTCTATATTTGAACGAAAAAACGATAATTTACATGTTGTAAGTGTAAAGTGCAAAGATTCTTGTTGCTCTTATATCATTTTGTCGGAACATTTTTAGTGGGTTTTGGGGTAAAGCACTGTAATTAAAGTGTTTTATGTTTTTTAATAGATTAAAAAAATCAGGAACACTCCGCAGCTTTTCCTCTGTTCTTAGCGGATAGCGATACGATTTTTAATTTTATTTTCATTCAGAATGGCAGCAGCCTGCCTCATCTCTGTTTTGGTGCGGAAAGGGCCGACTCGGAGTTGTAGATAGCGTATTCCCTCAGCAGCAACCTCTTTGCGATATGATTTCAGGCCCAATGCCTTGACTTTTTCTTCAAGTTCATCTGCCTTGGAGTAGACCAGGTAACTACCGACATGGAGAGAGTATGACTGTGTAGCCATATTCCCCGTGTTGGCTTGGCCCATCATGGGCTGTCTTGGAGCAAGATACTGCTGTGGAGCAATGCCCGCTCTAGGAGCATGATGCTGTTGTGGAGCCATCTGCTGCTGCATCGGAACTCTATTATGTGGCCTCATTGTCTGCTGGGTGCTGTATCTAGGAGGTGTAGACATCATAATTCCGCCTACCGACTGTGGCGGGTATGACTGTATATTAATTTGATCAGTTTGTGGCGCGGTCATGTAATAGTAGGCATTCTGGCTTATTACAGGAACGTTTTTTGGCATAACTACCGGATGTTTGGCAAAGTTTCCGGTAGATTGGTATGTATACTCTGGATTTTTATCAGGAGAATAGTAGTGCATACTTGGAGGCCGGTAGACTGTTTCGGTCTTGCCGAATGGTCCAGCATAGCTTAGGGTCGAAAACAACATAATGGCCACTAGTAACAGTATTCCCATAATGGGTGCTGTGTGACGATGTGTGTTGTCCTGCCTGTCCATAATTATTATCCTTCAAAAGCAAAAAATCAAATTTTGTTTAACCAGACTATTTTAAAAAAACCAGTATAACAGACTCCCAGCATTATCTGCCGGAAGTCTGTTATACTTACCCAACTATCAAAAGTACGCTCTATTGTACTTTTTTCAGTACCAAAATTTAGTACTGAGGATAAGTTGTTCCATACTGAGGTTGAGCCATACCCATGCCGTACTGGCCAGGTTGCTGGTATGACATCTGCTGAGCTTGGGCTGGCTGCTGCATCTGTTGCATCATAGCCTGCTGCATAGGATCTTCAGCCAATTGATGTTGTGGCTGGCTCTGCATTGGGTAACTCATGTTTGCACTAGAGTGGTAAACACCCTGCATAGGAGAAGCAGATGGTGCAGTAACCTGATAACGTACAGGTTGGACTACACGATATGCATTCTGATGCATTGGAGCTGGAGCTACAGATGCGTATACAACTGGAGCATAGCTTGGGTAGGGTTGATATGCTGGCATGGCAACCTGAGCTGGGGCAGCATAACTTTGATGCCTCAACATGCTGTTAGCTCTTTGAAAACGCGGAGCTAATATTGGTTGATTTGCGTGCAGAATCAAACCTAGTAGTGCGCTACCACCCAAAACAGCTGCCAGAGTGGCATCCGCTTTTGCTTGCTGAGGGGTAACAACTGTAGCAGCCATCAAGGCTGCGCTGGCCAGGATGGCCGTTCTAAAACGTTTACTAACAATTGTTTTCATGTTTACTCCCTTGTTCCTTCGTGTTGATAGTCGCTTTGATTTTTAAACCTGCTTTTAGTAAGCAGGAGATGTTACAAGTGCGACCGGGTTGATAAATACCACAGTTTTGGAAAAAGCATTTTTTACTTTTTCCCTGACACCTGGTGTCGGAGTTCCATAAGTTGACACTGTGCCTTTGTGTAGCGGCATCGGTTGTTCAACATTATGAACAGGTGAAAAATAGTCCCATGATCCTGATGTTGAAGGATCTAAATGCCACCAGTAATCAACTGGGTGGGCATAAGGGGTTGCTTGAGTATAAATGAGCATCCGGTTTTGTGGTGGCCGGAGCTGGTTTTTGTCTCTGCTATCTGCTTGAACCGATGCTGCCCCAATGATGATGGTGGCTACCAATGCCAGGATAGAAAAAATTGTCTTATAAATTTTCATTGTTCTCATTTATCCCTTGCTCATGAATCGGTAATTACAGCTCTATCCTCTTATCTTCCAAACCAATCTGCTTATTTAGGTGGCAGATAGTCCTCTGGTCCTGGCTGGCTTGGCATTACAGCCGCAGGGGTCATCAACCTTCTATGTTGTTTGACTGGTGCTGCCATTGCACTTGGTGTCTGCCGCTGGTATTGGGACATTTGCGGATAGTAGCTCTGCTGCGGAGCAGGCATAAGTACCGGATTTGGCATCATTACCGGGCGAGCTGGTGGAGTAAACTCAACTTGTGGCGGACGGACAACAACACTCGGTTGGTCATATACAATAGGTGGTTGTTCCACTACTACTGGCGGCTGAGGAATAGGCCGTGGCGGATTGCCAACCCAGATCGGATCTTGAGGAATGACTATTGATGGACGATTTACAGTTACCGGTGGCTGTTGGACAACAGTTGCACCATCTGATCTTACCATTGTGCGCGGGTCGCCAGATGATGGAGCAGCAACATACCCGCTATTTGGAGCTACCATGGTGTTTGGTATTCCAAAAGCAGGTTGTGCTGTTCTATTCATCTGCGTATGACCTGCTGGTGCATAGTGAGGTTGGGGTACGGCTGCCATTGGCATTCCGCCTGTACCATAACCTTGCAGTCTAACCGCTGGCGTTTGCATAATAATCGCCGTTGGCATTTCATAAGTTGGCATCCGGCTTTGGGTTGGGTCAATTCTGTGACCTCCACAAGCCGCTAGTCCCGATGTCAACAGTCCGATGAGCAGAACTTTTCTTCCATGTGCTCCGATCTTCATCACTAAACCCTTCATTTGCAAATCTCCTTAGATACGTCAGTATTTCTCGCGGTCTCTCCGCCGGATATAGAGATTTATCGGTATGTGGCTTGGGGTGGTTTAAAGATAAAGTTGGAGAAGATTTGCTTAACAGGGCTTAAGCACCTGTTTTTAGAAGTATTTATATCTAAAAAAGATGTGTTATTTTAGTCAACACTCTTTTATCGATAGTTAGCAATTTGGCGGGGTTTTTCTTTATAAAAACAGTATAATACAGTAGTGGTTGTTTAATTGCCACACAAATATAGCCTGGATATTTTTTGTGATATCCAGGCTATATTTTTATTGTGTTGAAATTTAAAGGTTTTATACCAGAGTGTCCGGCTTGAGAAAAAGATGCAGACTATTTGGTATTTTTGAGGGTCTCATAATATTCAAAAGCCTCTTTGGGCGGCATGTTCTCATGAACAACACGAAAGACTGCCTGGATCATGGCGGCAGGAGCGTCAGACTGAAAAATGTTCCGGCCCATGTCCACGCCAGCAGCTCCTTGTTGGATAGCGTTGTAGGCCATGGTTAGAGCGTCTAGCTCCGGCTGCTTTTTCCCGCCGGCTATAACAATTGGTACCGGACAGGCAGCAGCGACGGTATCGAAATCTTTCTCTACATAGTAGGTTTTGACATATGTACAGCCTAGCTCAGCACACATTCTTGTAGCAAGACGCATATATTTAGCATCCCGCACCATCTGTTTGCCAACCGCAGTTACTCCAAGTACCGGCATTCCATAACGGTTTCCTGCATCTACCAGACTGGTCATATTGTGTACAGATTGGGTTTCAAACTCACCACCGATAAAAACCTGAACAGCCACAGCGGCTACATTTAGACGGATTGCATCCTCCATATCTACAGCTATGCGTTCGTCAGATAGCTCTTTTAATATGCTAGGGCCGCCGCTGGCACGTAAAACCACACCTTTATTGAATCCCGGCGGTATGGTGGAGCGGAGAATTCCCCTGGTGCACATTAGGGTGTTGGCATATGGGAGCAGGGGGTTGATGGTGATGTCAATACGCTCCAGGCCGGTAGTCGGTCCCATAAAATAGCCATGATCTACAGCCAGCATTACTGTTCGCCCGGTTTTCGGGTCAAAAATATTGGCAAGGCGGTTTTTCATGCCCCAGTCTAGTGAGTTACACCCTTTAAGAGGCAGAGGGGTGTCGGTTTGGGGGGTGTCTAGATAATAGTCGTGAGAATCAATGTTACCGTCAGTATCGGCCATGTCTGTGTACTCTCTTAATGTATGTAATGGATTAGGGAAGAATTTATCGTGACTCTTAGTGGTTGTTGAAGCAAGGGAGAAAAATGCCTTTCAGGTTTTTTGCCAGCAAAAAACTGTTGCTACTGGTTGAGTGATGGTATTAATATTACAGAAACGAAATATAAGTGCAAAAAAGTTACAAAAATATCAATTAAAAATAAAAAAAGAGATATATTACATAAAAATCTTGAAAATTGATTATAAAAACTACACTATCACAGAAACTTAATATTCAGGCGATCCCTTGGTTATTGTCGTCAAGTCATCTTTACCAAAATAGATCTGAATTTCATTAATTAAATTTGATGGATATGGATAATATGGTCACATTTAATGTGGCCACCATACTTTATTATATTTTGTCACGATTAGTTTTTTTACCTTCAATTCTAGAGTAAGGAAATCATATGGAAAGTTTAATGAAAATTATTAGGAGAAACCCAGCTGCCTGGGCAATGTTCGGGGTTTGCATGTTCATGCTGCTAACCTCAGACGCTGCTTTTGCCGGAGCAAAGGGTGATGTTGACTGGGGTAAGCTGGTTCAGAAGTTGTTAGGTGGTTTGGCTCTCTTCCTATTTGGTCTTGATATGATGACCGACTCTATGAAGAAGGTTGCTGGCGACAAGATGAGGGATGTCTTGGCTAAAATGACCACAAATCGCTTTGCTGGAGTAACTACCGGTGCGATTGTTACCTCTGTCGTCCAATCTTCGTCGGTTACGACGGTGTTGGTGGTGGGGTTTGTAACTGCTGGCCTGATGAACCTCTCCCAATCTATCGGCGTTATTTTTGGAGCCAACATCGGTACAACAATCACAGCACAAATTGTTGCCTTCAAGGTGACTAAATATGCGTTGTGGATGGTGTTTAGCGGTTTCATGATCAGCATCATGGCTAAAGACGACAAGCTGAAAAACTGGGGTTTGACTCTCCTGGGTCTTGGCCTGGTTTTCTACGGCATGAGCGTTATGAGTTCGGCTATGAAGCCTATGCGTAGCTACGAGCCGTTCCTGGATTTGATGAAATCCATGGAGAATCCGGTTATGGGAGTTCTCGTTGCTGCGGCCTTTACCGGCATTGTCCAGTCATCTTCGGCAACCACCAGTCTGGTTATCGTGATGGCCTCTCAGGGTTTTGTCACTCTGCCTGCCGGTATCGCCCTGGCTTTTGGTGCCAATGTCGGAACCTGTGTTACAGCTCTCTTAGCCTGTATGGGTAAGAGCCGTGAGGCGGTTCAGGCGGCGGTGGTCCATCTGCTGTTTAATGTCTTTGGTGTTTTAATCTGGGTTGGGTTTATTGATCAGCTAGGTGATTTTGTCGTCTCATTCTCCCCGGTAGCCACTGACCTGGTTGGTACTGCCAAACTATCAGCCGAGGTTCCTCGTCAGATTGCCAACGCTCACACAGTATTTAATGTGGTGAATACAATCATTGCAATTCCATTTGTCAACCAGTTTGCTGCTTTGGTTAACAAGCTTGTGCCTATAAAAGAAGGTGGTGAGGCTAGCAAGGCTCAAGCTGCATACCATCATAAATATCTTGATGAAGGCATGTTGACTACTGCTCCTTTGGCTTTGAGCATGGCTCGCCGTGAAGCAAGCCGGATGGGTGAGGTGGTTGAAGATATGCTCAAGGATATCCCTGCTGGTCTCTACAAAGGCGATGTTGATCATATGTCCAAAATTCGTGATAAGGATGATCAGGTAGATATCCTCTATGGCGAAATCTCCAAATACCTGGCTCGTATCGGTCAGGAAAATCTTTCAGAAGAGAGTGCCGATGAAGCCATGGCGGCCATGACTACGATTACTGAGCTGGAGAATATTGGTGATATCATTGAGACTCACCTCTACCATCTATCTGAGGTGTGTGCAGCTCGGCAGGTAAAGCTTGATGATGAGGCTATTGTCACTTTGACCGGTTTCCAAGAGATGGTGGTTAAGGCTTTCCATTCGGCTCTGGTTGCGTATGAGCATGATCGTCCAGATGCGGCTAAATTGGTATTGAAGCTGGAAGATGACATTGTTGATGGTATGGACAAGCTGGTTCTAGAGCGTCATCAGCAGTTGTTGTCCGGCGGCAAGGTCTCTGGTAAGGATATGGCTATCTTTACTTTCCAGAGCGATATCCTAGAGAACTACAAGCGGATCTATCTCCACTCCAAGCGAATTGCCAAATTGGTGCTTCACCAAGAGGGTTCTTCAGCACTTGTAGCGGTTTAGTAAAGATGTGTAAGTAGAAAATAAAAGGGGCTAGAGTTTATTTCTAGCCCCTTTTTTTGTCATTTTGTCAAAATTAGTTTAACTTGGAACTGTTATGGATAATAAAGAGCAGCTAAAAGATTATTATGAAGTTCTTGGTGTGGCAAAAAATGCTACAGAAAAGGGCATTCAATTAGCCTTTCGTGATCTTGCTCGAAAATATCACCCGGATGTCAACAGTGATCCTGGCGCTGAAGAAATGTTCAAAACTCTGGTTGAGGCCTATTTGGTTCTTAAAAGTCCAGATAAAAGGGATGATTTAGATGCTGAAATCATCTCATCTTTTTGTCAAACAGTTAGCAGATCAGGTAAAATCTCCTCTCCTACCAAAAAAAAGTATCCCAGCGAATTTTTGCGGCTGCTAAAATCTCGATAATAACCACCTCTACGCCCTGATTCTGGATAATTCATTAAATATCCTGGCCAAGTGGTGACATATGGGCATGGTTTCCGTTAGAATCCCCGTAAATTTGAAAACTATCTCTTTGTAGGTGTTTGTAATGACCTGGATTTGGATCTTGCCCGTACTGCTACTGCTAAGTTTAACAGTGGTTTTTTATCCTCTCTTCAATAAAAGAGGAGGTCGCCCATTGCCTGTTGGTCTTGAGGGCGACCCTCTGTCATCACTGCTTTTTGAGCGTGATGTCGTACTGAGGCATCTTAAAGAGCTGGAGTTGGAGGGCAGCTTGGATGGTGATGAGGTTGAACAGAAGGCCAGGCTTCAAAGTGATCTTGCGGCAATATTGGTCCGTTTAGACAATATGCAGCAGAGCGTTGCTGGAAAAAAAACCAAAAAACAAAAAACACCCAAGAGCTTTGCCAATAGTGGTTGGGGGGTTGCTGTCGTCCTCCTGGTAGGGGTATCTAGTGCTGTTCTTTACCTATTTCTTGGTACTCCAAAAGAGATTGCTCCCACCCAGGCTCCTGTCTCTGCTGCTGGTGTTGATGTCAACAAAATGGTGGAACGTCTGGCTGAAAGGTTGAAGTCGGAACCGGATGATCGTCAGGGCTGGGCACGTCTGGCTCGCTCTTATGCGGTGCTGGGGGAGTTTGAAAAAGGGGTTGCAGCCTATACCCACCTCCTAACTTTGGAGCCTGACAATCTGGACTATTCAGTTGCCTTGGCTGAAGTTCAGATTCGTAGTGGCGATGAAGGAATGCTTAAAGATGGGTTGGCCCGTTATAAAAAAATTCTAACTCAAGACCCTAACAGACCTGAAGCTCTGTGGTTTTTGGGGGCTATGGCGTTGCAAGTTGGTGAGAAAAATGTGGCAATTTCCATGTGGCAGAAGCTACTAGGGCAGTTGCAGCCGGGAAGTTCCAACTATATAAGTGTAGAAAAGGCATTGGGGCAGGCTAAAGGCAAGTAGTTCAAGATTTGATCTGGATGGTCCGGTTGTTCGGACATCACTGGCACAACCTGTTTGGTTTGTATGACTCAAAAAAACCAGTAGGTAGTACGATTAAAACACACCCAACCGGCTCGTCTAAATTAAATATAATATGTCCCATCTAGCACAATGTATGTGCTTGCTGTAGTATGGTCAGGATTTAACGTTAGTTAAACCTGGAAACGGCAGCTAGAACTGCGTACTTGGCACAACCTATTGATTCGCCTGGTCTATTAGGAAAACCTTGTCACCAAATAAGGAGGCTGTTATTTTCTTCAATACACTAGATAAATCAATGTTTTTTACTATATACGTACCTTGATTCGCCATTTTCATGTTAAAAAATGTGCCGGTTTTCCGGTCAATATTATAAAGAGCAAGATAGGAGATCCTTCGCTATGTTTGGATTGGGAGCCACAGAATTGATCATCATTTTGGTCATTGTTTTGGTTATTTTTGGTGCTGGCAAACTGCCAAAGGTGATGAAAGACATGGGTAAAGGTGTGAAAAGCTTTAAAGATGCCATGAACGAAGAGGAGAAATCGACTACTGTTGAGTCTGCCTCTACTGACCAGGCAACTACTTCTACAACTATTGAGGGTCAAACCAATAAAGAGAAGAGCTGACCACAGGTCTCTCTTTGTAGGTTTAAGAAGAGCATAAAATATGTTGGGAATGGGTTGGGTTGAAATATTTCTTATAGTCATCGTGGCGTTGGTTGTCATTGGGCCAGATAAACTGCCGGAGGCTGCTCGTGGGCTGGCGAAAGGGTTGCGACAGGTGCAGCGCTTTGTCAGCGATGTCCGGGATACTGTTAATCTTGATGAGTTTGATCAGCAGGTTAGGAATGAGGTGGACAGAAGTTTTGTCGCCCCCAAACCGCAAGTTTCAAACTTAAAAGATGGAGATGAACCGCACCCTGACTTTGTAGGGTATGACAATAATATTGATGATTACGATGAGGATGAAGATCCTTACGATCCGGTCACTCCTTCTGCAAAGTCGAAAAAAAAAGAGTCTGGTGATCACAAAACATGAGTACAGAACCCAACTCCACCCATAAAGCCCCACTTCTTGAACACCTCATTGAGCTAAGAAACCGGCTGATGATCTCTGTGTTGGCAATTCTAATTGGCTTTCTTGCCTGTTATGGATTTGCCGAGGAACTTTTTAACTTTCTGGTTGTCCCTTTGCGCAAGGTTTTGGGGCCAGATGCCAAAATGATCTACACTGGTCTTCATGAGGCTTTTTTCACCTACATAAAAGTCTCGTTTTTTGCCGGTCTGTTTCTGGCTTTTCCAGTTATTCTGGCCCAGTTTTGGCTTTTTGTTGCTCCCGGCCTTTATAAACATGAAAAGCAGGTGTTTCTACCTTTTCTGATAATCACTCCGGTACTATTTTTCCTTGGTGGAGCACTTGCTTATCAGTTTGTTTTTCCACTGGCATTTAAGTTTTTCCTGGGCTTTGTTACCCCAACTATTGAGGCGTTACCATCTCTCAAGGAGTATCTAAGCCTGGTTATAAAGTTGATTTTTGCTTTTGGTCTGGTTTTTGAGTTGCCTGTGGGAATGCTACTGCTTATAAAAGCTGGGGCAATCTCTACGGCAGGGTTGGTGGCTAAGCGGAAATATAATATTGTTATCGCTTTTATTGCAGCAGCTATCCTTACACCTCCAGACCCTTTTACGCAGGTGTTTTTGGCTATACCAATTATGTTAATGTATGAAGTATCAATTATTATAGGTCGTCGTTTTGAGGCAAGTCGGGCAAGGGCTGAGGCAGAAGAAGAGGCAGGAATATGAAGACGGTTTCAACGCAAGCTCCTTTTGAGATTATCCCTTTAGGTGGTCTTGGCGAAATCGGCATGAACCTGATGGTTTACGGTTATGAAGGTAAATTTTTAATCGTCGACTGCGGCTTGACCTTTCCCAATGCTGATACCCCTGGTATCGATATTATTATTCCTGATACCAGTTTTCTAGCGGAAAATAGAGATAATATAGTCGGTTTTGTCTTAACCCATGGCCATGAAGACCATATTGGTGCTATGCCCCATATCTGGCCTGATCTTGAAGGGCCAATCTACGGTGCTGCCATGACCCTGGAGCTGCTCAAGGGTAAGTTTAAAGAGCATGACCTGCTTGGCAAAGCAACCATGGTTGTGATGAATAACCGGGAAAAGTTTCAGCTTGGGCCGTTTAATATCTGCCCCATCCAGGTTACCCACTCCATTGTTGATGCTTCTGCTTTGGCTATTACCACTCCTCTTGGCACGATCATCCACACTGGTGACTTTAAAATTGACCACACCCCTGTGGATAACCGCCCTACAGATCTGTACACTCTTGCTCAGTATGGAGAGTCTGGGGTGCTGGCTCTCCTCTCTGACTCAACAAATATTACACGTCCTGGAGCGACTACCTCTGAGCAAGAGATTGCCCCGGTTTTTGCCGAGTATTTTCCCAAGGCTGAAGGGCTCTTGGTGGTGGCGACCTTCTCTTCCAATATTCAGCGGGTTCAACAAATTATCACAGCCGCCGCTGCAGTTGGCCGTAAGGTGATTTTAAACGGTCGCTCAATGGTCAATAATGTCCGGGTGGCCAGGGAGTTGGGCTATCTGGATATTCCTCATGAAACAATTATTGATATTAAACAGTTTAAAAACCATCCACGTAACAAGCTGGCTTTAATCTCTACCGGTTCTCAGGGCGAGCCAAACTCATCTCTGGTGCGGATTGCCGCAGGAGAGCATAAAGAGGTGGTGGTCCAGCCTGGTGATATGGTGGTTTTCTCTTCAAAATTCATCCCAGGCAACGAGCGGACAATCTGGACCTTGATCAATATGCTGTTCCGAGCTGGTGCTGAGGTAGTTCACGAAAAAAATGTACCGGAAATACATGTATCCGGTCATGCACCACAAGAGGATCTCAAGTTGATGCTGGCCCTGACCAAGCCGAAATTCTTTGTTCCTATCCATGGTGAACCTAGACATCTGCACCGGCATCGTAATCTGGCTATAAAAATGGGAGTGGCTAAAGAGCGGGCTTTTGTCGTGGAAAACGGCAACCGGGTGGCTCTGGATGGTGAGACGATTCAGATTATTGATCAGGTCCATTCTGGCCGGGTATTTGTCGATGGCAAAGGGGTGGGGGATCTTGGCGATATAGTAATGCGTGATCGACTCCATCTTTCTGAAGATGGAATGGTTGTTGTTGTTTTGGTGGTAGAAAAAACATCAGGTCAGGTTCTGCAAAGTCCAGAGCTGTTGACCCGTGGTGTAGTCTATGAAGATGAGAACCAAGAGTTGCTTGAGGAGGCCAAGGAGGCTGTTGAGCGGGCCTTGGAGCTTGGGGCAAAAGCCATGGATTTCCGTGAGGATGAGGCGGCAGGTGCCAGGGAGATTTCGCAACGGGCTTTGCGAAGGTTCTTTAAAAAACGTTTAGGTCGCAGACCAGTGGTAATTCCTTTGGTGATGGAGATGTAGGCGATGGCTGTCCGTACCAATCAGTACCGTCATAAAAAAAAAGAGGCTATTGTTCGTCGTAATACCAGGATCAGGGAAGGGCTGGGAATTTTATTGCTCTGTCTAACCGCATATCTCGCCATAACCCTGTTCTCTTATTCACCAAACGATCCCTCTTTTAATCAGACTGGTGGCGGATCTATAGAAAATTTGGGCGGAAAGAGCGGGGCGTACCTTGCTGATCTTCTTCTGCAAAGCTTTGGTTACTCTGCTGGCTGGTTGCTTCTGTTTGGAGGTATTGCCGGATTATTGCTCTTTCGCCGTGGTGTAACCCTGCAATTTTGGGATCGATTAGCAGCCTTGCCTATGTTGGCAGTTGTTACGGTTCTTGTCTCAAGCCTTTTATCTGGATCAAACAGCAACTCTTATCTGCCAGCCGGACCGGGTGGTGTTGTGGGTTATTTGAGTGCTCAAGCTCTTACCCAAACCATAGGGTTGTGGGGTAGTCTTATTCTTTTGGTTCCTCTAGGGGTTGTTGCCATCATGGTTTTGGTGCGCTTCTCTATCATTGATTTCATCGAGCAGAACCAGGCCCGCCGTCAAGAACGAGAGAAAGCTGCTACAGAGAGTGCAAAAACTGCCAAGGCTGAAGAGACGGTAATAGATGCTGAAGAGTGGTCGGAAGAGTCTCAAGAGACGGTAAGCCTCACTGAGATAGCTGCTGGAGCAGGTAGAAGCCTTTTGGATGCTATAGTCATTATTCCTGCCGTTATTCAGCGTTTTATCAGTAAATCAATGCAGAAAATTTCTGGCAGTGGGCAGAATGATTGGTTGTCTCCCATGGATTCTGATCATGTTGTTAGCAGTGATCAGGAGCGGGTGGAGCCTGATATTGAGTTAGATTCGGATACAGCTAACCAGTCAGTTTCTGAACCTCAATTAGATGAACCTGTTTTAATTGATGATGAGTATACTACTGAAGATGAAGAGGAAGGATTTTCTTCTGGTGGAATATCTGCTGAGGCTGGCTCTGTTGAGGAAGAGGCTCCTGAGATGGTTGTTGATGGTAGTAGTGAGCCGGATGCGGAAGAGGATGAGTTTGAGGAAGATGATCAGTTTGAGGCAGAGCCAATGCCTGCACCAAATTTAAAACCTCTTGAGTTTGTCATAGAGCCGGAAGAGGAGTCTCCAAGTATTGCTGAAAAGGTGATTCCAGTCACTATGCCCAAGCCAATGACTGCGGCACCGTCTACTGGAACATTGGAGTCGGAAGAGGATGCTGAACAGCAGGAGTTTGCTCTGCCATCTTTAGATCTTCTCACCGAGCCGCCTTTAGCCAAGTCAGGGCCAAGCCAGGAAGAGTTAAGTACCATGGCCCGACTTTTAGAGCAGAAACTGGCCGACTTCAAGATTAATGGCCAGATTGTTGATGTTATGCCTGGGCCGGTAGTTACCACCTTTGAGTTGGATCCGGCCCCTGGTTTGCGGGCCTCTAAAGTGGTGACTATCTCTGATGATCTCGCTCGCTCCATATCTGCTGAGTCGGTTCGGGTGGTTGGTAATGTTCCTGGCAAGACGGTTATCGGTATTGAGCTTCCCAATGAAACAAGGGCGACGGTCTATCTGCGTGAGGTGTTGCAATCAGAGAGTTTTGAGAAGATCAAGCATCCGTTGGCAGTGGCGATGGGATCGGACATTAACGGCACGCCTTTTTCTGCCAATCTTGCGAAGATGCCGCACTTGCTGGTTGCTGGTACAACCGGTTCTGGTAAATCTGTTGCGGTGAACGCCATGATCTGCTCTATCCTGTTTAGCTCCAGGCCGGAGGATGTGCGTTTTTTGATGATCGACCCAAAAATGTTGGAGCTATCAATTTATGAGGGAATTCCCCACCTTCTTGCTCCGGTGGTTACTGATGTGCATAAAGCTGCCAACCTTTTAAAATGGGCGGTTTCGGAGATGGAAGAGCGGTATCGTTTGATGTCTGAGCTTGGGGTACGGAATTTAGAGGGTTTTAATAAAAAGATTGAGCGTTGCATAAAAAATGGCGATCAGCCCACTAGGAGGGTAAAGGTTGGTTTTGATCCTGAGACTGGTGCACCTGTTGAGCAGGATGAGCCGATCAAGTTAGAGAAAAAGCCGTTAATCGTCATTGTTATTGACGAGTTGGCTGATTTGATGATTCAGGTAGGTAAAGAGGTAGAGCCAGCTATTGCCCGTCTGGCACAGATGGCAAGGGCGGCAGGTCTGCATCTGGTCATTGCTACCCAGCGGCCTTCGGTTGATGTTATTACTGGTTTGATCAAAGCCAACTTTCCTACCCGTTTGGCCTTTCAGGTCTCCTCAAAAATTGACTCCAGAACTATTCTTGACTCCATGGGTGCTGAGCGTCTGTTGGGCATGGGTGATGGTCTTTATTTACCGCCGGGTACATCAATACTTAAACGGATTCATGCTCCATTTGTCTCTGATGAAGAGGTTAACGATCTGGTAAAATATCTTAAATCTACTGGAGAACCACAATACAACTCAGATGTTTTGGTGGCGAGAAGTGAAGATGATTCTGGCCCAGAGTTAGCAGCCAGTGACCCTTCAGCAGAGGAGTATGACCCTCTTTACGATCAGGCTGCTGCGGTGGTGGTCAAAGCTGGCAAGGTTAGCACCAGCATGGTTCAGCGGCATTTTAAAATCGGCTATAACAGGGCTGCAAGAATTGTTGAGCGGATGGAGGCAGACGGCCTGATCTCTGCTGCTAACGGTGCAGGCAAACGTGAGGTCTTAGCCCCTGATGCAGGCGACTTTGGTTAAAAACTAATAGGGGTGCAGGGGAATTATTTCCCTGCCGGGTTTGGGCAGCACCCAAGGTTTTGCTGTTAGCAGTTAAAAAGCGTGGGGGTTTGGGGGTCTGCAAGGCCTCCCAACAAGGTTTTTCTTCAGATCGTGTACGTTGTTTCCGAACTAAATTAACCTAGGAGTCTGTCGTACTGGACTCCAATTGGTAAGTTTTACTAGCCCACATTGATGGTATTTAGACCGAACACGTACCTTACGAGGGAAGATGCCAAGTTATTTCTACTGGATTTAGCCAAAATTTCTCAAGATTGGCCAGTGGAATCTAATGGCAAAAGTTCAGTCAGATAGACTACTAGAATTAACTGTTCCCAAACCTCAAAGTGAGAAATTTTCTAGGTTGAAATTAATCTTGGTAAATAATCTGAAAAATATCCATAGGGTCGGATATGCCTTTAAGATTAGCAGGACCGCAGTATTGAAAATCCATCCCAGCAGGAAGTTCTCCCTGCCGTTTAAAATAGTTTAGAAAATTACTAGAACAAAGAGTTCTATCTTTTTTGGGAAAATTATACTTTAGCTCTGAAAAAGCGTCGGCAGTTACGCCCTCAATTCGAAATGCTATATTCAGATCATTACCGTGGACTCCAGTGCCGAGACTGTAGATTTCTCCGTAATGTAACGCTAAACGAAAATTGATATCGGGGTTTTTTGTCGAGCCGTTGCGTTTTTTAATAAGGTTTGAAATTTTTCTGGCTACTTGCAGGGCTTCATTTGGATCATCGTATATACCAAGAAAGCCATCTCCAGTATTTTCATAAAATCTGCAAGGGTGCTTATCCATCACTTTATCAGTCAATGCTTTCAGCCGTTTCTTTAGATGGTAGGCAACTTGTTCATTACTATTTGCTATTCCAGAAGAGTCACATTGGTCCAAAACGATTATAGCTGCCACTGTTTTTAGAGAGTCGATAGGTATCATCATCGACAAATCTTCTGGTGATTCATGCTCAAATTTTTTATTAAAAGTAGGCTTTTTGCCTGATACCTTATTTAAGCCATCTTTCAAGCCAAGAAATAGACTCTTCAAGGGATGATTTGTCTTTTTTGATTTACTTGAAATAACCTGCTTTTTATTTGAATCAATACCAGCATCTTGTGTTAGATTTAAAATCTTGCAGTTGCTTAAGCGTATGATGGTAGATTTAGAAATTTTTTGCTTACCAGTTATTTTTTCAAATATGCCGTTCCTTTTGATATAAGTCCCGTTGCTGCTTCCGCAATCCTCAATAAACCAGTTTTTTTTCTTGAACAATAGACGAGCATGATTGCGAGATATGTTAGAAC
This sequence comes from Magnetococcales bacterium, assembly GCA_015232365.1. Classification (GTDB taxonomy): domain Bacteria; phylum Pseudomonadota; class Magnetococcia; order Magnetococcales; family JADFYX01. The sequence continues at coordinate 29,476 of JADFZU010000008.1, read as the reverse complement.
TATTGATAACTATATCACTCTGATCACTTCGACCGATTGTGAGTACGTCGCCTTGTAAGATAACACAGTCTTTTTTGCCTGTTTGAATATCAGTGATATATAGTGCCGGTTTCACTTTAGAATAATCTTCTTCATAAGATATTTACTACGTTACTATTTGCTAATTCCAGGACAGGGACTCTGGGAGTAGTCTGTTTAACTCACCTTCTTCAGTTCTAAAAGCTTAAGACCTTGGGAGGCCATGCATGTCATCCACACGAAAAGATTAACAGCAAAACCTTGGGTGCTGCCTAAACCCGGCAGGGGAATAATTCCCCTGCACCCCTATGACTAAAAAAGCTCGCCAGTATAACCCTTGCCAGCTACTAAAATAGATGCCCCGGTCTCAGCAAATACCGCTCCACTTAAAAAACCGTGGGGTAGCATTCTACCTTTGCTGGCTCTTGCCCCAAGCCAGTTGTCTAATTCGGTTATGTGGCGTTTGCGTTTTCCTGAGTCGAGGGTGATGCCATCTTCCATGTTGAATGTGGTGGCATCTACCAGTAGTTCATCTTTGGATAGACGCTGTATGCGAACCCCTTTGCCTTTGGATAGTACGGGGAACTCATCCAGAGTGCATATTAACAAAAGACGGCCACGGCTGATGGCTGCAACATGGTCGCCCTTTACCGGGTGGATATGAATGGGATGGTCGTTGGGCTTTTTGAAGGATATGGCCTGTTTGCCAGAGCGGTGATTGGTGACAAGATCAGCCCCCTTAATGCGGAACCCCTGGCCCAATCTGGTTACGACAAAATACTCCTGCTCGGTTTTCATCTCCATAGCCCAGAACACCTGATCACCACCCTCAATATCAAAGGTGACTGTCAGCGGCTCGCCAAAACCTTTTCCTGATGGCAGCTTGTCAGCAAGAATTGAGAACGATTTGCCCGATGTGCTGACAAAGGTTATGGTCTCGGTAGTGTGGGTTTTTACCGCTTTTAGCAGTTCATCATCACCCTTAAAGCGAATTTTATCTAGCTCGTCATCATGACCACGAATGGTTTTTACCCAGCCACGCCGGGAGAGAATAACAGTTACCGCCTCTCTCTGGACCAGATCTTCAGGTTTTATGGAGATGGCCTGGGGTGGTCCGGCAAGGGTGGTGCGGCGTATGTCAGCAAACTCTTTTTTAGTATTTCTCAGCTCTTTTTTAATCTCACGCCACATCAATTTTTCACTGGCCAATAGTGCCCGTAATTGTTCCGCCCGGCTCTCTTTCTCTTCAATCTCCTTCCTGATGTTTATCTCTTCTAGCTTGCGTAGATTACGCAGGCGCATGTTGAGAATTGCTTCTGCCTGATCATAATCAAGCCCATAACGCTCCATGAGAACCGGCCTTGGTTCATCATGCTCTTTGATTATGGCAATAACCTCATCAATATTCAGATGGACAATAAGATGGGCTGCCAATAGATGGAGCCGTTCACCAATCTTTTTTAGTTCATGTTCGGCTCTGCGGGTGTGTATGACAAAACGGTGACTGAGCCAAGCGTTCAAAACACCTTTCAAGTCCATCACTTCAGGCCTGGTTTCGGCAGTGATGACATTTAGGTTTATGTTAAACCGGGTCTCCATGTCAGAGTTTTTAAATAGATAGGCCATTACCATCTCAGGATCGAGACGGGAGGAGCGTGGCTCTAAAACAATACGGATATCCTCATCAGACTCATCTCTGATATCAGTTAAAAATGGTGATTTTTTATCAATAATAAGCTGTGCTACACGTTCAATCAGCCGGGATTTTTGCACCTGATAGGGGATTTCGGTGATGATAATCCGCCAGAGGCCGTGTTTTAAATCTTCTTTGTGCCATCTGGCTCTAAGACGCAGACTGCCCCGCCCGGTCTCATAGGCTTGTAACCTTTCATCCGAGCTAGCTACCAAAAGCCCCCCAGTTGGAAAGTCCGGTCCCGGTAGAACCTTAAGCAGGTCGCTAATCGTGGTGTCTGGTTTGTCGATTAATATGGTTGCAGCATCGATTATCTCCCCAACATTGTGGGGAGGGATTGAGGTAGACATACCCACAGCAATGCCCGACGAACCGTTTGCCAATAGGTTGGGAAATCTTGCTGGCAGAACTGCCGGCTCCTGCATGGAGCCGTCATAGGTGTCGATAAAGTCGACAGTGTCATGCTCCAGATCTTCAAGCATAGCCCAGGCAACTTTTGTCAGCCTTGCTTCAGTATATCGCATGGCAGCAGCACCATCACCATCGATGTTGCCAAAATTTCCCTGACCATCAACCAGTGGGTAGCGTGAAGCAAAATCCTGGGCCAGACGGACCATGGCATCATAGGCTGCCTGATCACCGTGGGGGTGGAACTTACCGATCACATCACCAACAACACGGGCCGATTTTTTTGGGGGTGTGGATGGCTCCAAACGTAAGGCCCGCATAGCGAACATAATACGGCGATGGACAGGTTTTAGCCCGTCACGAACATCAGGCAGGGAACGGCTGATGATGGTGGAGAGGGCGTAAGCCAAATAGCGGCTCTCAAGCTCGTGGCGTAGGGGAGCCTCTTCAACAATGGCGTCATCTGCCATTATTTACCACTCTCTTTTTTGTTGGAGTTATATTTAGGCGGCAGCTCAAAGGTAATACGAAGTTGGTCTTCCAACTGTTGGAACTGCTCTCGGTTCTCTAAAAAATAGCGTTTGGCGTTCTCACGGCCCTGGCCAATTCTCTCCCCGTCTTTTGAGTACCATGCCCCTGACTTTTCAATCAGCTTTTCGTTGACAGCCATATCCAGCACTTCACCTATAAGGGAGACGCCCTCACCATAGATGATATCCAGTTCAATTACCCGGAAAGGAGGGGCCATTTTATTTTTGACCACTTTTACCTTACAACGGTTGCCAACAACCTCCTCTTTATCTTTAACCGAACCGATACGCCGGATATCAAGGCGAATCGAGGCGTAGAATTTAAGGGCGTTGCCACCGGTTGTTGTCTCTGGGCTGCCAAACATAACACCGATTTTATGGCGGATCTGGTTGATAAACAGCACCATGGTATTGGAGCGGGAGATAGAGCCGGTAAGTTTCCGCAACGCCTGGGACATAAGCCGGGCTTGCAGACCCATGTGGGAGTCCCCCATGTCTCCTTCCAACTCAGCTTTGGGAGTGAGAGCAGCAACAGAGTCGACAACGACCAGATCTACAGCACCAGAACGGACCAGGGTATCAACAATCTCCAGTGCCTGTTCGCCGGTATCTGGTTGGGAGATCAAGAGTTGATCGGTATCCACGCCAAGGTTTCTAGCGTAGACCGGGTCCAAGGCGTGTTCGGCATCGACAAAAGCGGCGGTTCCACCCTGGCGTTGGGTCTCGGCTGCGGCATGGAGGGCGAGGGTGGTTTTACCGGAAGATTCCGGCCCGAATATTTCAATGATACGACCCTTGGGCAGGCCGCCAATGCCAAGTGCGATATCCAAACCAATGGAGCCTGTTGAGACTACCGGGACATCTTGAACGGCTTTGTCGCTCATGCGCATAATCGAACCTTTGCCATGCTGGCGTTCGATCTGGGATATGGCTGCTTCCAATGCTTTGGCTTTATTGCTATCCGTACTCACGGCAACTCCTTAAGTTTAGTCTGAAAAATTACGATTATATTTAGCTTCAGTGGGTAAAGTTTTTAGTATAAGATATTGGTTTATCAAACATAACAGAATAAATACCGTCACCTTGGTTGGTGATAATGGGTGGTTATGTTATATAAGATGAATCAATAGTTTGCTCTAGGTGCTCGCCCCCAACTGGCTCTATCTAGGTGTCAACAAATACCTAAACTATTTATAGCAAATATTGCTGCTTTGTAATAGGGTAGGCGAGGTCATTTTTTTGTATTATAAAAATTACCGGCGTACCTTTTGCAGGTTATCATCAACAATTCATTGTCTATCCGGTATTTAGCCGGGTTATAGAGGGGAATAAAAAGTGGAAATTTCTGAGCTTCTCGCCTTTAGTGTCAAAAATGGTGCTTCCGACCTTCATGTATCTGCCGGTCTGCCGCCACTGATTCGAGTTGATGGTGATATTCGCCGGATTAATGTACCAGAGCTTGACCAGGAAGCAGTGCATGACATGATCTACGACATAATGAATGATAAACAGCGGAAGGATTTTGAGGAGTTTCTAGAGACTGACTTCTCTTTTGAAGTACCAGGGCTGGCTAGGTTCAGGGTTAACGCTTTCCATCAAAATCGTGGTGTTGCTGCGGTATTCAGGACCATTCCATCAGAGATTTTAACCCTTGAGCAGTTAAACTGCCCGGAGATATTCAAAGAGTTTGCCGATACCCCACGTGGCCTGGTTCTGGTCACAGGCCCGACAGGGTCGGGAAAATCCACGACTCTGGCGGCGATGGTTGATTATAAAAATAAAAATGAGTATGGCCATATTCTGACCCTGGAAGATCCTATTGAGTTTGTCCACCAATCAATTAAGTGTCTGATTAATCAACGTGAGGTCCATAGAGATACCAAGAGCTTTGATATGGCCCTCCGTTCGGCCTTGCGTGAAGATCCTGATGTTATCCTGGTTGGTGAGATGCGGGATCTGGAGACTATCCGGCTGGCCCTATCAGCAGCAGAGACAGGCCATCTGGTGCTTGGAACCCTACACACAACATCGGCAGCAAAGACTGTTGATAGAATGGTTGATGTCTTTCCAGCGGCAGAAAAAGATATGATTCGTACAATGTTGTCAGAGTCACTACGGGCGGTTGTCTCCCAGAACCTGCTAAAGAAAAAGGGCGGTGGCCGGATAGCTGCCCATGAGATAATGGTTGGAACTTCAGCAGTTAAAAACCTGATTAGAGAGAATAAAATTCCCCAGATGTACTCAGCTATCCAGACCGGGCGTAAAGAGGGAATGGTTACTTTGGAACAGAGTTTGCAAGATATGCTGGACAAAGGGCTTATTACCAAACAGGCGGCCAGAGATAAGGCCAACCATAAAGCCTCATTTATGTAGTCCGGGTATCATTGATTAGGGTCTTATAGCTTAATACTTGATTTGTTGGGAAATTTTCTAGTTAACTGCCCCTTGGACCAGCAGGCGGCAGGTTTTTTAAGATTTTCTGATTATTTCAAATTATTACAGTGATAACATCATGTTAATGAACTCCTTGGACAGAACTGTTCAATCAATTTTTTGTTGAGTGCAAGGAAAAATTTCATGAAAAAATCTCTGTTTAAAACCAGTATGGCAGCCATTATATTGGCGGCGGGTATATCTGGGTGTGCCAACTCTTCAATGAATTTGAGCAACCTGCTTTCTAGCCCAGCATCGGAAACTGCTCAAACTGCCCATTTGCCAAATGCTCCAGTAAAGATCAACGCTGATGTTGATCTGATCCGTATGAGTCATGCGGTTGCCGATGCGTTGGTAGCTGAGTTGCGGAAGAACCATCCATCATTTCATCAGCGTAAGCCGATCTTGGTCACCTCTTTTGTCAACCGTAACGATATGAACTCCTCTTCTGAGTTGGGCATATTGATCTCCGACCATGTTGGTTCCCGCTTTTCCCAGCAGGGGTACCGGGTTGTGGAGCCTCGTCTACGTAAGGATCTAGCAATTCGCAAAGGTATGGGCGAGTTTATCCTTTCTCGGGATATTGCAAAACTGTCTGCTGATAATAAAGCCTACGCTGTTGTGGTAGGAACCTACACTGAAACCAAATCACTTTTGGATTTTACCGCCCGTTTGATTCAGATCAAAGATCGTCAGGTTTTGTCATCAGTAGATGCCAAGATACCTCTCGGTGCCGATATTCGTGATCTGTTGATGGCCTCTGGTGGTGGTGTATCCATGTCGATTGTGAAGCAATAAAAATGGAGTTTGGCACGATGTCAGGCATGAATAAAACTCTTGTGGCTTTGATAGTTGGTCTCTTTTTTGTAGCTGGCTGTGCCCAGACCCCAGAGACCTATCCGCTTATATCTCAGCCGTTATCTGGGCCAAAATCCTTGGATATGCAGGGTCAGTCGCAGAAAGCTGCTGATGCAATGCTGGCAATCATGAAGGATAAGTTCCGTCTCCAGGGTAAGAGCTTTCTTCCTGCCAGCTTTGTTGATGAGCGGGATATGAATGAGACCAGCCCTTTTGGTCGCTTGCTCTCAAGGCAGTTTTCCAACCGTTTTACCCAGGCTGGATATAAAATAGTTGAGGTCAAGCTGAGGAAAAACTTCCTTCTACAGCAGGGTAAGGGTCAGTTGATCTTAACTCGTGAGTTGGAGAAAATTCGTGACTCCCATGATGTTTTTGCTGTCTTGGCTGGTAGTTATGTGACAAGTCAAAGTAGAATTTTTGTCACAGCACAGGTTGTTAGGCTAGCAGATGGCGTTACCATTGCTGCAGAAGATTTTGACATGCCTTTAACCAGAGATATTCAATCCCTTCTAGTTCAATAACTCCCATGTTAATAACTAGATTTTAAGCCCGGATATGCAAATATCCGGGCTTTTTTATGTTAGGGAGCTATAGAAAAAGAGAGTATTAAATTTGATGAACAATCTACAACCATATCCTCATTATTTACAGCAATATCATCTGATCTGTAATTTTTAGCTATTTAGGTTATATGGGAAACTTTAAACTCTGCTGTTGCTGAGTTAATAGCACTGACGATCAGCAACGGAAGAGATATCACCAAATGCGTAATCTATAGAGCTATATATTTAACCTAGGAGTTTGTCATGCTGGACTCCTAGGTTAAAAAACTACTCTCCCTTCTCCACCAGTCCAATAACCAACCGTCCCTGCTGTTTCATCTCTAATATTTTATGACTATTAATACTGCACCAGGCAGGCAGGTCGTTTACCAGGCCGGGGTCTGTTGCTTGAATTTCCAGGGTTTGGCCTATCTCTAGATCCAGCATGGCAGCGTCAGCACGGAGGATTGGTAGAGGGCATAATAGATTTTTGGCGTCTATTTTTTTGTCCGGTGTTGGTTTGTTTGATTTAGACATGCCACTCTTTTAATACTTTGTGGGCAGCCATTGGGGTGATAGTGAACCTTTGACTGCCATCTTTACCTGTCACCACCATTGTTACTTCTTGGTGGTTTTTACCTTTGCCATAGCGGGCAGCGATGCTACAGGCCAATTTTAGCCCGTCTTGATCTGGGTTGCCCTCTAAAAGGGTGAAAGGGCCGGGTAGGTTTTCTGCCCGGATGGTTAAACGACCGGCTTTAAAACCAGATAGAAAATTGTTCTCTGTCTCATCACGGCCAATAATAAGTTTAAAGTCAGATCCTGGTCGAATATGCCGTCCGGCTTTAAGCAGGACTATGTCCTCCATACTATACTTTTTTGTCTCCCGGTGGCTCCATAAATCTTGGAGCTTGCGGGCGTAGTTTTCATCTGTTAAAAAGCAGCAGCCTCCGGCTGGAGTAGGGTAGTCAGTAAGTTTCATCTCCTGGGCTAGAGCCATCTGGGGTTTGCGACTGCGTCCGGTAAAGTTTTTTAGTTTTTCCCTATCAACCCAGCCCCGTTTTTCCGGCTCGGTCTCCGGCATATACTGTGCTGATAACGGTCGAAGCAGCCACCCCTTTACCCCGGCATCCCGATCAATGACTGGGAAGGTGTCTTTGCGTTGGCTCATGGGTCGTTGTCCCATTACTTCGCCGGTAAAAATAAAGTCAAACCCCAGTTTTTCTTTTAGCTCCCAGGCTTTTTTGACCATAAAAATTTTACAGTCCAGGCAGGGGTTGAGATTTTTTCCATAACCGTGTTTTGGGTTGGTGACGATACGGACATAATCTTCTGAGATATCTACCATATGGAGTTTTACACCTAAACTCCTGGCAGCGTGGAGAGCGTCATGGCGAGCCGGTTCCTCACCCTTTTTTGGGTTGCGGATTGCCCCGGTATGGCTCTGAATACAGAAGCCGGTATGAAAGTTTACGCAGGCAACCTCAACTCCCTGGTCTTGTAAAACCCTTACGGCCAGGGTGCTGTCCAGTCCACCAGAAAGCAGACCCAAGGCCCTAACCGGTTGTGACGCATCCCTGCATCTCTCTTCTGACATAACTACATCCTTAATTTAATTATTATCTTATCCAGCGAGCTGCATCCAGCCCGTGATAGGTGAGAATAAGGTCGGCCCCGGCCCGTTTAAACCCGGTTAGTGTCTCAAGAACCACCCCTTTTTCATCAATCCAGCCCTGCATGGCAGCAGCTTTGACCATGGCGTACTCACCGCTGACATTATACACCGCCAGAGGCAGATCAAAATGGTTTTTAAGATCCCGGAGAATATCCATATAGGCCAGGCCAGGCTTTACCATCATTATATCAGCACCTTGATCAATATCCAGAGCCGCTTCACGAATCGCCTCAAGACGGTTGGCTGAGTCCATTTGGTAGGCCCTGCGGTCGCCAAATGTTGGGGTGTTCTCTGCTGCCTCACGAAATGGGCCGTAGTAGGCTGATGAGTATTTTACGCCGTAAGATAGAATTGGCAGCTCTTCATAACCGGCACTGTCAAGCCCAGCCCTAATGGCTTGAACCATCCCGTCCATCATTCCTGATGGGGCAACCATATCCACCCCTGCCTTGGCTTGGGCCACAGCAGCCTCCCCGAGAAGCTCAATGGTGGCATCGTTATCAACACTACTGCCTTTTATGGGGCCGCAATGGCCGTGGTCGGTATATTCACAAAAACAGGTGTCAGCTATTATATATAACTCAGGCAGAGCACTTTTAATCTCGGCAATTGCCCTCTGGACTATGCCGTCAGCACTTCTGGCATCACTTCCTGTCCCATCTTTTTTCGCCGGGATACCAAAGAGAATTATCCCTCCAAGACCTAACTCCTGAGCCTCTTTTGCCACCATGACTGCTTGATCTATAGAGAGTTGATCCACACCAGGCATTGAAAGAATCGGTTTTTTAATATTCTCTCCAGGAACAATAAAAAGTGGCAGAATTAGATCTTCAGGATGGAGATGATTTTCCCTTACCATTCTGCGAATTGCAGGGTTTGTACGTAGACGGCGGGGGCGATGGATTATTTTATCAGTTAAATTCATGAAAAATCCGGGTTTGCTGGATGGAAAGTTAATATTTAGTTATTGTTCTGATTCCAATTAGTCGGTGGTAATTGGGATTGTTTTACTGTATTTTCGTACGGTAGAGTAACATTTAATTCAGAGCATGGCAAAACTGCTTTGGTTCCCGTGGATAACTGTCCACATAATTAATAGAGATATTTTTACTATGATTTTGACTATTGGCGACAGATTGGTTGTAGCTGGTAAGACAGATGTTGGTTGTGTTCGAACTCTCAATGAAGACAATCTTCTTATGGATGAAAAATTGGGGCTATTAATTGTTGCCGACGGGATGGGCGGTCATTCAGCAGGCGAGGTTGCCAGTGCACAGGTTATTACCTCGGTTCGGCAGTCATTAAAACAGGCACTTAAAAACCAGCCAGACGGTATTGATCTCTCTCAGGCTGCATCTGCAGAAGATTGTCAGGGAGATGATGACGCAACATTAGATGATATTCCCAACCCTGTTATGGTTATGTTACGCAACGCAGCCAACGAAGCCAACAGTACAATCAACGCCGTAAACAAGCAGAGAGACTGTAGCGATGGTACAGGTATGGGCTCAACCATGGTAGGAATGTGGCTGCCGGAGTTCAGTGATGTTCCGGTGGTGTTTCATGTTGGCGACAGCAGACTTTACCTGTATAGCAACAATAAACTGACCCAGGTTACCCAAGACCACTCTATGTATCAACGCTGGGTCAACCTTGGTAGAAAAGGGCCTGAACCTGCACAGAATATTCTTTTGCAAGCTGTTGGCCCATCAGAGCACATCTCTCCTGAGGTCAATATCAAGGGGATGAAAAAGGGCGACGTGGTGTTGCTCTGTTCGGATGGTTTGACCGGAATGGTTGACATTGATGAAATTGAGAAAGTTTTAGAGAGTGCTACCAAAAAAAACCTGGACGATATTGTCGATAAGTTGATCGATATGGCTAAGGATGGTGGTGGTAAGGATAATATTACGGTGATTGTCGGACGCTTTATTAAATAGCCTCTCAACAGAAAGCACTAAAGTCAGGTGATTAATATAATCCTGGGGCCGCAGTTGTGCCGGTGATGGTGAATGCCGAATCTGGATAATAAGTAAAAGAGGGTGTTATGAGAGTAAATAACAAGTTGGCCATTATGTTTGCTGATATTGCTGGCAGCACGAAGCTTTATGAGGCAATTGGTGATGTAAAGGCTCGTAAGTTGACCTCTAGCTGCATAGATCTACTCTCAAAAATTACTACAGACCATCAAGGTGTTGTTATCAAGACTATTGGGGATGAGGTTATGTGTACCTTCCCCACCGCAGATGCGGCAGCAGAAGCCTCTGTACAGATGCAGGAGCAGGTGGCGGAAAATGCTGATGAGTGGGGTTCGGCTTTAAGTATTCGGGTCGGTTTCCACTTTGGTGATGTTATCGAAGAGAATAACGATGTTTTTGGTGATGCGGTCAACATCTCTGCACGAATGGCTGCTCAAGCCAAGGGTGATCAAATTATAACAACTGGTGAGACTCTGGACATTATGAGCCCTCATCTGTCTTGCGATGGCCGGGAGTTGATCCAGGTGCGGGTGAAGGGTAAAACCGACCCTATCCGTATCTGTGAGCTAACCTGGGGTGAAGAGGAAGAGTTGACCATTATGGGGGGGATGGATACGGTTCCCAACCCGATTCAGCAAAAAAGTTCAGTTACCGTCTCTTTTTCTGGTAAGGAGATAGTTGTAGACGAGGCCAATCCTGGAGTCACTATGGGGCGCGGTAAAGCCAACACATTTATTGTTCCTGACAGCATGTCATCTCGCAACCATGCAAAACTTGAGTACCGTCGGGGCCGGGTCTATCTGGTTGATCAAAGCACCAATGGAACCTATGTTACCCCAAATGGCGACTCGATGTTTTTTGTCCACCGGGATGAGCACATTTTGAGCGGGGTTGGTGTGATTGGTCTGGGCCATGAGTTGACGGCTGCCGATCATTTAGCGATACACTACCGCTCGTAATCCAACTATATGAGCCAAGGTTCAACATACAGCGGTCATGAGTTTGAATCTTTTGCCAACTCACCAAACTATTTCAACTGGATAGCTGATGTTTTTCGACCCCACCTATCGGGAGATGTTACTGAAATTGGGGCTGGAGCAGGAACTTTTTCCCAGCGGATTCTTCCCCACGCCAATCGGTTGACCCTGGTAGAGCCATCAGCAAATTTGCACCCTGGTCTGCAAGCTAAATTTGCAAACCAGCAGAAGGTGACACTACTGCAAAGCTCTATTGAAGAGCACCTCATAGAGGGGGATTCCCAACCTCAAGATGCCTTTGTTTTAGTCAACGTCTTAGAGCATATTCAAGATGATGACAGAGCAATAATGGCAATGTCCGATAAGTTGAAAGTTGGTGGTATGTTATTGGTTTTTGTGCCAGCACTGCCTTTTTTGTTTAGTAAGATGGATGCCGGTCTTGGTCATTACCGCCGGTATAAGTTGTCAGATTTGCAAAAGCAGGTAGAGGTAGCGAATCTGACAGTTATCGATATTCGCTATTTTGATATTTTAGGGATTTTGCCCTGGTGGTTGATCAATACCTTGGGAAAACAGACCAGGTTTAACCCGCAAATGGTTGGTCTGTACGATAAGGTTGGGGTTCCGATTACCAGATTTATGGAGGGTCTGGTTATTCCGCCGATTGGGAAAAATATTATTCTTATTGCAAGAAAAGATAACAAATAAGAGAAGTTTTTTTTATTGGTAATAAGACTTTTTTCTGGTTTGCCGGGTGAGTAAGAGGTTGTGCTAGTGATGTGCGAACAAATGCCTAATCTATTTTCAAAGTTAGCGGGATGGGGTTGCGGCAACTCCACATTAGCTTCATAACCAAGCAGAAACACAACATATGGTCGAACAGATGCGTAACAACTCAGCAGAATCAACAAACATATCCGGTTTTGCTATAGCTGCACTTATGTTTGTAATGGCTGTGCATCTATTTTTTTTATGGCAGGCCCAGCCTGGCTTTCAGGCAAGTGATGATCTGGCTTATGCCTACGCTGCCAACAATATTTTACACAATAAATTTCAACTTGCTCCAGGCCATTTTTTAAACCGTTTTGGAGTTACGGTTCCAACAGCACTGAGTTATTCTCTCTTCGGTGTCAACAACTACTCAACAGTATTATGGCCCATTGTCTGCTCTTTGATCATGGTTGTAACGCTATATTTTACTACCTTGCGTATCTTTGGAGTTGCAAGTGCGTTTTTTGCCGCATTTCTGTTGGCTATAAACCCAGCTCAGATCAAATTTGCGGTTCATCTTGGGCCGGATATAGTGGTCTCCATGGCACTTTTTCTAGTGGTGGTTACCCTCTATTTTGCCCGCAGTGATTTTTCAGAGCGAAGTTCGGCACTGTTGGGCACTCTGCTCTCTCTGTTTTTTTATTTGGCAGTATTGGCAAAACTAACTGCTGTTTGGGTTCTGCCGTTTCTGTTTTTGGTTTTTATTCGAGATATGTTCAACCGCCAGCATCTTGAGTTGTGGGTCTGGATCTGCTCAAGTGCTGTTCTGTTTGGGGTGGTTTTCTTTGGTCTCTATTATATCTATACGGGAGATCCTCTCTACCGCCTAACAGGAATTGAGCAGGGGGTTAATCTTGTTGCTCGTTACAGTTATCAGCATAAACCAGCAATAGAGCTGATAAAAAGATTGACGGTGGAGCCAGTTGCTTTTCTGTTTAAATGGCCTGAAGTGTTGATTTTAATGGTTTTGGCTGTACCTGTAACATTTTCTTCTGTCGTTGCCCAGCAGAAAATAGTCAGGTACTGGCTGGTATTTGTTTTGGTTGTTTTTGCTATGTTTTGGTTTGGCAGCACCTCTTTATCACACTACAACCCCATTACCATGCTGCCGAGAATGTTGCTGCCTATATTGCCAGCCCTTTCTATTTTGGCTGGTGTAGTGCTGGCAAAAGTATTTATTACCGGGCCTGTTGTTGATGGCAGGCGGGTTGTAAAGTTGTTATTGGCCTTTTTTATGGTAATATTGCTAGCTATAACTGTTGGCGAGTTCGGCAGAAAAGCTACTTTTCAGCAAGATATTCTTTTTACAACCTTTTCTCTATGGCTATTTTATCTAATAAGCCATCCGGTCTTGAAAAATCATTTTATCTATAAATTTAGAGATGGCCTACCTGCTCTAGCAATGGTTTGTGCCTGTTTTGTTGCTGCACTATTCCATGTTAATGGTGGCCTGGGTGAGACCAACAACCAACGCTCTGAGAGATTCATAGTTGAAAATTTTTTTATTGACCAAAAAAAACCAACTGCTGTTTTTATGGATAAACGCTCTGTAGTCTCGATCCCATTTTTTCTAGGCTTTAAAGAGCAGCCAAAGCTAAGACTGATCCACTGGGAAGAGATCCCAGAAAATCTGGAGGAGGGGAGCAGGATTCTGGTATTGATAAATAGCAACAGAATAACAGCGATGAATGCTCTATATAGCTTTCCCATACCAGATTTTGCAAAAAAACCACCCAGTGATTGGAATCTGTTGTGGAGTGGGGGGAGGGTTGCTCTTTATGAGGTTGATGATGTAAGGGAGTTGATGTGATTTTTGGGAGTTTGTAGCCCGGTTGTTGTTTTTGTATGTGCCTGGGGTAATCTTTTGTCTGTATCACTAACATTGCAAATCTACTTTTTTGCATGAAATGAAGACCGGGCCAGAGGGTGGCTCTCTACTCTTTTGAAGCCTATTTTTTTGCTGAGTTTTCCTAGCTCAATAAACTCATCCGGTGACCAGTATTTTACCACCGGGTGGTGGGTCAGGCTGGGGCGGATATACTGGCCGATGGTTAAATAGGCGACCCCTACCCGGTGAAGATCTTCCAGCACCTCAACCACCTCTTCCCGGCTCTCGCCAAGACCGAGCATAATCCCGCTTTTAGGGGTTGTTCCATCACCTGCTGATGCTCCTTGTTCAAGCACCTTTAGAGAGTAGTTGTAGCTGGCTGCCGGCCTTACCTTTTGGTAGAGCCTGGGAACGGTTTCTATGTTGTGATTGAACACCTCAGGTTGCTGCTTTAGAACCTCTTCCAATGCACCGTTTTTATCACGGAAATCCGGGGTTAAAACTTCAATGGTTGGTGGGCTGTCAAGCTCTCTGATTGTCATTATGCAGTTGGCAAAATGGCTGGCTCCTCCGTCATCAAGGTCGTCCCGGTCTACAGAGGTTATTACCACATGTTCCAGCTCCATGGTTTTAACTGCTGCCGCCAGACGTTCTGGCTCTTTTTCATCAACCGGGCCTGGCCGTCCAGTTGTTACATCACAAAATGTACAGTGCCGGGTACAGATGTCGCCAAGAATCATAAAAGCGGCCGCCCCCTCATGCCAGCATTGACCAACATTGGGGCAGGAGGCCGCTTCACACACGGTGTGCAGAGCGTTGTTTTGGACTATATTTCTGACTTTGAGATATGCTGGCGATGATGGAGCTTTTACTTTCAGCCAGTGGGGTTTGCCGCCTAAAATCTGGGTTTTACTATTTTTACTCACTCAGAAGCCTTATTATCAACACCTATTTTATTGAAAAACTTTGTGCGGATTTTTTCATCATATGCTTTCCACTTGAGACGGGCTAGTTCCTCATCATCTTGACCTGATAAAAATCCCAACGGAATAGCAAAACCACCAGCATTGCTCTTGCCGCCACCATAAAAATTACCGTTCTCCATTTTACCCAGAGCATCTTTTAAAAAGCTGTCCGGCCCCAAAGCCACCTCAGTAGTGCGCAGGGAGCCGTTGATAGACTCACTGCCATTGGAGTGGGTGACCATGCCATAAACTACAGCGGTATGGACCGTTGCTTCGGTTAGGAGGAAGTCAGCGGCTTGAGGTATCGCATCCCGATCACTGGAGCGTAGGTAACCTATACCAGAAAAGCAGAATCCCTCACGGATAACCCTGTTCTCCAACGCCATGCGGATGACCTCCATAACTCTGTGGCTGCGTTGCTGATGTAAGATTTCCATGAGTAGTTCGTTGTCAATAAATGGTTGCAGCTTTGCTGCAGCAGTGAAATCCTGGGGCAGGGCGGTAATCATGGAGCCGGTCTCGCTGATAATACCGTGCATCAAGGCGGTTGCCAAACGCCGATGTTCTAGTTTGGAGCTTTTTAACTCTAGTGCACCTTTCTCAATATAGCTGACAAAAATTGATGCACATGCACCGATTGCCCGTACATCTTGAAAAAGCGGTTGTAGGAGATTCTGTTTTGCATGGTGATCAATCACTGCGAGAGTTGGTACATTTGCGGCTTCCAGACGGCCTGTCAGATTGGCTGTAGTTCCTTGGTTGTCAACAAATATTGAGCCAGCATATTGACCGGTTGGTATTGGCTCTTGCCCCCACTCAATCAGTTCAATATCAAGCAGGTTGATCATGGCAATATTCTCTTGGTGGCTAACCCGGCCTCCATAGATAAGATCGGTCTCAATGCCGCGCTCTCCGGCAATAAGGCGATAGGCCAGTGCACATGAGATAGCATCCGGGTCGGGAAAATCCTGCAGGATTACTGCATGCCTCTCCCCCTCCCGTCCCTCAAGCAGGGCGAGAAACTCCTTTGCCAGTCCATTAACATCTTCCATAGTAGCTATTTTCCTCCGTTAGGAGCTATTGTACCTAAAAGAGGTTTTTATTTCTAGCAATTTTTTCAATACTTTCTTTAACTTACAGACAACTTTCAGATAAGCTTGAATTGCTTTTATCGACTAACGTAAGAATTTCGGATATTTTTCAAGAGTGTGCCTGGAAATTTAAACCAGAATGTCCTTGTATAACCAAACCGAGATTGTGTTTTAAAAACTGGAGATTGTCCAATGAGTAGGGTTTCATTAACTTCTAAAACATTATCCGTACTGATGGTGAGTATATTTGTTGGAGGAGTTCTGAGCGGCTGCTTGGGGTTGGACCGGCGAAGGGCAGCATATGATGCAGCTAGAGAGGGAAACTTTCACTCCCAGGTGATAAAGACCGACTTTTTTGACCTGTTTGTCTCTACTCGCTTCTCCATGCCTGAGCAACCTTTGACCATATATATAGAGGGTGACGGTATGGCTTGGATAAACAGGTACACTCTATCTAAAGACCCGACACCTCGTAACCCTCTGGCCTTGAAACTTGCAAATCTTGACCCGTCCCCCAACGTTGCCTATATGGGTCGGCCTTGTCAGTATGTTGAAAAATTCAGCCGCCGGAACTGTAAAAGTGCTTATTGGTCAAAAATGCGTTTTTCCGAAGAGGTGATAGAGTCAACCAACCAGGGTATCGATCAGTTAAAAAAACTGGCTCGGGCCAATGCCATTAATTTAGTCGGTTATTCTGGTGGTGGAGCTGTTGCAGTACTGGTGGCTGCAAGGCGGGATGATGTGGTTGGTATTCGGACAGTGGCAGGAAACTTGGACCATGTTGCCTTTACCAAACATCACCGTGTTACAGATCTTGCCGGATCTCTCAACCCATTGGATGTTGCAAAGAGGGTGAAAAAAATATCACAATTCCATTTTGTTGGTGGTCGGGATAAAATAGTTCCAGACTCTATAGTAAGTGGGTTCATCAGGGCGGAAGGCAGGGGGGCGTGTGTAAAGAAAAAATCGGTGGCCAGTATGAAACATGCTGATGATTGGGATGAAGTCTGGCCTCGTTTAATGCAGTTGTCCATGCCTGTTTGTCAATGATGGCAAGGACAGGTAATCTTTTTCTGATTTGCTCAATTGTTATTATTCTGCTAGAGTTGACAACCATTTTATAGCTTGGATTTAATATGATAAATTATAGAATAGTTCTTGTATCTCTCTCTGTTTTGCTGCTGGTTGGTTGTGAGACCTTTTCCGAAGATTTGCCCTGGCTTAAATCAATGGGCGGCAAAGATAGTGAGCAGGCTGAAGCGGGCGAGAAAAAGAAGATTAATAGTGTTTTGTTGCGTGATCAGTCGGAATCCGCAGCTACTAAGCCAGCCAGCAAACCACAGCCGCCGCCTGAAGTTGTAGAAGCGGCTCCAGCTCCGGAGAGTAACCTGCCAGAGGCAGAAAGAGCACTGCCAAGCAGAAGTGAAATTACCGGGCAGGTAAAGTTTGGTGATTGGATTGTTGAATGCCTAAAAGATAGACCGTGTTGGGCAGTTCATCAGCTTCGGGTTAAAAATGGTCAGGTACTGCTTCAGTTGACTATTGCCAAGGCTGATAATAACAAGCCACCAGAGGTTACAGCTTTGCTTCCGTTGGGCTTCTATCTCCCCGACCAGGCAAAGATATATTTTGGTACATCTGCGGTATATCATCAGCTTACAGTTCAACGCTGTATACAACAAGGCTGTATTGCTATATCAGACAACGCCTTCAGGTTGATTTCAGTTCTCAAAAAAGATGTGTCCAGTCAGGCGGTTGTGGTTCTCAAGAAGAAAAATCGTAAAGACTCATTTACAATCAACTTTTCCCGTAAAGGTTTTTCAGAAGCTTACGCTTATTTAGGTACACTCATGGAGTAGTTGGCTGGAACTGGAGTTTATCAGAAATCTTAAAGAGAACGAGGTTGAGCAGGAATATTTTTCACGCCATCTGTTTTATTATGGGAGGAGTATGCCATGGCAAGACGCACCGACCATTCCCGTGATGACCTATTTGATCTTATATTAGATGAGGCAGAAAAAATAATAGAGACCAAAGGGGTGTCGGCATTGACTGCCCGTAGTATTGCTACAGCAATTGGGTACTCTCCCGGCACTCTCTACAATCTTTTTGCCAACATTGATGAGATAATTCTCCGCTTAAACTGTCGCACCATGGATGATCTCTATCAAAAGCTGTCTGATGCTCTCAAAAAAACTTCCGGCCGTACCAAGCTGGATAAGATGATCTCTACCTATCTTGACTACAATAAAGCCTCAACTCAGCGATGGGATCTCCTGTTTGAGCATCGTCTAGCAGAAGGGCAAGAGTTGCCAGATTGGTATCAAAAGCGGTTGGACCTACTCATAGGTCTACTGGTTAATGCACTCAGATCCATGCTGCCTGAGTGTGGAGAGAAAGAGGTCAACCATAGTGCCAGGGTGTTGTGGTGTAGCCTCTACGGTATCTGCTCTTTGGCCAAGGCTAATAACCTAACCGGAACAAAATCAAAAGCTGTGGATGAGATGGCCCGGTCGTTGATATATAACTACATATCAGGTTTGCGTCGGGCTGGTTAGTTTTACCTATGTCTAACTCTGGTTTTTCAAAGTTGATAGAATCTGTTGACTGATGCTATTCCAGTCGTTAGAGACGATATTAAAGTTGCTATCCCTGATTTTTTCAAACTCTTCAAATGGTAAGTCAATAAACTCCTTAACAATCTTATCGTATTCATCATCTAAGATTGTTGATTCTGGATTGAGTCCTGTGACTATAGCCAGCCCTGACGGCTGGGTAGGTACTACCATAATATCCAGTTCCGGCCTGTATTTCAGCAGAGATGGAATAACTTTCCAGACATCGCCAGTCCACCATCCAGAGACTCTGTCTCTTTCAGAGGTAATAGGGTCAGTAGGTAGGCAGTCGTGAAGTAAAATTATAGAGTTGTTATGGCAGTAGCGTTCAACATTTATAAAATCCCGTATCACCTGCTCATAAATATGGAGGCCGTCAATAAAGGCTAGGTCCAGATCTTTGTCTTTCAAGGTGGTACAAAGATCATTATGTTTAAAAAAGTGGTCACTCTCAACTGTGAAAATTGTGGTTTCTGTCTGGACCTTGCTCGTAACCTGTGGGGTTGGGTCGATACCAATTGCTAAAGTAGGCGGTTTAGCAAGGGAGATTGATTCGCCTCTTGATACGCCAATCTCCAGATAGGCGGCAGGTTTTATCAAGTCGTGAATTTTGTTAAGAATATCAAGGTACTGCTCCCCCGGTAGATAAATTCCAGCAAGGGCAAAGGCGGCCGGGTCATGGAGTGGATTGGCTAGAAGGGCGTTACGATAGTGATGTATTGCTTCATTAATAGAGCCGTTTTCTTCAGCAGTTTTTCCCGCTTCCATAATGGTTTCTATAAGTTTTATGGAGTATTTATCTTTTGGTGAGCAATTTTTAGCTGCCATGCTCAAAAGGATTATGGCTTTAGATGCCTGATTTTTTTTTAGTGTGGCAAGTGCAAAAGTGTAGAGATGCTCTCTAGCACTACTGTCTTTTGCCAACATAGAGTCCCAAACTTCCTCTGCCTTTTGCATGTTTTGTGTATCAATGAGAGAGTCTACCATCGAAACAACTTGACGTATTAACTCTATATTGGCAGGTTGCATTTAATTATATCCCAACTCTCAGCAGTGATAAGTTCTAAGCGATAATAGTGTTTTTAGATTTTTCGTCAATAAAAACAAAAATATTATAACTCATCCACTATTTATTGTCAGTCCCTTAATGCCAGAGCAATCTCTTCTAATACACTTTGATCTGTCTCAGTTTTTATAGCCTTTTTTAACAGTTCTGCCCCTTTGGGGTTGCTGTTTTTACCCAGCCCCCAAGCGGCATGCCCCCTTATTAGTGGATGTTCGTCGGCAAATAGATGGCTTAGGGGTGGCAGAGCGGCATCGGTCCCCCAGTTGCCCAGGGCAATAGCTAAATTGCGCATAAACCGCACCCGTCCACTACGTTTTATCGCTGAATTGCTAAAGGTACTACGAAATTGAACCTCGTTCATAAAAGCGAATCCGGTAAGGTTTGGTGCTATTAGCTCTGGGCGTGGAAGAAAGTTTTTCTGGGCAGTCACCGGGGCAAATCGGTTCCAGGGGCAGGCGGTTATGCAGTCGTCACAGCCAAAGACCCGGTTGCCCATGGCTTGACGGTATTTCAGAGGTATAGGCCCGGATGTCTCTATGGTAAAATAGGCCAGGCAGTTGTTGGAGTCCAGTTGCCATGGGGTGTTTAAAGCTCCTGTTGGGCAGGCGGTTTGGCAGCGGTCACAGCTACCGCAATGCTCCTTCCCTGGAGGATCAGGAGGGAGGTCAAGTGCTAGAAAAAACTCAGCCAGGAACAGCCAGCAGCCGAATTGACGGTTGACCAGCATGGTGTTTTTTCCCTGCCAGCCCAGTCCGGCACTGGCTGCAATTGGTTTTTCCAGCACTGGGGCAGTATCGACGAAAATACGCCCATCTACCTTTTCTCCTAGCAATTTTTCTATCTCATTTGCCAGTTTTCTGAGCTTTTTTTTGATAAAGCCCTGATATTCACGGTTTCTTGCGTAGGCTGAAACTCCTAAGGCGGCAGGATTGTCAAGATAGGGGCTTGGCTCTCCTGGAGGCCTATAGTTCAGACCTAGAACCATAATAGATCCTAAACCGTCCATTAACTGTTTTGGGTTCTGCCTTTTTTCCGCATTTTTTGCCATCCAGCCCATATCGCCATGACAGTTACTCCCTAGCCATTTTGTTAGATGTTCTGCATGTGGAGGCTTTTCTGGAGAGGCAAATGCAACCGTCTCAAACCCCTCATACAAGGCAATTCTTCTTAACTGCTCTTTTAGTTTTGCTCTATGGTTGGTAGAATGGGGCAATTTATTGTCCACTATAATCTAAAAAATGTGAGTTTTTATATTACCATGTCCGATCAATGTCCGGTTTTATTGGAACCTTTATACGACGTTTCTGATGCTGAGTTGGAGAGCCGCATCCAAACTGCCAAAGCTACCCTTGGTGACTCATGTGTTATTTTGGGCCACCACTATCAGCGTGAAGAGGTCTATAAGTTTGCTGATTATACCGGTGACTCACTTAAGCTATCCCGTCTGGCTTCGCAGAGGCCAGAGGCTCGCACCATAGTTTTTTGTGGTGTCCATTTTATGGCTGAGGTGGCTGATATCCTCTCCTCTCCTGAGCAAATTGCCATTCTGCCAGATATGGCTGCTGGTTGTTCCATGGCAGATATGGCTGATCTTCCTTCCGTTGAAGCCGCTTGGCAGGCTATTGGTAAAGTTATTGATGTAGAAAGAATGGTCACCCCAATCACATATGTCAACTCCATGGCTGATTTAAAAGGTTTTTGTGGTGATCACGGCGGTACTGTCTGCACCTCATCCAACGCCAGGAAAATCCTGGCCTGGGCCTTTGAACGTCGTGAGAAGGTGCTGTTTTTCCCTGATCAACATCTGGGCCGTAATAGTGCTGTCCGTATGGGGGTGGGGCTGGATGAGATGGTGGTCTGGAAACCTGACCAGCCCAATGGTGGCTTGAGTGCTGATGAGATCAAGCAGGCCAAGATTATTCTTTGGGACGGTTTCTGCTCGGTACATCAGATGTTTCAACCGGAGCATATCGATCAATTCCGTAAGCAGATACCCGGTATTCAAATTACCGTTCACCCGGAATCAAGTTATGAGGTGTGTGCAAAGGCTGACCATTTAGGCTCTACCGAGCAGATTCAATCGGCTGTTCGTAACTCGCCACCGGGAAGTAAATGGGCGATTGGTACCGAGCTTAATCTGGTTAACCGTCTTAAACATGAAATGCCGGAGAAAGAGATTCACTTTCTCTGCCCGACTATATGCATGTGCTCAACAATGTTTCGTATCGATACCCAGCATCTATGCTGGACTCTGGAAAATTTGCTGGCTGGACATATTGTCAACCCAATTACGGTTTCTGCTCAAGTTGCCTCGTCAGCCAAGAAGGCGCTGGAGCGTATGTTATCGGTTATGTGAGGTTTATAATTTATGGCTACTCTTCTCGAAACAGCAATTGCCATGGCGGTGGCGGGACACTCTGGACAGGTAGATAAAGCCGATCAACCTTATATTCTTCACCCATTGCGGATAATGATGCGCGTTCGTGGGGAGACTCTTAGAATTGTCGCTGTATTGCACGATCTGGTCGAAGACACCGCTACAACTTTTGCTGATTTGCGCCAAGCCGGATTTTCCACAGAGGTAATTGAAGCTCTTGAGCATCTGACCCACCAGGAAGATGAGGATTATGAAAGCTATATAGTTAGGGTGAAAGGTAATGAGTTGGCCCGGCATGTTAAACTTAGGGATCTGGAAGATAATATGGATATTCGCCGTTTAAATCACGTACCTAGTGAGAGGGATTGGAAGCGTTTGAGAAAATACCGTCTTGCCTGGTCTGTTCTGAACGACCTGCCAGAAGGTGGTTAACCATCTATGAGTCGCAAGGTTTTTAGGGATGCAGTCCACAATATGATCTCTCTGCACCGGGAGCGGAGTGGCCCTGCCACCGACCCTGCCGAGTGGGGAGATGCTCTGCTGCTGGAGTTGATCGATACTCCAGAGTTGCAACGTTTGCGGCGTATACGCCAACTTGGCCCGGCTGCCAAAATCTACCCATCAGCAGAGCATTCACGTTTTTCCCACTCTTTGGGAACCATGCATCTTGCCAAGCGGATATTGGCAGATCTGTCTCTTGCTGATGGAAAGCTTTTCGGGCGGGAGTTGATGTTGGCAGTTAAAGTTGCTGCTCTATTCCATGATGTTGGTCACGGTCCATACTCCCATGTTTTTGAACATCTTATGCCCGGTATCGAAAATCATGAAGTGTGGGGCTGGCGGATTCTTTTTGATGATGGTCCACCAAGAAGAGCGATAGAGAGGCACTGTCAGCGTTTGGGGATTGATCACAACTGTTTTTATGAAAAACTCCGTGGTGTTTGGGGTCACAACCCCCCCCAGGGCGAGGTCCATCTAGGCAAGCAGATAGTCTCCAGCCAGTTGGATGCCGACAGAATGGACTACCTTATGCGGGATGCCTGTTTTACCGGAGTCTCTTATGGGAGTTATGATTTAGAGTGGCTGTTGCATAGCATCAGAGCTGAGAAGGTTGACGGCTCCTTGCGGTTGTGTGTTGATCTTGCCAAGGGCCCGGTAGCTTTAGAGAGCTATATTTCAGCACGTGATCATATGTACCGGCAGGTCTATGACCATAAAACCGTCCGGGCTTTTGAGGCGTTATTGATCCATGTTTTTCAGCTTCTGCTCTGGATTCGTCAGGTTGATGGAGAGTGGCCTCCAGGGATGCCGGCCCCTATGGCGAAATTTTTAGTGGCGGTATCGGAAGATGGGCAGCAGCCGGATTTAAAGGACTATCTGGCTCTGGATGACACAGTTTTAGACTACTGTTTTGGTCAATGGGCCGAGTCAGCCCCCCAAACTCCTGCTCAGGGGGAGTTAAAGTGGAAAAGCTCTCTATTCCGTGGGCGGCAACCGGTATACCGGAGGATATTCTGGGAGAAAAACCGCTCGGATGTTATTCACGATACGGCTATGGCAAAAATAGTTGAAAGATTTTTTGCCCAGCGGGGTGAAGAGATGCTTCTCGTTGAAGATCCAGACGGTAGTAAGCGACAGGTTCCTCTGCGCCTGTTGGTCTATGTAGACTGTTTGGATCGTGCTCCTTACGCCAATTTACAATACACATCTGGCCGGGCCGAGCCGGTCTATGTGGTATCTGGAAGTGGGGAGGTTCGGCCTGCTGAGGAGGTGTCTGACCTAATTAGCTTTCTTGGTAAAAGTCATCGTCGTCAGGTTAGGGTATTTATTGATCCAAGGGCTGAGAAGAGTGTTCTGAACATGGTTCAGCAAGAATTGATTCAGCAGTTGTGAGCACAGATGATTTTTTTTATTTTTCTAGCAGGTTTTTCCCTTTTTCAGGTGGTGGTTATGGGACCGGTTCCAATTGAAGATGGGCAAATTATCCATATGCCTACTAAAACAACTATCACTGCTCAGCAGAGCTTTGAGCAGTTGACAAAAAGCCGGGTGGTTTTAGTTGGCGAGAGCCACTCTGATGCCAACCACCACCGTATTCAACTCCAGATTATCAAAGCCATCAAACAACGCCATAACAAACTTGCAATTGGTCTTGAGATGTTTCCAGGCCATCTTCAGCCGCAGCTTGATAGATGGATTGCCGGGGAGTTTACCGAAGAGCAGTTTTTAGATGCGGTGGAGTGGTACTCGGTCTGGGGGTTTGATGCTGAACTATATCTGCCGATTTTTCGTTTTGCCAGAGATAATAAAATCCCCTTGGTGGGGATGAACATCAAAAGGGATGTTGTAAGCCAGGTGAGAAAACAGGGTGTGGAAGGTGTTGATGAGAAAATTCGTAAGCAGTTGCCTGCAATGGCAGCAGCGAGTAACGATTACCGAGTTAGTCTGCAAAAGGTTTTCAACTCCCATCCAATGATGGCAAGGATGGGGGAGTTTGAACATTTTATGCAGGCACAACTGGTCTGGGATGGGGTGATGGCAAGCCGGATTAAAGGCTGGCTTGATAAAAATCCCGATGGTCTTATGGTGGCTCTGGCCGGTAGTGGGCATATAGCAAATGGTTACGGTATACCCCACCAACTGAGTAATCTTGGTATAGATCAGATAAAGACGGTTCTGCCATGGACGATATCTGAGGACTGGGTAGACCCTCAGGTCGCTGATTATGTTTGGGGGGTGACCAAGCCTGAAGAGGCTCCGCCTCCTGTTAGGTTTGGGGTAATGTTGGGCAGATTTGTTGATGGTGTAGAGATTAAAAGCGTTCTACCGGACTCTTTAGCTGCCGGGGTAGGTATTATAGCCGATGATAAAATCACCCATCTAAACGGTGAAAAAATAACATCAAGTCACAACCTGATCAGAAAAACCAGAGAGTTGAACTGGGGAGAGAGTGTTGTTTTGACTGTTCTGCGTAGGAATAAAAAAACAGAGTTCAAAATAGATCTGAAACAGCCCTAAGTCATGGGAGTCAATGGGCGGGCGGTCTCTTGCGGTTGTGGGCAGAACCCACGTTTTTCCCTGGAAAAATGGATCACAATCCCCATCCAATTTTTATTAGTCTCTCAACAGAGTTATCAACGTTAGTTACGAAGATTTACATAAATTATTGGGAAAATAAATTGGTAAACAGAGATAAGGCTTTGCAACACGGTACCTTTCTTCATGATTCAGGTAGGGTTGAGGAGTCTGTCTATTGGTACCGCAAGGTTTTAGAGTCGGAGCCGGAAAATATTGAAGCACTTGTCAGAATTGGTTTTGCTCTACAGACACTAGGCAAGCTGGAAGAGGCGGTGGTCTGTTTTGAAAAGGTCATTATTCTTAAGCCTGACTCATTGGAAAACCACTACACTTTGGCTAACGGACTGCAAGAGGTTGGAAGATGGCAGGAGGCTATTGCCTGTTATGAGAAAATAATCAAGCTTCAACCAGATGCTGTTGAAGCTTATAATGAACTTGGAATTGTCTATAAAAAACAAGGGAAAATTGATAATTCCATAAGCCGTTACCGACAGGCTATAGCCATAAATCCCAACTATTTTGCCTGCTACAATAATTTAGGTTCAGCCCTGCAAGAGCGGGGAGATTATGAAGATGCTATTGCATGTTACAGGAAAGCTCTTGAGATAAACCCAGATAGTGTAGAGGTGCACAGCAACCTTGGTTCTGCACTTAAAAGGCATTGCAACTTTCAAGAGGCGATAAGTATATATCAAAATTTAATAACTATTGAACCAGATAATGCAGAGGCATATTTTCAGTTAGGCAATTGTAATAAGGAGCTTGGTAATTTTCAAAAAGCAGTTTTAAGCTATCAAAGTGCAATCGCCATCAACTGTAACTATGTTGAGGCGTTCAGTAATCTAGCAGCCGTCCAAAACGAGCAAGGTGATGTTTTGGCGGCTACTGCTAGCTGCAAAAAAGCCATTTCAATAAATCCCAATTACGCCAATGCATATATAAACCTGGGTTTTGCTTTGCAAAAACAGGGCAGGCTGGAAGAGGCTTCCATAAGTGTTAGAAAGGCAATTTCCCTACAGTCTGACAATGCAAGATTTTACTATAATATGGGGGTTGTTCTCTCTGATCAAGGTGAGATTGAAGATGCGGTTGCCAACTATAAAAAAGCCCTGTCAATCAGAGCAGATGATGCCGGCTCTTTCGGAAACTTGCTTCTTGCTATGCAGTACCTGCCTGGGCAAAGCCTGGAAAACCTGTTATTGATACATCAAAAATGGGCTGACACCTTTTATGGCAAAAGTAGCCTGCCGCTCTCTTCATATGACAATATAGTTTCAGAAGATCGTAAATTACGTATTGGTCTGGTCTCACCGGATTTTGGCGAGCACCCTATCGGCTACTTTTTACTAGGTTTTATTGAGCATTATCCCACTAAAGAGCTAGAGATTACCTGCTATTCTGCCCGTATGCCTGACGATATGACCAGGAGGTTTATGGAGTGCTCAGACCATTGGGTCGAAACACGTTTAATTGATGACGAACAGTTGGAAAACCGTATTCGTGACGATAAAATTGATATTTTGATCGATCTTTCCGGGCATACATCTCTAAATAAGCTGCCTCTATTTGCAAGAAAGCCGGCTCCTATCCAGATTACATGGGCTGGCTATGTTGGAACTACCGGCTTGCCAGAAATGGATTGGCTTATTGCCGACTCTCACCATATTGCCCACGGAGAAGAGATCTATTATAGCGAAAAAATTATTCGCCTGCCTGACTCATGGCTCTGCTACTCTCCTCCTGAAAATGTTCCTATTTTTTTGAAAACCAAAACTACTGGGGATGGTGACCGTTTTGTGCTGGGAAATTTTGGTAGCTCTAAAAAGATCAATGAACAGATGCTTGATGCCTGGTCAAGGATTTTAAAAGAGTGTCCACAGAGTGATCTGCTGCTTATCTACAAGAATATGGATAATCCAACCAATGTTAAGAGAATTCTTAACTTTTTTGATAAAGCCGGTATTGATGTTGAGAGAATAACCATTGAAGGCTGGCTGCCTCATAAAGAGTTGCTGGCTAGATACAACAGTGTTGATCTGGCCCTGGACACCTTGCCTTATTCTGGTGGAATTACAACTATGGAGGCGTTATGGATGGGGGTTCCTGTAGTAACTGCACGTGGCAAAACCTTTGCAGGGCGGCACTCTACTAGCATGTTGCGTACTTTAGGTTTGCAACAGTTGGTAACTGATGATCTGGATGGATACAGCAAGCTTGTGATTAATCTGGTTAACAACCAAAAGCAGTTGCAAATTATTCGAGATGGTTTGCGGGACCGGCTTCTTAACTCTCCACTCTGTGATTATGAGAAATTCTCTGTTGACTTAACTCTGGAGCTAAGAAAGGTCTGGCGACAGTGGTGTAAAACAGGTAAGCAGACCTGCTGAATTACGGCTTTGGAACTGGAATAGCAATAGAGTGGCCTGTTTTTATAAGTCGCAATACAAAATCAAAAGATAAAATATAATTACAGCCCGACTATACCATAGATTCGGCAATTGCATCCTGCTTCACACTGCTGGTTTATATCTATTTTAATTTTGTAATAGAGCCATTTTCTCTGTAATATTCTCCCTATGACACACGCCCCTTTTATCCATCTTCATGTCCACTCAGGATACTCTCTGCTTAATTCGACTATTCGGGTTGATGCTTTGATTAAACGTGCTGTGGAAGAGAGAATGCCGGCACTGGCTTTGACCGACCATGGCAATCTTTTTGCAGCAGTGCAGTTTTTTTCTGGCTGTTTGAAAGCTGGAATCAAGCCGATTCTTGGAGCACAGGTCTATGTTGTTGCCGACCACACCGATAAAACTGAACGAGAAGACCAAGAGATACGTGAGGAGCTGATTCTGCTTTGCCGGAATAGTCAAGGCTGGCAGAGTCTTCTTGACCTGATCTCTATAGGCCACCTTAATGGTAGTCATGTAAAACCACGGGTTGATCTGGCTCTGCTAAAAAAATATAACCAGGGTCTGATCGCCCTCTCTGCAGGAGCTAAAGGCGGGGTGGGCCGTCTGTTGGCTCTTGGCGAGTTGGAGCTTGCTACAGAAAAGGCAGTGGAACTTGCGACAATCTACAAAGATGAAAGCACAGGTGAGCAGGGGTTCTATCTGGAACTGCAACGCCACGGGTTGCTCGGTGAAGAGGAGTTGATTCACGCCACAGCCAAACTTGCTATAGAGCTGAATATTCCTGTTGTTGCCAGCAATAATGTCCATTTTTTAGAGCGAACTGAGCTTAGGGCTTTTGATGCTCTTCGTTGTATCGGTCTGGGGCAGTCGCTGGCTGATGATAGCCATCGGGAGAGATATACCGACCGCTTCCATTTTGCCACAGCTTCCGAGATGGTGGATAATTTTTCTGATCTGCCAGAGGCCATAGATAACACACTGCAAATTGCCAAACGCTGTAATTTACAGTTGGAGTTGGGTCATACGGTTCTGCCCAACTATCAACTACCGCCGGGGGAGGATCTGGCCTCCTGGCTGCGCCGGCAGTCTGAAGAAGGTCTGAAAAGCCGCCTTGAAAACCATGTTTTGCCACGGTTTAAAGAGTCTGAGCATGCTGCTGTCGAAAAACGTTATAAGGAGCGGCTGACCTTTGAGTTGGAAGTTATATTGCAAATGGGTTTCCCAGGCTATTTTTTGATCGTTTCCGACTTTATCCGCTGGGCAAAAAAAGAGAGTATTCCCGTTGGTCCAGGCCGGGGTTCTGGTGCTGGCTCCCTGGTGGCCTGGAGTCTGGATATTACCGACCTTGATCCCATCCGTTATCAGCTTCTTTTTGAGAGATTCCTAAACCCTGAACGGGTATCTATGCCTGACTTTGACGTTGATTTTTGTATGGATAAACGCCAGAAGGTCATAGAGTACGTGCAGCAAAAATATGGTGTTGACCGGGTAGCCCAGATTATCACCTTTGGTACTCTACAGTCGAAAATGGTAATTCGTGATGTGGGCCGGGTTTTGCAGATGCCCTATGGTCAGGTGGACGGCATCGCCAAACTGGTGCCGAATATGCTCGGCATAACCCTGGATAAAGCTATAAAAGAGGAAGAGCGGCTTCATAATCTTATTCAAGAGGACCGGGAGGTTGGAGAGTTGATGGAACTGGCTCTGGCTCTTGAGGGGTTGCCTCGCTCATGCGGGACCCATGCTGCCGGAGTAGTGATGGCTAACGGGCCATTGACTGATATGGTCCCCCTCTACCTTGACCCTCGCTCGCCAATGCCGGTTACTCAGTTCAACATGGTGGATGTTGAGCGGGCCGGGTTGGTTAAGTTTGACTTTTTGGGGCTTAAAACCCTCACGGTAATCCATGAAGCTCTCCGGTTGGTGAATAGTCAACTTGCCAAGGATAAATGGATAAATATTGATACCATCCCTTTGGATGATGATGAGACTTTTCAGCTTTTAAAAGATGGCAGGTCAAAAGGTGTCTTCCAGTTGGAATCTTCCGGTATGCGGGAGATTTTAAAAAAACTCGCCCCGGACTGTTTTGAAGATATTGTCGCTCTGGTGGCTCTCTATCGTCCCGGCCCTTTGGGTTCGGGCATGGTTGATGATTTTA
>JADFZU010000089.1 GCA_015232365.1 Magnetococcales bacterium | reverse complement strand
GGTGTAATCTTTGCTGGTGACATCAACCTTCGTGACTCATCAAACAACAACGATACATTGGCTATCACAGTTACTGACGATGCTGTAACCTTCCAGGGCAACATCTTCACAACTACTTCAACCACAGCTACAATCGTTGGTGGTACAGGTACTAGCACTGTCACCATGAACTTTGACACTGCAAACAACGAAAACAACACAATCCACTCTACCATCAACGCTTCAGCAGCAGCAGATACTGTCACTTTGAATGTCACCAATACCAACTCTGGTGCGACAAACTCGACTACATTCGTTGCAGCTATCGGTGGTACATCAACTACTAATGCAATCGACCATATCTCTCTCGGAACATTTACAACTACAACATTCAGTTCCACAGTATATGCCGACAGCATCACAGTATCCAGCACCAACACATCTACATTCTTGGGTGATGTGATTTCTGATTTCGACATTGCTGCCGCTGGTACAGTTAGCATGGGTAGCGGTGCTGATATCACAGGTAACGTTGACAACACATCTGGTACAGCTAGCATTGGTACATTGATTCTTGCTGGTGGTGCAGACGTTACCATCGCTGGTACAATCGGTGCTACCAACTCACTATTGGCTGTTACTTCTGATATTACTGGTGAGGGTGCAGCTGCTAATACTTTCACAGGTCCTATCACTGCAACGACTGTTACAATCACTGGTACAAACAACAGTGACGCAGTGGCTTTCCAAGGCGATATCACTGGTAACCTTACCATTGTTGACGGTGCTACAATCACCTTCTCTGCTGACAAGAAAATCACTGGTAGTGTGAACACTACAGATCAAGATGGTATTTTGATCTTCTCAACAGCGACTACTGCTACTACTCTGGTAAGTGGATCAATCGCTGCTGCTGCAACTGACCTTAAAACTCTTAATGTTGCAACTGGAGCAGGCATCACCTCAACATTTGGTGGAGCTATCGCTGCTCTTACTACAAACATAACTGGTACTGGTACAGTTGCTTTCACCGGTGACCAAACTGGTAACATCACATTTGGTTCCGCTTCAACAGCAACCTTTACTGCTGATGAGAAAGTAGTCGGTGCCATTGATGCAACTACTTCCGTCAGAGGTGCTGTAACATTTGCAGCAACTGCAACCAACACAACTTTGGTCTCAAGCACAGTTGGTGCTACTAAAGCTCTGACTGCAGTTAACGTTGCTCCAGCTTCAGGAATCACAGCAACATTCGCCGGTGCATATCAAACTGCAACTACTACCCACTCCGGTGCTGGTACAGTAGCCTTCTCCACTACAGTTGGTGCTACTACAACTTCCAACATCAACATCTCTGGTGGTGGTACAGTTGCTTTGACTGGTGCAGCTAAAGGCGGTATCGATAACACATCAGGTACTTCCGGTACTGGTACATTAACTGCTGCTACCCATGTGACTGGTGCTATTGGTTCAACCAACGCACTTGCAACTGTTACTTACTCTGCTGCTGCAAATCAGACAGGTGCTGTAAGAGCAACTACAGTTAACGTAGGTAGTGCAAACACTGTTGCATTCGACGGCAACATCACTGGTAACTTGAACTTCTCTGCTGATGGTACTGCTACAGAAACAGCCAACAGTAAAATTGTTGGTGCAGTTACAACAGCAACAACCAACACAGGTACTTTGACATTTGCTACAACAACAACAAACACAACAGTAGCAAGCAGCACAATTGGTGCTTCTGGTGCTCTACTTAAAGCTGCTACTTTCCAAATGGCTTCTGGTATCACAGCTACTACTGGTGGAGATATCTACGCTACTACAGTTACCGTCGATGGTGCTGATGGTACTGGTGTTCTTGGCTCTTCTGGCAACATCAATGCTACAACACTAAATTTTGCAGCTGCTGACGGTACTCTAACCATGGCTTCTGGTAAGAGTATTACTGCTGCCATTACTGCAACTGATGCAAATGATGGTACAATCAACATGGCTGGTGGAGCTCAGTCAATTACCGGTCTTATCGGTGTTGTTGGTGGAAACGAGCTAACTGCTCTTAACATCCAAGCTGGTACAACTACAATAGCTAACAACTTTGCTGTAGCTACTACTACAATTTCAGCCAGCTCTGTTCTGAAAACATCTGCTGCCGTAACATATGAGGGTGCTATCTCCAACAGTGGTACACTGAGTGTTGCTGGAACTCTTACACAAACTGCTAGTGGTGGTACAACCGATCTTGGTGCAGCTTCAGGTGCTGAACTGACTTTGGCTGCCTCTTCTTACACTGGTAGCATCATTCTTCAAGAGTCTGCATCAACTGTTAACATCACCAATGCAATTGCCGTCAACCCACATGTTTCCATGGCTGCCGGTACCTACACATTGATCGATACCAACGGTGGTAACGGTACTGCTGACGACACTGCTAAGTTCAGCATTGCTGATAACGCCTTGGCTAGCTACGCAATTTCTCTTAATGCTACCAGCGACGTTCTAATGACTGTAACAAAAGCGTCTGCTTCAGCTGTAGCCAGTACTCTGGGTATGGATGATTCAGCCGGTGCTGCTGCAGTTGCTGCTTCAGCTGGTCTGACTGGTACTAACCTAAGCTTGTTCAACACTGCGATTCTTGCTGGTGGACAGACTGCTAAAGACGCTGTTAACAAATCCCGTCCTGACGCTGGTTCTGCAGGTGCAGGTGCTGTAGCTGGTGCCGGTGCTGCTGGTGGTTCCATTGGTGGACATCAGAGTGACTTGATTGCTCAGAGCGGTCGTTACGGTCTTAAGAAGTACACTGTCGCTTCTGATAGTGGTGTCAACTCCGGTAGTGCAGGTCTGAACAACGGAGTATGGTTGCAGGCATTCGGTTCTACATCAGATATGGATACTCGTAACAAAGTTGAAGGTTACGATGCTGATGTTGTTGGTACCACCATCGGTATCGACGGCCAAATGAGTGATAACCTAACTGCTGGTTTCGCCATCAGCTACGCAAACATTGACGTAAAAGGTAAGAGTGCTGCTAAATCTACTACCGATACAGATCAATGGCAGGCTACTCTGTATGGTACTCTAGCTCTTGATAAGTTCTACGTTACTGGTAACGCTGGTTATGCCTTCGGCGACAGTGATACTTCACGTACAACTATCAGCGGTACAGCTACTGGTAACTACGACACTGACACAGTTTCATTGGGTCTAAGTGCTGCTATGCCAATGGATAGAGGAACTTTCTCTCTTACTCCAAAAGCTGGTGTTTCTTATGTTCATGTTAACACTGATAGCTACACAGAGGCTGGAAGCAACACACTAACTGTTGCAACTAGCAATATGGATCTCTTCCATATTACTGCGGGCTTCACAGCACAGACCAAAATCGAGTCTGGCAGCGGTACTCTTTCACCAAGTGCTAGCTTGACTGCAGATTGGGACGTTACTCAAGAGCAAGCTGAGTCTAACGCCAACTACTCTGCTGGATCTACTTTCACAACTAAGGGTGCTAAACCAGCAGCTCTTGGTGGTGTGGTTGGTCTAGGTCTTGACTACGCAAGCAATGATGGTCTTTACAACATCAGCGTAGGCTATGACGCTTCTGTCAGAGCAAACTTTGTCTCTCATGCAGGTAATGTGAAGTTGCGTTACAACTTCTAATTAATCAGCTCTTATTGAGTTGATCTGCAAAGATTGATCTAAGTTGAAAAAATCAAGCCCCGTCTGCGAAAGCAGGCGGGGCTTTTTTTTCTAACTTGCCATAATAGGCTCCTTCTGCTACTCTTCTTTCACTACTGAAATATTTAATAATTCTGCTCTGATAGGTGAGTCTAATGCCAGGTTTTTTAAGATTATTGGTTGTAATATTTGTTGTCGCTCTGCTGCCTTATAATTCATCCCAAGCAGCACAAGCATTTTCCCGCAGTCAAGCGTTTGGTGACTGGGTGCTAAACTGCACAAAAGACAACGACCCCAATGTTAAATCCACAGAAAGATGCAGTCTCCAGCAAAAATTGATTACAGATAAAGGGGATCGTTTAGTAGTAATCAATATTATAAAGATTCCGGATGTAAAGGAAAAACTGGCTCTTTTTACACTGCCTCTGGGCTTTTATATTCCTGATGGGGTAGAAATCACTATCGACAGTGGAAAGCCTCGCCGTTTATTGATTGCATACTGTGTCCAGGTCGGTTGTGTGGCACAGATATCATTAGAGAAAAAGTTGTTTAAACAGATGTCTGCAGGTAAAAAATTAAAGGTTAGATTGGTTACTCACAACCGAGCCAAAAAACTTGAATTCATCATGTCCTTAAAAGGGATTTCAGCAGGTATTAAGGCTGTTAATTAAATTAGGCCCTGATATATTTTATTAATGGGATGGGTTTGGGAAGGGTCATGCCCATTCCCATTGGGGTTTGGGGCAACGCCCCAACTGTTTGGGTCGAATAATCCCCAGCTTGGTAGTGGCAGAGATTTACTTTTTTATGGGGTGGGGGACATCTATAGAGATGTTTCTTATTTTGATGCCAGATCTCCAAGAGCTTTAGTTAATGGTTGTAGCTGGTTTTTAAAGCGTCGCCAACCATCAACTGAGCTACTGTAGAGTGGTTGGCGAACCTGATAACTGCTAGCAGTTTTTACTCCCCTGGCTGACTTATGAAAGTTTAAACATCTGTCGTCCCACTCAAGGCCGCAGAAATCCAGCAGCTTTCTACTCTCACCTTCTTGGTTTTTGATTAGCTCTTCGTAGTTTATATTATAAATATCTTCAGAAAACAGCTCTTGCCAGTGGGTCATAATATCAAAATATAGCCGGTAATACTCTCCAAGCTCTGTAAGCTCATATGCATAGTTGTGCACTCCAGAAAATCTTGTTCTGAATATTGAGAGACATGTATCTTCTGCCGACCGCACAGAGTGGATGATTTTTGCATTGGGAAGTATCAGCTTTATCAACCCTATATACAAAAAATTTCCTGGCATTTTATCTGTGATAAATTTAGAACTTGGCTCTAAATTCCGTACTCTTTCTATATATTGATTTCCCATCCTTCTAAGATCATCTGCGGTAAGGCTTGAAACAATGTCAGAGATCGATTCGGCCTGTTTTAATTTTGTGATCTCAAGTAGGCATTGCTCTATAAATGCTAACTCTCCACCACCATAGACATCCCCATGGCTGGAGAGTATCTGCTCAATGAGGGTGGAGCCAGAACGGACCATTCCCAAGATAAATATTGGTGTTTTATCTTTGCAACCACTATCTGTATTTGATTCAAACAGGCTGGAATTAAATGCTTTTTTAATCTTTGCAAAGTTTTTTGCTTCATCTGCAGAATTAAACTCAATTTTTGCTCTTTTTATTCTATTTCCCGCAATAAAGTAGTTAAAAGCCTCTGAATATTGCTTTATATCTACCAGAGCTTTTCCAATGGCAAAATTAAGAAACTCTTTATTCTCTAGGTCTGTTGTCTTTGAGAGCACTGTTTGCATCAATTCAATTTCAGAAATATCTACAAACTTTTTAGCTGCAGAATAGTTGTAGTAGGCTTCTGCATAGTCAGGTTTAATAGCGACAGCTTTTTTTAAGTTGCTAGCGGCATCCTTTAGTTCCCCTTGCTCTATTAGGGTGCAGCCAAGATTGTTAAAAGCTTCTGCATAATCCGGTTTTAATGTTATTGCTTTTTGGTAGCTTTCAACCGCTTCGGGAAGTTTGCCTTGAGCTTTAAAGCTGCTGCCAAGATTATAGTAAGCATCGGTAAAATTCGGGTCGATTGTGATTGCTTTTTTATAGCTTTCAACCGCTGCTGCAAGTTTTCCCTGCTCTTTTAGAACAACACCAAGGTTTCTATGGGCATCGGCAAAGTTGGGATTGAGTGTTATAGATTTCTGGTAACTGGCAACTGCACTATCCAGCTTTCCTTGTTTATGCAATGCATCCCCAAGATTATACC
>JADFZU010000088.1 GCA_015232365.1 Magnetococcales bacterium | reverse complement strand
ACCCACATCGATCTGGTCCCCTCCCATGGAGCACTCTTTCAGAGCAGCTATCGGCTGATGTGGCTGGCGGTGGTTTGATATATCTGTTCTGGGATGAGATAGTGGTTTGGTCTAATTTTTCATCTGCTTTTTTGACTTAAAATCAGCCAACGGAACCGTAAAAGTTTTCCCAACAATCGGTACCTGGATTGTTATGCTTTTTGAGGTCGGCTCTCGCCATTCAAGAAACTCATATATATTGACAGACTGCCCATTATCGTAACGCTTATCACGGTTTGAAGAGGTAGTAATCTCTTTCAGCAGACGAAAATCATCACTGAGAAGGTACTCTCTAAAACTCTCGTGGATCGGCACTCCTATCAGATCAATTTTATCGACAACGATATATTTTACACCATACTGGTGGAGGATATTTTTTATATCATCTGCGGACTCAGCAAAGGTGGTTACATTGCCATGGTTAGCGTTATGAACCATACCTGCAACTGACAACACCTTATCTCCACGAACAATCCAAAACTGCCGCTCAGGATCTTTCTGACGCATTAAATAGATGAAGTGGGCATTAATATATGAATCGACCATGACCACAGGAAACTCAGCATTCTCTACAACATAGTCAGCAGCTTCCACCATACCTGTCACCTCTCTGGGCAGCATGGCAAATGATTGGACAACATTAGTAGCGAGCAGCAGAGCAAACCCTGCTCCAGCAATCAGTGAGTTATAGTGCCGACGCAGCTCGCCAATCAAGAAACCGGCAAAATACCCGAAGCCAGGCAGCCAAAAAACTGTATAGCGTGGATTTTTACCATTCAAAATAGTGAAGAATATATAGGTTGAGATAATCAGGCTGAGAAAGAGAATAATATTCCGTTTCAACCCTGGATCAACCCCTTGGCGAAGTCGCCAGAGAGCAAGAAGAATACCGGCAATAGCAGCAGAGACAAATAGTGCTGATAACTGATCGGAAAATAGCCTATCAATATATTTTAAAAAAACGTTATTGGAGCTGACAAAAACAGAGGTTTGCAACTCTTTATTGACCGCTTGTGACAGGTTTTTTTTACCAAACTCAATTGTCAGCCAGATAACCGGTGCAATCAACAAGAAGTAGGCAACCATTGCTGCCCACACCTCACGCCGTCTAAAAGTCTCTTTTATGCCCAAGGATAAAACTGCCGCTAGAACCACCCATAAAGCTCCTACGGCGGCGGTCTGTTTACACCAAACACCAGCAGCCAACAACAACACCATATAGACCAGATAGCGATGGCGACGCTCTTCCAAATACCTGGAGAGCGGCCAACCCGCACTCAGCACAAATATTAGAGCTGATAGCTCTGTCATGGCATACCAACCCCACTGCACTAGATATGGGATAGACAGAGCAAGAGCAGTTGAGACCCAGGCAACAAAAACTCCAGATCCACGCTCAATGGTTCGATAGAGAGCAATAGCCCCAAAAATCGCCAGAACCAAAAGAGCCAGACGCATAACCCATGGTGCAACTCCAAATATCAACATGAAGAGAGCTTGAATTGCAGGCCATAGTGGAGGTTTATAGCCGATGGATAGTGCCGGATATTGACCAAAATAACGGATGGCATAATCCATCGGATTGGTAAACCCGTTTGTTAACAGCTCTCGCACATAGTCGGCAATGAACACACCATCAAGCATGAGATGTGATGCGTCAGGATAGAAAAGATTTTCGTTAAACAGCTCTCTGGAGTAGAGTGCAGAGATCAAAATGACAAGAGATAGTTGGGCGTAATAGCGATTTCTCATTTTGACTCTGAAGAGATATCTTTCTGAGCAACAACTAGCTGGTCGACTTTTTTATGGAGCTTTTCCATCTCCATATCGATATTTTTGCTCCGTAGCAGTACCCCTTCGATCAACTGGCGGTTAAAGGCGATCAGGTCTGCCAAAAGGCCAATCAAGAAGGTCATCACTCCTATCATAAGAACCGAACCACCGATTACCAATGATTGGATATGACCACCGCCATCCCCTGTGAGATAAAAAAACAGAAACCGGATAATTGCCGATAGACCGATAAGAGAGAAAATTCCTCCAAGAAACAAGAAAAAACGTAGAGGCCGTATCATTGAATAGATTCGCAACAGCGTACTGACTGAATAGAAAATAAACTGGGGAATACTCCGAAACAGGCGAGATGAACGCAGCTTGCCATTAACACCCACCGGAACCGATGTAACCAAAAGATTCTTGCGCCCACACTGAAGAAGCATCTCAATTGTATAACTAAACGAAGAGACAATATTCAACTCCAAGGCAGCCTGTCTGGTAAAAGCACGGAAACCGCTTACAGCATCAGGAATTTCCACCCCGGAAACAGTGCTGACCACAAAACTACCGATGCGGGACAGTAGTTTTTTTCCCGGCCCGAAATGGGAAACTTTCATAACCTCGCGATCTCCAACAACCACCTCAGCCTTAGCCTCTAAAATCGGCTGGATTAGTTTGGGAATATCAGCACCGCAGTACTGGTTGTCGCCATCGGTATTGACTATGATGTCAGCTCCAAGACGCAGAGCCGCATCAATAGCGGTCTGAAAAGATGCCGCAAGGCCACGATTGCCTGGGTGGCGAATAATATGCTCAACACCCAGCTCCTCAGCAACTCGTGAAGTAGCGTCGCTACTTCCATCATCGACAACCAAAATTTCTACTTGATCAATACCGGCAATCTTGCGAGGAATATCAGCAATAGTTTGAGGCAGGGTTTTCTCCTCGTTGAAACAAGGAATTTGCACGACGAGTTTCATTTTTGTCTTCCGTTTCCAGTGACGTAAATTCTTCTTAAAATTCACTATGTTTGCGAGATAATTATGCTGCAATATTGGAAACATGTCAAATGCAAAACTAGCCATATAAACCAATATCAAGTTTTAAAGATTGTAGGTAGCACATCGTGCAATCTGCTGGTTAATACGGTGTATCAAAGAAAATGCCAAACACATTGTTGGTGACAGGCTTTATCCATGATATGCTTGAAAATCAATATGTTGTGTTAATTGCCTGTTTATAATTACTGTTTCTTGGCTGACTCCAATCTCTAGCTTGCGGTTGAGCCTGTTTTTGGTATTATCAGCGTAAAGCTATTTAACAAAACCACCCTAATGGGAAGCAACTCCTTGGCAACCTCTCCCTTGCGAATACTCTTTGATATTGTCCATCCAGCCCATGTGCATTTTTATAAACACATAATAAGCAGCCTGGAAGAGAAGGGAGTCGAGACAACCATCGTCGCCAGAGAAAAAGATGTCACCCTGGACCTGTTAAACTCCTACAATCTGCCTCACACATCTGTTGGACGCTCTGGGCAGAAAAATATGCTTGGTCAACTTGGCGAGCTACTCAACAGAGATTGGCAGATATGGAAGCTAGCTAAAGAGTTTAAGCCAGATATTATCTGCTCTCGCTCTCCGGCAGGTGTTCAGGTAGCCAGGCTCACTGGAGCTAAAGGGATTTTTGATACCGATGATGGCCATGCTGCAGGTATTCACTACTGGGCTGCAGCCCCATTTGCCCACCACATTACCACCCCAACATGCATAACCGAAAATTGTGGCAAAAAACATATAAAATATCCTGGATTTAAACAGTCAGCCTATCTTCATCCTGACCACTTCACTCCAAACAATGAGATCTACAAACTGTTGGGGCTAGCTGAAAATGAACCATATTTTCTGGTTAGATTTGTTGCTATGGAAGCCAGCCATGACCGGAATGAGAGAGGTCTCTCCATGGATGCCCGGCACAGCCTTATAAAACGCCTACAGAGCCATGGACGGGTATTTTTAACTGCCGAAGGAGAGATTCCTGAGCGGTGGCGAGGTCTACAGATAAAAATTCCACCTCACCGTATTCACGATGCCCTGGCATTTGCGACAATCTTGATTGGGGACAGCCATACCATGACTGCCGAAGCGGCATTTCTAGGCACTCCAAGTCTCAGGCTCTCATCATTTACAGGTCGCCTAACCTGTATTGAAGAGCTAGAACACCGCTACCATCTAACCAACTCATTTTTACCTGAGAACAGTGAAGGTTTTTTCAACAAACTTGATAGCTGGCTTGGTGATCCAGCAGCAGTTGCCGAGGTAGCAGCAGGTCATCATCAACTTCTAGCAGATACAAAAAATATTGCCGACTGGTACGTAAACTTTTTATTGAAGTCAGTAAAAACGGGCCATAGTTGACTATATCCTAAAGACTCTGATTCATACCTCTGAAAACTTCCCATAAGATATCTTTATAAAAATCTAACCTGACTTAATAAAAATATGGTTTAAACATGGAAAATTATGGTCTGACGACCAAATAATGCATAACATGTTAGTAATTCTTTTCAAGTTATCTATAATGGTCGCCGATAGACTGTATAGATGTAACGAACAATTAAACAAAATAAAAATATGTTTAATTTTTATTAAATAGTTTAAAGTTTATCTTACAATCAAACCAACTTGACTAGCTTCTATTGCTATTCTGTGAAGAAGTAAAGGAAATTGTCCCATGGCATTACCAGGTGGCAAAAAACCGAAAATACAAAAAAAGCCCACCAAGAAAGCTCCTAAAAAACCTGCTGATGGAGCTCAGGAGGAGAGTAAGCTTGCTGGTGCAACAGACGAAACTGCCCCGGAACTTACAGGTGATGATCTAAAAAAAATGGGCGATGAGCTTAAAGGCTTATCTACTGCCCACGCCCAGAAACAGATTGAAGAAATCAGAAAAAAGCGAGCTGAAGAGTCTCAAGAAGAGAAACCAAAAAAAGGTGATGCTGATACCAGGATAGATGTAAAAGAGCTCAAAACAGAGGTTGAAGCTAGAAAAGGCGGCATGCCGGAACATATCGCTGCCCTGCCTGAAAACCACCCAATTCGTCTCCGCTGGGAGAAAGGCTTCCGGCAGAGAGAGGACGGAACCTGGTATAAAGTTTCTAATGAAGAGCTGGCTGACCACGTCATAATCTCAGAAGACAAACAGCGTGCCTTCCTACTAATTCCATTGATAGTTCTCGGCCTTCTTATACTAATTGGCGGCAACTGGTACTCCAGCCAACTGACTTCAACCAGAGAAGATATTATCAAGACGGTAAAACTAAAGGGTATAAAAGATAAGCCAGAGACCAAAAAGCAGCTACAAAAGGCTTATAAAAGCCAGTGGCTGCCTGAGTTGAAGACCATGTTGAAAGAGTTTAAAAAGGTCAAACGTGATTTTGGGTCTTTTGTTGATAACGCTGAGTCTGGCTCCTACATCCAGCACATCAAAAAACATAATAAAAAATTTGATGCAGAAGAGGCTATGCAGTGGCGCACTAGAATTATTCGCAAACCTAGTGATTAATCAACCTACTTCGACTCATTTAAATTACTTCAAGAATACCCGTACAATTGCATCCTTTATTTTGAGTTTATCTAACAACATTTTCTTAGCTTCAATAGCTTGAGACCGTTTTTCAAATACCCCAACAGCTACCCGGTAAAGTTTAGCTTTTTTTACAACCACATCTTCATGATAGGCAGAAAAGCCCAGATCATTTAACCTCTTTTCCAGACTGACAGCCCTGTCGAGTTTGCTAAACAGACCTATTACAACAATGTAGCGTTTATTATAAAGACGCACTACTTGCTCTACACGGGAATCATTAGGAGCAAGTTTTTGTAACCTTTGAATTTTTTCATAAAGAGAAGCATTAACTACTCCTCTCATTTTCTTGGGCTGATAAACTCGCAACTCTCTACGAACTGAAGCAAGCAAAGCTTGCAACTCAGAGCTCTCTGGCTCTTTAGCAGAGGCTGGTGTCACCAAGTTCATAAACTGCTGTGCTGTCATAACCTGCCGTTGTTGTTCAGGTTTGGCAGCAGCAGATTTCTTGACTGCAGCAGATTTCTTGGCTACGGCAGCTTTCTTGGCTACGGCAGCTTCCTTGTCTGCAGCAACCTCCTTGGCTGCAGCAGCTTCCTTGGCTGCAGCAGCTTCCTTGGCTGCAGCAGCTTTCTTGG
>JADFZU010000087.1 GCA_015232365.1 Magnetococcales bacterium | reverse complement strand
ATGGAGCGGGAGAAGGGATTTGAACCCTCGACATCAACCTTGGCAAGGTTGCACTCTACCCCTGAGTTACTCCCGCTTAGCAGCTAATAATTTGCCACTTACTTCTGTTGTCCGGTAGATACTCAACCAGACAAGCCAGTGAACATATAAAAACTTCGCCCCTTCGTCAAGGATCAAGAGACAATCAAGACTATTTTCCTTGTTGTAGGTGGGGCCATGCATCAATCAAATAGCGATATCCTGAGAATAGTGAGAACAGTGTTGAGATAAATAAAAAGATCAACCCAGGTAGTTGAAAGTTGACTCCTCCAATGCCATCCTGGAGCAGCAACATAATAATTGCCGTCATTTGAAACGCAGTTTTCACCTTAGCACTTTTTGAGACCGGAACCGGCAAACTCAATCCTGCCAACCGTTCTCGCAAAGCCATTACCGTCACCTCTCGAGCCAAAAGAATCATGACTAAAGCCAATGGTGCACGGCCATCTGAGACCAGAAGAACCAGAGCCGAAATAACCAATAACTTATCGGCAACCGGATCAAAAAAGCGACCAAAACTTGTAAACAACCCCTGACGGCGGGCTACATAACCATCGGCCCAATCGGTCCAGGCAGCCAAACTAAAAAAAACTGCCGACATAATGTAGCCATCTTCTCCTGGCAGAGAGGAGAAGCCGACAAAAAACGGAATAAGGATAATTCGTAATGCTGTTAGTCCGTTAGGTAAATTTACAATCATTTGGATCTCTGGAGATAATGAATAATATTATTTGCCAACTCTTCTGAAATTCCATCAACCTTGCTTAACTCTGCCACACCAGCTTCCAGAATACCAGATACTGATCC
Organism: Magnetococcales bacterium; assembly: GCA_015232365.1. Taxonomy (GTDB): domain Bacteria; phylum Pseudomonadota; class Magnetococcia; order Magnetococcales; family JADFYX01. The sequence continues at coordinate 5,447 of JADFZU010000087.1, read as the reverse complement.
AAAAAGCTTGAGTAAGATACGTTTCCTTTTCGCTCCGACCCCTGGAACTTCATCAATTAATGATTTTATTTGTGACTTTGCCCGTCTCACCCGGTGGAACCCAACAGCAAACCTGTGGGACTCATCACGAATATTCTGCAGTAAGAACAGAAGTGGTGAGTCGTGAGGAAGTATAATTGGATCCGCCATATCCGGCAAGAAAAGTCGCTCCCTGCCAGCATTTCTCTCCGGCCCTTTAGCTATAGCACAAAAAGCCACTCCATCAACTTGCAACTCATCAGCTACAGTAAGCACAGCGTTCAACTGCCCTACCCCTCCATCCAAAAGAACCAGATCAGGCCACTCCCCAGAATGGTTGCTGGCTTCATCTTCAGCATTAGGTTTCTGCTTCAACTGCATAAAACGTCTGGTAAGTACTTCAGCCATCCTAGCCGTATCGTCACAGGCGGTAGAGTCCTTGATTATAAAACGCCTATAGCCGTTCTTTTTAAAGCCATCTGAGCCAAAAACTACCAATGAAGCAACAGCTTCGGAACTTTGAAAGTGTGAAATATCATAAGCTTCGATTCGCTCTGGCGGTTGGGGCAACTCCAGAAGCTTTTGCAACTCCTGCAAGACTACTTTATGGCTGTTGTTACTACTTTTACGCCGTTTATGCTCAAGCTCCGCATTTACCTCAGCCATTTTTATCAAACGACGCTTTTCACCACGCAGCGGTTTGGTTATGTGCACCACCCCACCCCGTAGCCGGCTCAAGGCTGCTCCTAGCCACTGGCTATCATCCAACGACTGGTTGACTAAAATTTCTGGCGGAGGCCAGCCGGATTTGCCGCCTGACTCCATGCGATATTCAGGGTTTGAGTAGTATTGAGCTATAAATGCTTCCAAAACTTCCGCCTCAGACAGACCTGCACTGTTATCCGGGAAAAAACTCCGGTTGCCAAGATTTATACCCTGACGGACAAAAAAAATCTGAATGGCCGTACCCCCAGGCATTGATAGAGAGGCTATAACATCTAAATCCAACTCCCGGCTAAGATTAAGACGGCGTTGATCCTGAATGCTAGCCATAAATTTAAGCTGGTCTCTCATTATGCCGGCATCTTCAAAGTTCAGTGCCTCTGCCGCCTCCCACATCCGTTTTTTCAGGGATTTTTCCAAAGCCCGGTCTTTCCCCTCCAAAAACAGCACTAGATCTCTCACCCAACCTTGATATTTTTCACTCTCTACTCGTCCACAACAAGGTCCAGAGCAGCGTTTTATCTGATATTGCAAACAGGGACGGGAGCGGTTGCCAAACTGGCGATCATTACACTGGCGAATCGGAAATATCGATTGGAGATGTTTTAAAGTCTCCCTGAGTGCACTAACCGTTGGATATGGACCAAAATAGCGTCCAGGCTGATTACGCCGGCCACGGTGTAGAGATAGACGGGGAAAGTCATGCTCCAGACTCAAACGTAGATAGGGGTACGATTTATCATCTTTAAACAGAATGTTATAAGGCGGCCTAAAACGTTTAATCAGGTTGGCTTCAAGGATCAAAGCTTCATTTTCAGAATCAGTTACCGTAATATCCAGCCCCTTGGCAAGAGCCAACATAGCTTGAATACGAGGGCTATTCTGTCCGGTAAAATATGAACCAACCCGTTTTTTGAGATGTTTGGCCTTGCCTACATAGAGTACTCTCTCCTCACTATCAAGATAACGGTATACCCCGGGTTTTAGAGTCAGGGCCGCTATCTGTGGCTGAATTGGATGTTGTTTACTCAAGAGTGTTTAGAGGATAAGCGGTTGGCATTAAACAGAAGAGCAACGCCAACTATCAACATAGGCAGGCTCAACCATTGGCCCATACTCATGCCTAAAGATAGAAGCCCCATATGGGAATCAGGCTCCCGGAAAAACTCAACCACAAAACGACAAAGACCATAACCGAGGATAAAAACCCCCAAAAGATATCCAGGTGGCCGGGGTTTTCCAGCTAGCGACCAGAGCAGGATAAACAGCACCACCCCCTCCAAAAACGCCTCATAGAGCTGGCTTGGGTGACGCGGCAGATAACCGGCTCCTGGAAAGACCATTCCCCAAGAGACATCAGTAACCCGCCCCCACAGCTCACCATTGATAAAATTACCAATTCGGCCCAATAGCAGACCAAGGGGGACTATGGGCACAAGAAGATCGACCAAAAGCGAGCAGGTTATTTTATTACGTCGAGCAAAAACACAGCAGGAGATGATCACCCCCAAAAGGCCGCCATGGAAAGACATTCCCCCTTCCCATACCCGAAAAACAGCCATGGGATCTGAGAGGTAGAGTCCAGGTTGATAAAAAAGGACATAACCGAGTCTTCCTCCGGCAACAACCCCAATCAATACCCAGATCAACAGATCTCCAAGATTATCTTCAGAAAGTGTAGAGTGAAGCTTTTTTGCCCGTATTTTTAGTAGAGGCCACCCGAGAAGAAACGCCAGACTGTACATCACACCATACCAACGTACAGCTAGAGGACCAACCTCAAAGATAATCGGATCAATTTCCGGGTAAACAACCATTATTTATAGATTTCAGCCCATTTTATTAATAGCCTCAGGGTAACACCCTAGAGATTTTAGGCTATTTGTGAAAAACTTCAACTCTTCTATCGCCAATATACATTGCGGATCATCTTGACGACCTTGAAAATCAAGATAAAAATGGTAGCTCCAACCTTTTCCAGGTACGGGGCGTGACTCCAAGCGGGTTAAGTTTACACCATTTGTTGCAAAGCCGCCTAAACATTTATAAAGAGCCGCAGGAATATTTCGCACCTCAAACAGCAGGCTGGTCTTGTGGGGTACATCTGCCTGCGGCTCGCACTCTCCATTTTTAGAGATCACCAAAAACCTTGTTGTATTCCTGGCACTATCTTGAATATCTCTACCCAAGACATCCAAGCCATACAGCTCGGCACACAGTTCAGAGGCTATTGCCGCCTCTTCCCCATGGCCCTGACTACTCAAAGTTGCTGCTGCTCCAGCGGTATCATATACCGAACAACGCTTCCAGCCGTGTTTGCGAATAAAAGAGTGGCACTGAGCCAGAGCCTGAGGGTGAGAATAAACAGCTCCAATATTCTCAATTGAGGCCCCCTTTACCCCCAACAGGCAGTGGTGAACCTGGAGATAATGTTCACCAACAATATGAAGATTGTGCAGAGCCAGAAGGTCATAACTATCTGATACTACACCAGCCATACTATTCTCAACCGGGACCATGCCCAGATCCACACTGCCAGACTCAACATGATCAAAAACATCTTCAAAGGTGTTACAGGGAAGATGATTCCAATCGGCCATTTTTTCACGGCAGGCCTGCTCACTGTAAGCCCCTCTCATACCTTGAAAAGCTACTGTCTTCTTGTTATCCATCTGATTTAGCGTTCCTTGGCTATTTTGTCGAAGTTGTATGATTATAACTTGTAGAAACCTTCTATGAAAGCCAATATTATGCTCTTCTGCCTGGATTAACCCGGATATTTAATGAAAAAACTGCAAAAAGAGCCACAAAACTCCATACCAATATGGCCGGAAACCCATGAACTGGTATCTGTGGCCTCTAGGCTGGCTACCGAAAAAGGCTTGAAAATAATATCCAGCCCTGAGTTGCAACAAGGTATGTATCTGGCCTTAACCGAAAAACATCTGGAACTACGTCCTGGCAACCAAAGTACGGAGGGGCCGGTGTTTGCAGAGTTTATTTCTGGTAAAATGGGCTATAGGCGGGCACAAGGTTTAGGACGAAAGCAGTTGATCGCCAGGGCGGTAGGCATTAAAAAAGGTCTGTTGCCAACTATATTGGATGCCACTCCAGGTCTGGGCCGGGATGGATTTATTCTCGCATGCTTGGGCTGTTCTGTGCGCATGATAGAGAGGTCAGTAGTGGTTGCAGCCCTACTTGAAGACGGACTCAATCGAGCTATGGCTGATCCGGCAACCAGTGGAGTAATAAAAGAGAACATCTCCTTGGAAGTTGCCGATGCAAAACATATCATGAAACTTTGTCAACAGCCGGAACAGGTAGTCTACCTTGACCCTATGTATCCCCACCGGACAAAATCGGCACTGGTAAAAAAAGAGATGCGTTCTCTCAGGGCTGTTGTCGGTGGTGATGAAGATGCCAAAGAGTTGCTGGAGTCGGCTTTGAGTTATGCTACTGACCGGGTGGTGGTTAAACGGCCCCACCCTGCCCCGACTCTGGGCAACCTAACACCAGACTTTGCCATAACCGGCAAAAAAACCCGCTTTGATATCTATCTTGTTAAAAATTGATCTGAAATTATGCCAAAACCAAAAATAGAGATAGAGTTAGAGTTACGACAGACTATCAGAAAAATCCAGCAAAGCATCAAGCAGGCTATGCTTAGGGACAGGCACGGCTTCCGACAAAAAATTCGACGTATTGAAAACGGCTTGAAAAAAGGTAGCAGAAGAGAGCTGGCTAACTTAGAACAGCTAAATAAAAACATCGCAACCTCCGTAGCCAAACGAGAGTATAGGGCCGATAATCTGCCAAAGGTGTGGTTCCCCGCCTCTCTACCAGTTGTTGAACAGCGTGAAAAGATTGCCGGGTTGATAAGAGAGAACCAGGTTATTGTCCTCTGTGGAGAAACCGGATCTGGTAAAACCACACAACTACCGAAAATATGTCTGGAGTTGGGACGGGGTGTGGACGGTCTAATCGGGATGACACAGCCTCGGCGGATTGCCGCGAGAAGCATTGCCCAGTTTATCGCCTCAGATCTTGAGAAAGTTTCCAGTGCAAAAACCGGTAGCACAGTGGGTTTTAAAATGCGTTTTGCAGATCAAACCCGTGATGACACCTTCATCAAGGTGATGACCGACGGCATTTTGTTAGCAGAGATTCAAGGAGACCGCTATCTTAATCAGTACGATACCCTGATTATTGACGAAGCTCACGAACGCAGCCTTAATATCGACTTTTTATTGGGATATATCAAACGTATCCTCCCTAGCCGTCCAGATTTAAAGCTGATTATCAGTTCCGCCACGCTTGATACCGAAAAGTTTTCCAAACATTTTAATAACGCTCCCATAATTGAGATTTCCGGCCGCACCTACCCGGTTGAGCTACGCTACCGCTCTCTGCTAATAAAACCCACCGGCAACGATCCGGTAGAAGTTGACTCCATATCTCGTGAAAAGGATTTGGAAGAGGGGGTGAGCGATGCTGTTTCTGAGCTGTTTTCAGTTAAACAGCCCGGGGATATATTGGTATTTCTCCCTGGAGAGAGAGAGATTCGTGAGACGGCAGATTTTTTGCGTAAACAGAATCTACCCGGAACCGATATTCTGCCCCTGTTTGCCAGACTATCGTCTGCTGATCAGGATAAAATATTCAATCCAGGTAACAGCAGACGGATTGTTTTAGCTACCAACGTAGCA
>JADFZU010000086.1 GCA_015232365.1 Magnetococcales bacterium | reverse complement strand
GTGCAAATATTGGTTTATCTGGTGAATCAGGAAAAATCGAAATCACCTTGTGGGTAATAAGGCTTTTTTCCGGTTTTACATATGAATTAATAGGTTGTACTAGAGATGTACGAACAACTGCTAAATATAGAATTAATCACTCTCTTTCCATTTAATACTACAACCCATGGAGGCGTGTTGCGGGCTTGGTATGGGTTTTTTATCCAAGGTGGCTTCAATAGCAGCTTTTAGATCTTCATTGGTTACGGCAGCAGGATTTCTTGGGCTATCATCTAGACGGCCCCGGTAGGTTAGTTTTCTATCTCTATCAAAGACATAAATATCTGGGGTACAGACAGCACCGTAGGCTTTTGCTACCAATTGGCTGTCGTCAACCAGATAGTCAAAAGGGTAGAGCTTTTCACTAGAACGTATCTTCATGTTTTCCAGACTATCATCAGGATAACGCTCTTGGTCGTTGCTGTTTATGCCGACAAAAACTACATCTTTTACAGAAAATTTATTAGCCAGAGCAATAAGACGAGACTCAATAGCCTGGACATATGGACAGTGGTTACAGATAAACATCACCACTAGCACTGAAGAGTTTTCATAATCAGATAAAGAGTGCTTTTTTCCATCAACCCCCATCAACGAAAAATCTGGAGCTGCTGCCCCTATTTCACCTGCGGGTGTATGCAATAAAACCATTTCAATCTCCAATTAAACTATTCTAGTATGTTAGTGGCACAAAAAAATCATATACAAGGGGCTGAGCAAAATCCTGCACAACAAGGTTGAGGACTTTTTTTTCGCAACCATAACGTTCTTTACGCCCTATCTACAGGGAATGCCATCACATCTGCTATACTGTCTTTTAGCAGTGCCAGCATTATGAGGCGGTCAACACCAAGAGCTACCCCAGCACAACGGGGAAGGCCTGATTTTAAAGCCTCTAAAAAATTATTATCAATTGGCAATAGTTGCCGACCATCTTCCAGACGCTGCTGGTTAACACTTTTAAGTCTCTGCTCCTGCTCCTGACTATCTGTCAACTCCTGATAACCGTTCGCAAGTTCCACACCATCTATATAAAGCTCAAACCTACGAGCCAGGGCAGGAGGGCCAATATCAACTTCAGCCATGGCTGGGTCCCAAGCCGGATAGTCTGTCAAAAAAAAGCTACCACCTTGTTTTTTAAGGGCCGGTTCCAGTTGATCAACTAAAAGAAGATCTGTCAACCCGATCCGGTCCAACCCTTCAGGCGGCTGTCCAACAATCTTTTTTGCCATCTCACCCAGAGGAGATGTTAAGGGATCTATACCGACATATTTTTGAAACGCCTCCCGGAACGTCAATTTAACTGGTAGAGGACAGTTAAGCAGACTCTGCACCAACTCTCCAACCTCAACCATTAACTCCTCCATCTCAAAACCGGGACGATACCACTCCAACATGGTAAATTCTGGATTGTGCAACCGCCCAGCCTCATCAGCCCTAAATACTGGACAAATTTGAAAAATAGAGCCAAAACCTGCAGCAACCAGCCTTTTCATAGCTGTCTCTGGTGAGGAGTGCAAAAAACCGTCCCGACAAATCTGGGGGTTCTGATGCCTCTCTGGAGCTACCGCTGAAACCAGAACTGGAGTTGTTACCTCCAAGACCCCCCTATCTTGAAAAAACTCCCTGATCAAAGCGATAATACCTGCCCTGGCTTTGAGTGTTTCGAGAGTTGCTGCCGGTTGCCAAGAGAGGGATGGAGAGATGGTTGTCACCACAAAATCTCCTAGATAATCCTACTTGGCCCGTTCCACATATTGACCAGTTCTGGTATCAACCCGAACCCGTTCGCCCTCATTGACAAACAGTGGAACTTTAATTACTGCTCCTGTCTCCAGAGTTGCCGGCTTGGTTGCCCCGGATACCGTGTCCCCTTTTATCCCAGGATCACATTGGGTAATATCCAGAATAACAAATGGCGGTGGAATAACAGCAATTGCCTTATCCTTCCAGAGAGTGACTTCATAAGTCTCTTGCTCCCGAAGCCAGAGGGTGGTATTGCCAACCTGTTTTTTGGTCAACGCAACCTGCTCATAACTATCAGGGTCCATAAAATGCCAGAACTCTCCGTCGCTGTAGAGATACTGCATGGATTTATCCATAACATCAGCTTTGGAAACCGTTTCACTAGACTTGAATGTGCGCTCTATAACTCGTCCATCGGTCAAGTTTTTAATTTTGATCTTGGTAAATGCCTGACCTTTACCAGGCTTGACAAACTGGGCATCAATGATAATCCATGGCATATTATCAATCTCAACACGGGTTCCCTGACGTAACTGATTATGGCTAAGCATATTTTCTTCAATCCTTATACAATATTAAAAACTCTTAAAAAAACGATGAATTATACATTATGAATTGCAATCCGCCAATTGGATTTATTAAAAAAGAGGCTCAGACAACCGGGAATTCAAAAGAGATGGCTCTGCTAAACGGATCATCTAAAGAGGCCGATGAGCAGTTTCCTCTATTGGTTAGTGATGCTTTTGCCTCTCGAATCGACTGGAGCAACAGTTCAGACCCTCTTCTGCTGCAAATTTTACCAACAGCAGCAGAACTACAAACAGACCCAGCCTTTATTTTAGACCCTCTTGAGGAGGCCGGGTACTCAATTGCACCTGGCATAATTAAAAAATACCATGGCCGGGCAATTCTGCAACTGACCGGAGCCTGCCCCATCCACTGCCGTTACTGTTTTCGTCGCCACATAAAGGGTGACAACATCCCAAAAACCTTAGCCCAGTGGGATGAAAGTCTGGAGGTTATCAGGAAAGATCCTTCAATTGTCGAGATCATCTACTCAGGTGGCGATCCCTTAATGTTGCCAAACAAGAAGTTTTTACAGATATCCAACCTGCTAGGGGAAATTGCCCATATTAAAAGGCTGCGCATCCATAGCCGGGTTCCGGTTGCCAGTCCAGAACGAATTTCCCTGGATCTGATAAAAAGCATTGGTAATCTGCCATTTACAGTTACCATGGTTATTCACATGAATCATGCAGATGAGATGGATGGATTTGTTGAAGCTACCATTGCTTCGTTGGTAGATGCTGGGATACCTATCTACAACCAATCTGTACTGCTTAAGGGCGTTAATGATAACCTGGAGAGCCTGACAGCTCTTAGCGAAGCTCTTATTCAGGCTCGTGTCACCCCATACTATCTCCACCTATTGGACCCAGTTGCCGGAGCAGCACACTTTTTGGTCGATGCAAAAACAGGCCGACAACTGCTTGAAGAAATGCGAAAAGTCCTACCGGGGTTTGCCATACCTTTGCTGGTGCAGGAGATACCTGGAGAGTTGGCAAAAACCCCTATCTAGTTATGGGTAGAAAAAATTAGCGTTTTATGTCGTATATGCTCTTATACCATCCAGCTTTGGCAATATTTTTATCAGAGTGCTTCGCCAAGGCGAAAGTAAGAACCGTCGGCATAAAGCAGGGGATCAACAGCTTCTGCTACACGGGTCTCTTCAATGCGTAGCACTACGACAATATGTGATCCATAAGGAACGATCTTATCAACAACTCCAAGCATTGCCGCTTGTGCATCGATTAGAATCAGCCTACCACTATCATCACTCTCCCAACTACCAACAGTAAACTTCTCCTCACCCTTTTTAGACCAGGCAAAAGCATCTGAAACCTCTTTATGGCTAGACTTGAGCAGGTTGATGGCAATTGGCAAACCTTCAGTAAGGTGGGGCCTTATAGCAGCAGTTTCACCTATACAGACAACCAGACTTAAAGGGTCGAAGGAGAGAGATGCAACACTGGTCAGTGTAATGCCTTGGCGACCTTCCTCAACATTGGCAGTTAAAACACTTACTGAAGCAGCTAGCCGGCGCATGGCCTGACGAAATGATTCCGATTGTGGATCTAAATCGCTCATATTATTTTATTCTACCTTCTCAAAAGCTTCATGGGTCTCGCCGCAAACAGGACAAACTTTTGGAGGCTCTTCGCCGGTTGCTACATAATCACATACTGTACATACCCATTTCATGGCACTACTCCTCTATTGTGTTAAAAAATACATATCCTAATATTAATTTTTAGCCTCAACCATAGAAAAGGTACGGCTAAAAAACTGGTGTGGCAAGGGTTTGCTGGGAAGCAATTTACAAAATTTGATGGAACTTTGTTTAAACTACCTCCACCCTAACGTTTCAAGCGCCCCAGATTACGCACCGCCCCTTTTGCTGCTGACGATGTTAAAGCTGCGTAGGCTTGTAGGGCTTTTGAGACTACCCTGTTGCGACCTGTTGGCTCATAGACAGTCATGGCATTGCGGCGTTTTGATAGTTTTTCATCGGATACAGCCAGATGGATGGTACGGTTTGGAATATCAATCTCAATTATATCCCCCTCCTCTACCAGAGCAATATCTCCGCCCTCTGCAGCTTCTGGAGAGATGTGGCCTATGGAGAGGCCGGATGTGCCCCCAGAAAACCTGCCGTCGGTAATCAAGGCACAGGCTTTGCCCAGGCCTTTGGATTTTATGTAGCTTGTTGGATAGAGCATCTCCTGCATACCCGGCCCGCCAATTGGCCCCTCGTAGCGGATCAACACCACATCACCAGCATGGATTTCATCATCTAGAATCGCTGCACAAGCGGCATCCTGGCTGTTGAAGATTCTTGCCGGCCCAGAAAATTTCCAGATCGCCTCATCAACTCCAGCCGTTTTTACCACACAGCCGTCACGGGCAATGTTACCAAAGAGAACCGCAAGCCCACCATCTTTGGAGTATGCAGAGTCAATACTGCGTATACATCCGTTTTCACGGTCTTGATCAAGACTATCCCAACGCTCTGACTGTCCAAACGGCTCGGTAGTGGAAACTCCGCCAGGAGCAGCGAGATATTTCTGTCTGACCTTTTCACCAAGATCTTCGGAGGTTATATCCTCTTGGTCGATAGCCTTTCTGATGGTAGAGGAATGGACTGTTGGACAGTGCGTATGGAGAAGCCCTCCACGTTTTAGCTCAGCAAGAATTCCATGCACCCCTCCAGCCCGGTGGGCATCCTCCATATGGTACTTATTGGTTGACGGGGCCAGTTTACAGAGACAGGGAACTTTACGGGATAGACGGTCAATATCAGCCATGGTAAAGGGAACCTCTCCCTCTTGGGCCGCAGCCAACAGATGTAAAATAGTGTTGGTGGAGCCACCCATGGCAATATCCAGGGTCATAGCGTTCTCAAACGCTTCAAATGTGGCTATTGAACGAGGTAGAACTGTCAGGTCATCATCTTCATAGTAGCGTTTTGCCAGATCGACAATCGTCCTGCCAGCTTGGTGAAACAGCAGTTGCCGGTCGGAGTGGGTGGCAACCAAGGTTCCGTTACCAGGTAGAGCCAGACCGAGAGCCTCCATTAAGCAGTTCATCGAGTTTGCAGTAAACAGACCAGAACAGGAACCGCAGGTGGGACAAGCAGACCGCTCCATGCTCTCAACCACCTCATCACTAACATTTTGATCACCAGCGGCAATCATCGGGTCGATAAGATCCAACTTTTGCACAGCCCCGTCTTCATGTTTTACTTTACCTGCCTCCATGGGCCCGCCAGAGACAAAAACTGTCGGAATATTCAAACGCAGAGTCGCCATCAACATACCAGGAGTGATTTTATCGCAGTTGGAGATACAGACCATAGCATCGGCTGTATGGGCATTAACCATATACTCCACACTATCGGCAATCAGCTCCCTTGAAGGCAGAGAGTACAACATGCCGTCATGGCCCATAGCGATACCGTCATCAATAGCGATGGTATTAAACTCCTTTGCTACCCCACCTACAGCCTCAATCTGCCGGGCTACCAGTCGTCCCAAATCACGAAGATGGACATGACCAGGAACAAACTGGGTAAAAGAGTTGGCTACAGCAATAATCGGCTTGCCAAAGTCATCCTCTTTCATTCCCGTTGCACGCCATAGAGAGCGGGCACCAGCCATGTTACGACCGTGGGTAGAAGCTCGGGAACGATATTCAGCCATTTTCAGATCTCCACTACATTAATTTTAGCCAGGTTAGTCTTGATACATTCTGCAAATTACCGTACAACTCTTTGAAAATCAGCTTTACATTAAGAGGCTTCCGGCTAAATCTAATACTATTATCACCCTAACCCGGAGTTGCCACAAACAATACCAGTTATATCACCCCAGTACTCAGCAGGACTGCGTTGCCGATGAAAATTGACCGGATCACGTACAGAGCAGCACTCTTCACCGGTTAATTTTCATCGACGCCTTGTTCT
>JADFZU010000085.1 GCA_015232365.1 Magnetococcales bacterium | reverse complement strand
CATAGAAAAAGGCTTCGACAACGATTTTTTCAAGAGGGTTTAGAACAGTTTGAAGACCACCAGGTGTTGGAACTGCTGCTTTTTCATGCTGTTCCCCGGCGGGATACCAACGAGATGGCTCATATGCTGCTCAAGAGGTTTGGTGCTCTCTCTGCTGTTTTAGAGGCTGACCCAAAAGATTTGGCTACTGTTCCCGGCATGGGAGAGTCTGCTGTTGCTTTTATCTCTCTTATACCGCCCCTCACCCGGCGTTATCTCACCGATAGTACTACACGGGACAAGCCAACTCTAAATGACTCCAGAAGAACCAACGCCTATCTTACTCCTCTCATGGCAGGGCGAACTGAAGAGGTATTTTATGTACTCTGTCTCAATAGTAGCTGCCGCCTTCAGTTTCCTGCTCTAATTAGCAAGGGAACTGTTAATGAAGCCAATATCCATCCACGCCATGTGGTAGAGGCGGCCCTAAGACACAAAGCTTCCTCGGTTATTTTAGCCCATAACCACCCTTCAGGCTCCCTGAAGCCTTCACGTGCCGATATCAATTTGACTCAAGTACTTGTCCAGGCTCTCACCCCTATTGGTATTAAGGTCTTGGATCATGTAATTGTTACTGGAAGAGGGAGCTTGAGTATGATGGCAGAGGGGCTTATGTAAGCTATTTTGTCCCTATCACTACCCGGTCTCTTTTACCGTAATCTTTAACAATTGCTACCTGCTTATATCCTGCCTCTGCAAATAGAGCTGCCACGCTTTTACCCTGGTTGTAACCTATCTCTACCACCAACCAGCCAGATTGGTTAAGTAGTGGAAATGTTTGGGGAATCAACCGGCGATAGATATCCAGACCATCCTCACCTCCATCCAGAGCTAAACGTGGCTCTTGCTCTACCACCTCAGGTTGAAGTTGCTCTAACTCGCTACTCTCTATGTATGGGGGGTTGGAGACAATCAAGCTGTATGACTGGTTTTTTGGCAGAGGAGCAGTAAGATCACCATTGAATAGGGTAACACGGTCTTTTAGGTTTAACTGGTCCCGGTTTTTTTCTGCTACCCGTAACGCCTCTGCTGATAGGTCAACCCCAAAGCCGGATGTTCTGGGAAACTCTCCAAGCAGAGAGTAGAGAATCGCTCCTGAACCTACGCCTATATCAAGAATGGTAAATGTAGCACCATGATCAGGATAAAGTGTAAGCACAGAATCTATTAAGGTTTCAGTCTCTGGGCGGGGAATTAATACTGCCGAATCTACAGAGAAACTCTGCTTCCAAAAATCCCGCTTACCCAGAATATAGGCTACAGGCTCTCGTTGGCTACGACGTTTAATGCGGCTTTTAAAGCCTGCCAACTCCACCTTATCCAAGGGACGGTCCATATCTAGATAGAGACCCATCCTGTTCAGGCAAATAGCATCTGCCAGCAACAGCTCTACATCCAAACGGGGCTGATCAATACCATGTTTTTCCAACCATTCACTTCCCCACCGGATTAATCGCCGTACTGTCCACGGCTCACTACCCGGAGATTTCATCAGCTATCTATCGGTGATAGAGAGAGAGGCTAGTTTCATGGTTCCGCTGTTTAGACGAGCTAGAAGCGACGCTGTTTTCAGGCGGAAGTCAGCCATATATTTCCGTGGAACAGGCGTTGCAGCCGGTAGCTGAATCTTTAGAGGATCAACCTGTCGGCCATTAACCCGGATCTCATAGTGAAGATGAGGACCGGTAGCGGTTCCGGTCATACCTACCTGACCAATTACCTGCCCCTGCTTTACCTGGGAGTTCTTCCTTAAACCTTTAGAAATTCTGTATAGATGGGCATAAGCGGTGGTATATTTGCTGTTGTGCCGAACCAGAACCAGATTACCAAAGCCACCCTTACGGCCAGCAAATATCACCCGGCCCTTACCTGAAGCCCGAACTGGCGTTCCAGTGGATGCAGCAAAATCTGTCCCTTTATGAGCTCTGGTAAAACCTAGCACCGGATGTTTACGACGTTTGGCAAATTTAGAAGAGATACGGCTAAAATCTACCGGAGCACGAATAAACATTTTTCGCATACTCCGGCCCTTGGAATCAAAATAGCCAACCATACCTTCTGGGTTGGTGTACTGTACTGCCCGGTATTTCTCGCCTTGGTTGACAAACTCTGCTGCGATAATGTCACCCTCACGAACCCGCTTGTTTTCGTAATATTTAGCTTCACGTATAACCGTAAAACGGTCGCCTACACGAATATCACGGGCAAAATCCACATCCCACTCAAAAAGAGCAGCCAACTTAACTGCCATCTCTTTTGTAAGTCCGGCATGTTTACCAGCTAGAAAGAGAGAGCCATCACCACGAACCAGGCCAGAGACAGTCTCAAGTCGTATATCATAGACCTTCTTTTCAATCTGTGCCTCAAACCGATCATCATCACGAGTCACCCACAAGGTCCGCTCTTCATCCAGTGGATAGGAGAGTCCGTTGAGAGTACCCTGGTTGGAAATAGCAAGTTTAAGCTCGTTACCAGGTTTTAGATAACGGGCCAGATCAAATACCGGTTTGGTAGCTTTGGCAAGACGCACCGCTGTTGTCCGGGAGATATTTTTCCGAGCCAGAACTCCGGTTAGATAGTCGCCACGACGAATTTTAACCCGAACCAACTTTGCCGAATTTTTAAATACAGATTTTACTGAGCTGTTAAATGAGTTTGCTGCCAGTTGGCTGGACGATTTTGGTAAATCATCAAGAGCACTATCAAGCTGGGCACTAAACTCACCACTATTCTGCTTGATTACCGTCATGGTCCGCCTGCTATCTACAGGGTAGGAGACAGCAACCAGTTTTTTATCGCTGTTGAAGACCAGCTTGACCAATTTTCCTTTTTGGAAATTGGCTGCCAGATCATAAACCGGTTTAGCTCCACGGGCCACTGCATAGACTGTTCCTAAGGGAACCCGCTGCCGTTGCAGCAGAGTAGATAGAGTATCACGCTTGCCAACCCGCTCAATAACAACCCGGTTGTTTAACTTGGTCATCCGCTGTTTTACACGCAGGGGACGGCTTTCAGGACTTTTCCAATAGCTTGAATCGTTATTTACGGAAAGAGAGACTTTATTAATGGAGCCTGAAGAGATCCGTTTAATAGGTGTGATTTCTGGCAGATTATTTGCCGAGCTCTTTTGTAGTGGTTCAGGAACAGCTTGGTACGTCTCTTCAATTTTTGCCTGACGGACAGGTTTAGGAGTTGGTGCCTGAACCGGTTGCCCTTCATTCTGCAAAATCCAACTTAGAAAGCTTGGCTGCTTATCAACGCTGTTTGCACCAGTACTGGCATTCAATGCACCGTTAACAGCTAGAAAACCAACCGTCAAAATCCCAAACAAAAATATGGGAAATTGTCGCCTGTTTGCCCTATCTAAGACACGGGATATTCTTGGATCTCGGCCAGGATACGAAGGTACCGTTACTATCGGTTTTTTATAAATTTTTATTGATCCTACAAGCATACCCACTCTCGTCATAAACTAAAGTTAAGGCCAGACAAATAATCCAACAAACTTTTTAACATTGGTTGGAGTTTATGCAATTGCTGGTCCGATTGTTTATGCTTGATCCGAAAATTTACAAAATAACCGTAAAAAAATGCAGAACAATAAAACCAATCCCCACACACAAAGGCTCTGCAATCCTATAATAAACCGACTTCAGTTTGCAATGAAAAAATAGATCGGTCCCATAAGGTTACTTACAACAATTCTACCCATTTACTTAAACTTTCCTTAGATCTTTGACTAAGTGCTGGTTTACGTAATTTCTTTGGAAATCTTTTTTCCAGCGGCGGGAAAAGGCCAAAATTAATATTCATGGGTTGGAAAACCCGGTTCTCTTCATTTTGAGTCACATGAGCCAAAAGAGCACCATGGGCTGTAACTGGGGGTGGCAGCGGCGGCGGGGGAAAATCAGCAGCAGCCCGAGCCATAAAAATTCCAGCTAAAAGACCAGATGCAGCAGACTCCACATAACCTTCTACCCCGGTAATCTGGCCGGCAAAATAGATATTGGGGTCAGATTTTAGACGCAGATAACCATCCAAGAGTTGGGGGCTGTCAATAAATGTATTCCTGTGAATTGCTCCGAGGCGTTCAAACTCCGCATTTTCCAAGCCGGGAATTGTGCGAAAAATCCGCTTCTGTTCCGGCCAGGTTAGTTTGGTCTGAAAGCCAACCATATTCCAAAGAGTGCCCAACCGGTTATCTTGACGAAGCTGGACAATCGCCCAAGGTTTCTCCTCTGGTTTATGGGGGTTGGTCAAACCTACCGGTTTTAGAGGTCCATAACGGAGAGTCTCCCTCCCCCGCTCTGCCATCACTTCAATAGGCAGACAACCTTCAAAATAGGCGGTCTTCTCAAATGATTTAAACTCAACCTTCTCCGCCTCCAATAGATTATCTATAAAAGTTTCGTACTGCTCCTGGCTCATCGGGCAGTTGATATAATCGGCACTGCCTTTATCATACCGGGACTGCTTCCAGACTTTGGTGTAATCGATGGAGTCGGTAGCAATTATTGGAGCCAGAGCATCAAAAAATGCCAGACGGTCTGGACCGATCTTTTTTTCCAGCCATTTCGAAAGAGCTGGTGAGGTCAGTGGACCAGTAGCAATTAGGGTAAGCTCTCCAGGAGGAGGAGCCTCTACCTCTCCATCAACCCTGGTAATTCTATGGGCAGACTCCAAAAGGGAGGTAACCATACCTGAAAATCCGTCCCGATCTACAGCCAAAGCCCCGCCTGCCGGAACCCTGTTGGCATCAGCAGCCTGCATTATAAGGCTACCCATCTGCCGCATCTCTTCATGCAACAGGCCAACTGCATTTTTCTCACTGTCGTCAGAACGTAAAGAGTTGGAGCAGACCAACTCAGCACAGTCACCGGTACGGTGAGCAGGTGTGGTTATTTTCGGCCGCATCTCATACAGCCGAACCGGAACCTCCTGCTTGGCTAACTGCCAGGCCGCTTCCGAACCAGCAAGACCAGCTCCAATTACATGAACAGTTTTAAATGGCACACTCATAAAATTGGCTGGTCCTTTTAGGGCAAAATCATATGATAGATTGATCAATTGTATATGATGATTAAATAAATTAATATGCTAAGCATCAATTGACTCAACACAATTGGTTATAGGGTTGAAGATACTCTTTATTCTTTAAAATAGGGAAGTTCAGGAAAACTCTACCACTCACCGCTAGGCTTCTCTCTAAAGACAAGATATTTGCGGCCTAGATAATTTAGAACAACCACAATAGTAACGGCAAATATGTAAGCAGCAGTACTGCCTGCAACAACAAACCACTCGGTTATCTTTAAATCTACCAAGCCGACAACAAGAACCACCACCGTATAGGCGATAATCTCATAGAGTGTACTCCACTGGGCGTTGTGCCGAAAAACAACGGAGATACAGAGGATATAGTTGCTAAGTGCAGCCAGGACAAAAGCTACAGAAGCGGCAACCATAACATCCAGGCCGCCTTTGTATAACACCGTGAATACAGATAAATTTACCAGAGCAGAAAGCCCCTCAACAACCGAGTAGAGCATTAACTGCACCGGCAGAGGTACTGTGGGAGCATTATAACGTAAAATACAGTAGATAGCCCTAAGACCATCTTTATAACCGATCTTTTTACCCTCTGAGTATGTACGGCCATCGTAGGAGATCCCCATTTCGTAGATTCGTAATCTCTGGTGGGCTACCTTGGCAACAATTTCTGGCTCAAAGCCAAAACGGTTCTCCTCTATGGTAATACTTTGGATAACCTCCCGACGAAAAACTTTATAACAGGTCTCCATATCGGTCAGGGTCATATCGGTAAAAATATTTGAAAGCAGTGTAAGCAGTTTATTACCAAGGGAGTGCCAAAAATAGAGAACCCGGTGTGCACCAATGGATAAAAACCGTGAGCCAAAAACAACGTCGGCTTTTTTTTCCAGAAGTGGAACCAACAATCTTTTTAGATCCTGGGGGTCATACTCAAGGTCGGCATCTTGAACAGCGACAAAATCACCAGTAGCCATCTGAAACCCGGTACGCAAAGCAGCCCCTTTCCCTTGGTTATTCTCATGGCGATAGTAGGAAATATTATTATGGTTGGCAGCCAGATCCTTGGCAATAGAGAAACTCCTATCGCTGGAGGCATCATCGACAATAATAATCTCCAACTCCAACTTATTGTTGGCAATTTCAAGAACGTTATCAACGCAGGCTGACAATGTATTTTCCTCATTAAAACAAGGAATTACAATGCTCAACTTGCACGATTTTATTGGCTCATCTTTGGCGTTCATAGTTGGGATCTGCCCCTTAGTATCTGCTAAACCTAGGATATTTCTACTATGTTATATGATATTTCAGCGCCTTATGTCACGGCCTATGCAGTGGCTTGGAAGTGGTGGGACTCTCAACTCTACTAGTTGACCGGGGTTTTGGAGCTATTGCAGTTTCTGCTTTAATAGCTGGCTGGGGTTTTGGAGCTATTGCAGTTTCTGCTTTG
>JADFZU010000084.1 GCA_015232365.1 Magnetococcales bacterium | reverse complement strand
ACAGGGCTCGAACCTGTGACATTCGGCTTGTAAGGCCGACGCTCTCCCAGCTGAGCTACCCGCCCAGATCCTAAAGCTAAAAGCTGACAACACCTCTAGCTTTCAAGGGCTATACTATTTTTTCTTTTTCTTTTTCTTCTTATCTGTTCCGCTAATAGCAACTGCATCTTTCAGACCTTTACCTGGACGGAACTTGGGCAGTTTTGCCGCAGGAATTTTAATCTCGTCGCCAGTCCGTGGATTACGACCAACGCGTGCAGCACGATCTGTAACCAAGAATGTACCAAAGCCTACCAAGCTAACCTGATCACCACCTTTCAAGGCTTTTTGGATCGAAGCAATTACAGCGTCTACAGCCTCTGAAGATTGAACTTTGCTCAAACCGGTCTCAGATGCTACAGAGTCAACTAATTCAGATTTATTCATTAAACTTCCCTCCCCACAGATTTATATTCAATTTGCTAAATCAGATACAGATCCAACTCAACACCATTAATTTCTATTTCAAAACCTAAAAGTCCGGTACCCTCAAACTACAGACTTGTGTGGCTTGGAGAGTTGTATACGTGCCTTGTGCCTCGCTGTCAAGCCACTGTATGGATTTTTTTTATTCTGATTGGCTCAAAATCAGTGGGTAATGGAAGATGTACCGGTAGCAGATGCCCCATTTTGTAATATAGTTGGATCAACTTTTTTTTCATCTGAATCCATATTTTTCTTTTTATGTTCAGATAGTTTCTTGCTTAAAGCGATATCAAGAACTTCATCAAGATGGTTGACCGGGTGTATCTCCAGATCCCTTAAAATGGTAGCCGGCATCTCTTTAAGATCTTTTACGTTTTCATTTGGTATAATAATATGCTTTATACCTGCTCTGTGGGCTGCGAGCATCTTCTCTTTAAGGCCGCCAATGATCAAAACCCGGCCACGAAGGGTTATCTCTCCAGTCATAGCCACGTCACGACGGACAGGAATACCGGTTAAAATACTGGCAATGGTGGTGCAAATTGCAATACCTGCCGAGGGGCCGTCTTTTGGCGTAGCCCCCTCAGGTACGTGAATATGGATATCATGGTTCTGGAAAAATTCGCTGTCATCAATACCCCAGTCAACAGCACGGGAACGGGCATAGGTCATCGCCGCTTGTGCTGACTCCTGCATTACGTCACCAAGCTTACCGGTAATAGTCAACTTACCTTTACCACCTAATAAAACTGCTTCAATTGAAAGCAACTCACCCCCCACCTCAGTCCAGGCAAGACCAGTTGTTACACCAACCAGATTCTGCTCTTCAGCAAGACCAAAACGGTATTTACGTACCCCAAGATATTTGCCAACACTCTGAGCACCAATGGTAATTTTTTTCTTTTTGTCGTCTATCAACAATGCTTTTGCCGCTTTACGACAGAGACTGGCAATCTCCCGCTCTAAATTACGAACACCGGCTTCACGGGTGTAGTAGCGAATAATTGATTTTATGGTTTCCGAGGATAGAGAGATCTCACCCCCATCCAGACCATGAGCCTCCATCTGCTTGGGAATAAGATATTTGTCAGCAATACGCAGCTTCTCTTGCTCAGTATAACCAGCAAGACGGATAACCTCCATTCGATCTAGAAGAGGTCGAGGGACATTCAAACTGTTGGCAGTGGTAATAAACATCACTTGGGAGAGATCGTAATCAAGCTCCAGATAGTGATCGTTAAATGTAGTGTTCTGCTCCGGGTCTAAAACTTCAAGCAGGGCTGAAGATGGATCACCACGGTAGTCAGCCCCCACTTTATCAATCTCATCCAGCAAAAACAGAGGGTTATTTGTACCAGCCTTTTTCATGGACTGGATGATTTTGCCCGGCAGAGAGCCTATGTAGGTGCGGCGGTGACCTCGAACTTCAGCCTCATCACGAACACCGCCAAGAGAGATGCGGACATACTCACGCCCCGAAGCCCTGGCGATAGATTTAGCCAGAGAGGTCTTACCCACACCTGGAGGACCGACCAGACAGAGAATTGGCCCTTTGATCTTCTCAACCTTTTGCTGTACCGCCAACTGCTCGACAATCCGCTCTTTAACCTTTTCCATACCCCAGTGATCTTCGTCAAGAATCGCCTGGGCAGCAGGCAGATCTTTTTTCAGCTCCGACAGTTTGCCCCATGGAAGTTTCACCAGCCAATCAAGATAGTTACGAACTACTGTTGCCTCCGCTGACATAGGGGCCATCTGTTTTAATTTTTTAAGTTCAGAGGTGGCTTTGGTTTTGGCCTCTTCACTCATGCCGATAGTTTCAATCTGCTCTGCCAGATCTTTCAACTCATCTTTATCATCATCTGGATCACCAAGCTCTTTTTGAATTGCTTTCATCTGCTCATTCAGATAGTAGTCTCGATGACTCTTCTCCATCTGCCGCTTAACCCGGCCTCGAACCCGTTTTTCGACGTGGAGAACCTCTATCTCTTTCTCTAGAGCCAGCAAAAGCCCGTCCAGCCGATCTGTAACCGACACCATCTCAAGAAGCTTCTGTTTCTCTGGAACCTTCATATTGATGTGGGTTGCTGCAATATCAGCAAGGCGATTGGGGTCATCAATTGCTTGGAAACTCATCAAAACTTCTGGTGCTAGTTTTTTGTTGAGCTTTGCATAAGAGTCAAAACGGCTAACCAGTGAACGCATCATGGCCCGGGATTCGCTTGGGTCATGATCATCCTCTTCCAGATACTCCCCCTCAACGACAAAATACGGCTCACTTTTAACAAAATTGAGAATTTTTACCCGTCGCCCACCCTCTACTAACACTTTTACCGTACCGTCAGGCAGTTTTAAAACCTGGAGAATGGAACCGATGACCCCAATAGAGTGGATATCAGCCTCCACAGGGTTGTCGGTAGCCGGGTTTTTCTGGGCTACCAGAAGAATATTACGATTCTCTGTCTGGGCTGTTACAGCATCCAGAGCTTGAATTGACTTATCTCTTCCAACAAAAAGAGGAACCACCATTTGAGGGAAAACAACAATATCACGCAGGGGCAATATAGGAATAATTAGCATTTTATTCGGTCCTGAATTGCTAGCCAAGGCTAGGTAAGTGATTTAAATGTGCACTCAGTGCAGTTAACTATACCCTGCATACTGATCTTTTGCACTCTTTTTACAGATGGCTGCTAAATTTGCACTGCTGTTGCAACTTTAGCCTGAGTCCGTGACTTCATGGTGGAAACTTCTGTGCAAGGTATTAGCTTCACACCGGCGGTTGAAAATTTTAGCCCCACCTAATGGTGAGTCTGGTATTTTTCAACCGCAGGCGAGATCAATAGCTTGTTATAAGTTCCGCTATGGGGTCACAGATCGTGTTTTATGCTTTTAGTGGAGACTTTTCGTAAATCAGCAGAGGCTCGGCTGATTTCTCAATCGCCTCTTTATTGATTACTATCTCTCGAACATCAGGTTGAGAGGGAATATCAAACATTACATCTAGCAGAGTTGTCTCTAGAATAGAGCGCAAACCCCTTGCTCCTGTCTTGCGTTTAATAGCTTTAGCTGCAATGGCCTCAATCGCCTCAGAGGTAAATGTCAAGCGGACATCCTCCATCTCAAACAGCTTGCAGTACTGTTTAAGCAGAGCATTTTTTGGCTCTTGAAGAATTCTGACCAACGCCTCCTGGTCCAACTCTTCCAAGGTGGTGACTATAGGCAGTCTGCCGACAAACTCTGGAATCAGACCAAACTGCAAGAGATCTTCCGGCTCTAATTCGGGAAGCAGATCGTTGACTTTAAGCTCAACTGAGCGGTCTTTGACTTCAGCACCAAAGCCGATACTGTGGCTCTTGTTGGAGCGACGCTCAATAACCTTCTCCAGACCGTTAAAAGCTCCTCCACATATGACCAGAATATTTGTGGTATCAACCTGAAGATACTCCTGCTGAGGATGTTTACGTCCACCCTGAGGAGGTACGCTGGCCACAGTACCTTCAATAATCTTCAGAAGAGCCTGCTGCACACCCTCGCCAGAGACATCACGAGTTATGGATGGATTGTCTGATTTTCTGGAGATTTTATCAATTTCATCGATAAAAACTATACCACGCTGGGCCCGCTCCACATCATTATCTGCCGCTTGCAGCAGCCGGAGAATAATATTCTCCACATCTTCACCAACATATCCAGCCTCTGTAAGTGTGGTGGCATCAGTAATGGTGAATGGCACATCAAGAATTCGGGCAAGGGTCTGGGCCAACAAGGTTTTACCAGATCCTGTAGGGCCAATTAGAAGAATATTGCTTTTTGCCAGCTCAACATCGTTGTTGGCATCGACAGGTGCACCGATCCGCTTATAGTGGTTGTAAACGGCAACAGATAGGATTTTCTTAGCCTGGTTTTGCCCTATTACATGCTGGTCAAGCACCTCTTTTATCTCATTTGGTGGCGGAACACCATTGGACTCAACGGCTGTACCTTCAGGAGCAGTGCCCTTCTCTTCTTTTATGATATCACGGCAGAGGTCTACACACTCGTTACAGATAAAAACTGATGGACCTGCAATTAATTTACGCACCTCATGTTGAGTTTTTGCACAAAATGAACAGTGAAGAACGCTGCCGGAATCTGAACCTTTTTTAGCCATAATTGCCTCTAATTACTTATTTTTCGAGTGGAGCTTCACGCTTATTGATAACCTCATCAGCAAGACCATATTCACAAGCCTCTTTGCTGGTCATAAAATTGTCCCGCTCAGTATCTTTGGAGATACGGCGTACTGTCTGCCCGGTATGTTTTGCCAAAACCCTGTTTAGAGTCTCCCGGACCCGCAACATCTCTCTAGCATGGATCTGCATATCAGATGACTGCCCTTGAAAACCACCAAGGGGCTGATGAATCATTACCCGTGAGTTGGGCAGCAGCAAACGCTTACCCTCAGCACCGGCTGCCAGCAGTACTGCACCCATACTTGCCGCCTGCCCTATACACAGAGTACTGACCTGGGGACGGATAAACTGCATTGTATCGTAGATCGCCATGCCGGCAGTTACGTGTCCACCAGGAGAGTTGATATAGATGTGAATATCTTTTTCTGGGTTTTCCGACTCAAGAAACAGCATCTGGGCAATAACCAGATTGGCGACATCATCGTTGATTGCACCAACTAGAAAAATAAGCCGCTCTTTTAGTAGTCTGGAGTAAATATCATAGGACCGCTCACCGCGGCTGGTTGTTTCAACCACCATTGGAACCAAATTCATCGGCACTCTCTTTTCAACTGACAGAATTGGTGACAACTCTCTTACACAACGAGAGTCTGGTAAAAATTGCTACATAAAATCTGGTATTGTGTTTGCACAATCCACACCAAACAGAAAAAAATTAGAGAACCTGCCCCAAGAAACTATTCAACCTCTTGTTATTAAAATAAACCATCAAATATCGTAACTGACGTTAAGGCAGGCTCCCAATGATTTTATGGTTATGTTAAGGCAAATTTTGCCATATAGTTAAACTCTACTCTTCGCTACTCTGCCCTTTGTCGGCCATTAACTCTTCAAGAGAACAGGTTTTTTCATCTACTGTGCTATTATTGACGATCCAGTCAATTATAGCTGCCTCAAGAACCGTACTGCGAATACCTTCGATACGTTCCGGGTCCTCTTTCATCCATTTAAGCATAGATTCTGCCTGATCACCGTAAGAGGCCGACATCTTTCTTAAAAAGGCATCAACCGCCTCTTCAGATGCGGAGATGGACTCCTCTCTGGCAATAGCTCCAAGCAGCATACCAACCTTTACCCGTTTGGCGGCCTCATCGGCAAAACCTTCCCCCATAGCGTCTGGGTTCATGCCCAGCATCTCTGGGTCCATACCTTGGCGTTTATACTCCTGCTTTAACTGTTCAACCATTCCCTCCTGCTCACGCTCAACCAGACCCTGAGGTATATTTAGCGTGTTGGACTCCACCAGTTTATCAAGAATCTGTTTTTTAAGCTCAGCGTTGGTACGGTTTTCAGCTTCACTGTTTAAGCGGGTGGTTATCTCTTCTCGAAGTTTGGCAATACCACCCTCCGCAACCCCGGCCTTTACAGCAAGATCATCATTTATCTCTGGTTTAACTGGCCCTCTTACTTCATGAACTATACATTTAAACAGTGCCTCTTTCCCTGCCAGATGTTTGGCTTGGTAATCTTCGGGAAAACTCAGAGTAACTTCAACACTCTCACCTGCTTTGCTGCCGATAAGCTGATCTTCAAAACCGGGAATAAATCGACCGCTGCCCAGAACCAACTCATGCCCTTCAGCCTTGCCGCCTTCAAAACGTTCGTTCTCAATATAACCATCAAAATCAATTTTTAGCTGGTCGCCAGATTCAGCCAGCCGGGTATCGTCAGCTTTGTAGCTGGTATTGGTATCACGGATCTGCTCGATGACCTTGTCAACATCTGACTCTTCAACCAATGCAGAAGTTTTGCTAAGTTTGAAATCTTTATAAACTTCTGGTTTAACCTCTGGAATCTGCTCAAATGTCGCGGTATAGACAAAGTTCTCACCACGAGCCACCTG
>JADFZU010000083.1 GCA_015232365.1 Magnetococcales bacterium | reverse complement strand
CAGGTTTTGTTGCCGGTGACGCCAAGATTCTGCAAGAGTATTTCCGTCTGCGAACCTATACCGGCTGTGCAACTCCACCATTTATTCAACAGGCAGCAACCAAGGCTTGGCAAGATGAGGCCCATGTCGAGGAGAACCGGGTTTTATATCGGCAAAAACTCCAGGATGCTGTTAAGATACTATCTCCGGTTTTGCCTGTAGAAAAGCCAGATGCTGGCTTTTATCTTTGGTTGAAGGTTCCTGGTGGTGGAGTATCCTTTGCCCGTAACCTCTATGAAGGTTATAGTGTAACGGTGTTGCCAGGTGCTTTTCTCAGCCGGGAGAATTGCGGGGAGAATCCTGGAGAGCCGTATATCAGGGTTGCAATGGTTGCTCCGGCAGATGAGAGCCGGGAGGCTATGGAACGGATTGCCTCTTGTGCCAAAAAGCTTAATAATAATTAACTTTAAACATGTTTATAAACTTTAAGGAGAAACATAACCGTGCCCGCTCTACAAACCATCATCGAAAAGGCTTGGGATGACCGTGATTCACTCTCGACCAGAACCTCTGGTAAGATTCGCAAAGCAGTAATAAAAGCTGTTAAAGGTCTGGACTCCGGTAGATTTCGGGTAGCCGAGCGGAAACCAGACCATCCAGAAGCTGTTCACGGCTGGGTGGTAAACCAGTGGTTGAAAAAGGCGGTTCTGCTCTACTTCAAGCTCCATGAAAATGAGGTAATGACCGGCGGTCCCACCAACTATTTTGATAAAGTTCCGACTAAAACTGCTGGCTGGAAGAAAAAACAGTTTACAAAAGGTGGTTTTCGGGTGGTTCCACCTGCCACAGCACGGCTTGGTAGTTATATCGCCCCAGGCGCAGTTCTTATGCCTTCCTACGTCAACATTGGAGCTTATGTGGATAGTGGAACCATGGTTGATACCTGGGCTACTGTCGGATCTTGTGCTCAAATTGGAAAAAATGTCCACATCTCCGGTGGTGCAGGAATTGGCGGTGTATTGGAGCCTCTGCAGGCCAATCCGGTAATCATTGAAGATGACTGCTTTATCGGTGCCAGGGCTGAAGTTGCTGAGGGTGTTATCATCGGCGAGGGTTCGGTTCTCTCCATGGGGGTCTATCTTGGTGCTTCAACAAAAATTGTTGACCGGGCAACTGGAGATATCCATATCGGTTATGTTCCGCCATTTTCAGTAGTTGTTTCCGGCACCATGCCCGGCAAACCACTACCTGACGGATCACCAGGGCCAAACCTCTATTGTGCAGTTATTGTTAAAACGGTAGATGCCAAAACTCGCTCCAAAACCGGCATTAACGAACTGCTCCGTGAGTTCTAAATCTGAACAAGGGGCGGTTTCGCCCCTTATAGCCCTGGCCCAGGCTCTGATAAAAACCCCATCTATCACCCCAAAAGATCTGGGCTGTCAGGAGATTATCATCAAGCGGCTGGCGGCTCTGGGTTTTGTCATCCATCCTCTGCGTTTTGGCGTGGTCGAAAATTTCTATGCCCGCCTTGGCAGCAGAGGTAAAAATTTCTGCTTTGCCGGACATACCGATGTGGTCGCCCCAGGAGATAGTGCTGGTTGGCGCTCCGAGCCTTTTGCTGCACAGATAGTTGATGGTCAACTCTGGGGCCGCGGAGCTTGTGATATGAAGGGGGCAATTGCAGCGATGGTGGTCGCTTTTGAGGAGTTTTTAGCCGCTAACCCAGGTTTTGCCCAGGAGAACAGCCTCTCATTTTTAATTACTGGAGATGAAGAGGGCGATGCAGTTGATGGAACAGTGCGGGTTTTGCAGTGGCTGGAGGAGAGGGGTGAAACTTTGGACTACTGCTTGGTTGGTGAGCCTACCAGCGTTAAAAAACTTGGAGACTGTCTTAAAAATGGTCGCCGTGGTTCAATAAACGGTGTTATTACCTTTAAAGGCAAGCAGGGCCATGTAGCCTATCCTCATCTTGCCGACAACCCTATACATAGTTCAGCTCCAGTTCTGGCAAAGCTGGCGACAGTCCAGTTTGACCAGGGCAACGAGCACTTTCCTGCATCCTCCATACAGTTTACCAATATTAGCTCTGGAGATGGCTCAAGTAATGTGGTTCCACCTACCTTGGAGGCTCAGTTCAATATCCGTTTTAGTCCAGAAAACAGCCCGGAATCTTTAGAGGAGAAAATTCGTTCTGTATTAGATGAACCGGGCTGTCCTGAATATAGCTTGACCATGAATCTGTCCGGGTTGCCGTTTCTTTCCCAGGATGGAGAGCTGCGCACCGCTCTTGATAAGAGCATAAATGAGAGTTTAAACCTGAACCCGCAAGGCTCCACAGGAGGTGGAACGTCAGATGCCCGTTTTATCTCTCAGGTCTGTCCACAAACTATGGAGTTTGGTCTGGTGGGAAGCTCTATGCATAAGCTAAATGAAGGGGTGCCTCTAGCCGATTTAGAAGAGCTTTGTGAGGTTTATAAACGCCTTTTGATAAATGTTTTTTAACTCATGGTTTGTTGCTCCAAACCCATATCAATAATTAAATCCAGATTCGGCAGCTGTTCCCACAGCACTGGTACAGCTTTTTGATTAGCCGCCAGGTAAAATAGAAAAACCAATATGCTGCACCATTAATGTACTTTCAACTGCCGAATCTAGGTTAAATGCTATCTAATACCCTGGCTAGCTCTTCTGCTCTTTTGTTACGGGAGAGCTTTTTAAGGTGCTCATTGCTGGCTTGGCTTGGTGTTTGGCTTTTTATGTTTTTTATTAGCTGCATAAAACCTTCTGCAAGCAGTTTTTCATTATGCATAGGGGCCATGGTTGTTACACCTGCCTCTTCCATTACCCTTGCACTATCCCCTTTTGGATCGGTTATGGCTAAAAATGGTTTTTTCACCCTGAGATACTCAAAAAGTTTTGCCGGTATTTGGTGGTTATAATTTTTTCCCTGTAGCAGCAGCAGCCCATCAACCAAAAACAGCTCTTTGATAGCCTCACCATAAGGTAGAGTAGGTTTTAACTGGACCATATCTCCTATCCCCACACTATCGATCATACTCTGTACTGTTTCGTCACAACCGGTGGCTCTAAAAAAAATCTGCATGGTATTGGAGCTTATCTGACGGTTTTTGCGAAGTTTGGCTATGGCTGAAAAAAATGTCTGGGGTGTGCGGTTCTCATCTCCGTTATAGATTGTACCACTATGGAGAATGGTGATTTTTTTTTGGTTATGTTTTATGGCCGGTATGCTTCTCTCTGCCTCTGCAAACATCGATTCATCATAACCGTTTGGGATCACCTGCCAACGGTTGTCATCAATATCAGGATATTTTTCCCGGTAGAGCTGGCGGTGGCCAAAGGTGGTGGTGATAACCTTGGCGGCACTCATGACAGACTCCATCTCAATTTTTGCAAATAGTCTTCGTGTCGGGCTATCTTCAGCCTGAGCGTTGTATAGCATAGGATCGCGAAAATCTGCTACCCATGGAATTCCGGTTTTTTTGTGGAGTGTCTGGGCAATTAACAGGCTGGTGGCAATGGGATAGGTTGCCCATATAATCTGGGGCCGGTTTTTTTTTATCATAGCCATAGCTTTTGGTACAGCCCACAACCGCCAACTCGACCAGCGGTCGGGAAGGGCGGTCAGGCGTAGATAACGCCCAGCTATCGAGAGATCCTTTGCTGCATCCAGGGCAAAAGCTCGCTCTACAATGGTTTGGGGGGGGATCTGGGTTAGCTGTTCCGGGCCATGGTCGCTATAGACCCGTGGATTGGCAGAGAGTATCTCTGGTTGCCAGCCAAACTCTGGGAGATCACGGCAGAAACTTAATGTTCGTTGGACCCCGCTACCTTGTGCCGGAGGAAAATGGTAGGCGATCATGAGGAGGTTTTTTGTGTCTGGCTGGGACAATCCGAGACCTCGTGATGCTGTTATCAGAGGGGGTTGCCCCCCCTTTATATAGATTTATATAGATCCAAATTAGCTCATTTTACCACAGCAGTGTTTGTATTTTCTGCCGCTACCACAGGCACAAGGGGAGTTTCTACCAACCTTCTCGCCTTGGCGACGGAATGGGGTTTTACTATCTTGCTCTCCACTACCAGCCTCATCTTTAAAGCTTGACGCATCTGCATGGCTCATTGAGAGCTGGCTGTTCCGTTGGCTGGCCCGCTCCTCCTCTAGTTGTTGAACCGCTTCTGGCTCCTCAACTTCAACCCGGGACAGGACCTCAATAGCCTCAACTTTTATCCGGTTTAAAAGGCCGTCAAAAAGCTCAAAAGCTTCACGTTTATATTCGTTAAGAGGATCTTTTTGGGCATAACCACGGAGATGGATACCCTCTTTAAGGTGGTCCATATTCAAAAGGTGGTCTTTCCAAAGATAATCCAAAATCTGCATGGTAATGGTTTTTTCCAGGTATTGGATCGTCTCTCTGCCCATACGCTCTTCACGTTTTTTGTTGTGGGCCGCAACCGCTTCAATAGTGCGGTCGAGGGCTACCTTGGAGGTAACTCCATCCTCTTTTTTCCACTGATCTATATCAACAGTTACCCCAAACTGACGGAGCAAACTTTTTTTGAACTCTTTGCTATCCCACTGTTCCGGGTATATCTCTTCCGGTAGATATTGATTTACCAAATCTTCACACAGCTCTTCTCTTACCTCGTTGAGAAAATCTGAGATATCCTCATCACGCATCAACTCCCGGCGCTGGTCATAGATAACCGTACGCTGCTCATTCATTACATCATCGTATTTGAGAAGATTCTTACGAATGTCGAAGTTTCTGCCTTCAACCTTTTTCTGAGCTGATTCAATGGCTTTGTTAATCCAAGGGTGGATAATTGCCTCACCCTCTGCCAGTCCAAGTTTTTGCAGCATGCCATCCATTCGTTCAGAGCCGAAAATCCGCATAAGATCGTCCTGCAACGAAAGATAAAAACGGCTGGAACCAGGGTCGCCCTGACGACCGGAACGGCCTCTGAGCTGGTTATCAATACGTCTTGATTCGT
Organism: Magnetococcales bacterium; assembly: GCA_015232365.1. GTDB lineage: Bacteria > Pseudomonadota > Magnetococcia > Magnetococcales > JADFYX01. Next base: position 1,892 of record JADFZU010000083.1, on the reverse strand, counting down.
GACGTTCTGTGGCAAGAATATAGAGGCCGCCACTAGCGAGAACCTCTTCCTTCTCTTTTGCACACTCAAGGTTGATTGCCTCCTCAAGTTTTTTCCGCTCTTCGCCCTGAACTGTATTGGGTATTTCGACAAAAATCCGCATATCTGGATTGCCGCCAAGTTGAATATCAGTTCCCCGGCCTGCCATATTGGTGGCGATGGTAACCGCACCCTTCCGGCCTGCCTGGGCAATGATTGAAGCTTCTTTTTCGTGGTATTTGGCGTTGAGTACGGTGTGGGTAATTTTGGCTTTTTTCAGTATTCTCGAAAGCTCTTCTGATTTTTCAATGGAGATGGTGCCGACCAATACCGGTTGTTTCCTGCTGTGACACTCAATAATATCTTCAACAATCGCCGCCTGTTTTTCAGACTCTGTACGAAAAACTACATCATCATGATCCTCTCTAATCATCTTCCGGTTGGTGGGGATGATTATCACCTCCAGGTTATAGATAGATTGAAACTCAGCCGCTTCGGTATCGGCAGTGCCGGTCATGCCAGCCAGCTTATTATACATACGGAAGAGGTTCTGAAAGGTGACAGAAGCCAGGGTTTGGGATTCGTTTTGAATCACCTGATGCTCTTTTGCCTCAAGAGCTTGATGGAGGCCATCAGAGTAGCGTCGTCCCGGCATCATTCTGCCGGTAAACTCGTCGATGATAACCACCTCGCCCTCTTTGACTATATAATCTTTATCCCGCTCGAAAAGGGAGTGGGCACGAAGAGCCTGATTGACATGGTGGACAATCTCGACATTGCCGACATCATAGAGACTGCCCCCTTCAATCAATTTATTGCTTAGCAGTAAATTTTCAATCATCTCATTACCCTCTTCAGTAAAGACCACTGTTCGGGCTTTTTCATCGACTGTGAAGTGTTCCTCACTTTTCAAGTTGGGGATAAGGCGGTCTACACGGTAATATTTATCGGTATTATCCTCTGTAGGGCCGGAGATGATCAGCGGGGTGCGGGCTTCGTCGATCAAGATGGAGTCAACCTCGTCAACAATAGCAAAATTCAACTCCCCCTGACACATTTCGTCCAAGGAGAACTTCATGTTGTCTTTTAGAAAATCAAAGCCAAACTCATTGTTGGTTCCATAAGTTATGTCCGCACCATAGGCTTTTTTGCGTTCTACATCATCTAAACCATGGAGAATAATACCCACCTCCATGCCGAGGAATTTGTAGATTTTACCCATCCACTCAGCGTCACGGGTTGCTAGATAGTCGTTAACTGTGATCAGATGTACGCCTTTACCGCTGAGTGCGTTTAGATATAGGGGGAGAGTAGCCATGAGGGTCTTACCCTCACCAGTACGCATCTCAGTGATTTTGCCCTGGTGCAGAACAATACCGCCAATCAACTGCACATCAAAGTGGCGCAGGCCAATAGTTCTAACGCTGGCCTCCCTTACTACAGCAAAGGCTTCCGGCAGCAGTTCGTCAAGGCTCTCATCCTGCTTTATGCGACTTTTAAATTCGGCAGTTTTGCCTCGCAGCTCTTCGTCGCTAAGTGCTTGGATCTCTTTTTCCAGGCCGTTAATTTTATCAATGGTTGGCTGTAACTTATTAAGATAACGGTCATTACTAGAGCCGAATATTTTTTTTGCTATGCTAGAAAACATATGAAGAAGATCCTTGAAAACGCTAAAACCTTGGACAGACAACAAGATAACCAATAAATAACACTGAATTATAACACATAAATATCTAACACAGCAAAGATTTACCCCTTGGAAAAATATCTAAAGCAGCGCATAAAGAGAGTTTTAAAAAGCACGATGAAAAACTCGAAGCCTAGCGAGTGCCATACCATGAAAAACAGCTCCCGGTTTACGGTTGCTCCTCCTC
>JADFZU010000082.1 GCA_015232365.1 Magnetococcales bacterium | reverse complement strand
GTGAAGATGAACGGTTAAGGCTGTTGGAAGCATGTGAATCCAGTCAATGCTCTGCTCTTTACCCAATAGTTGTTTTGGCTCTTTCCACTGGAGGAAGAAAATCTGAAATAACCGGTATCTCATGGGGTGATGTTGATCTGAGAAGGGGAATGGTTACTCTCCACGATACTAAAAATGGAGATAGGCGGTCTTTAACATTAGCAAGTCATGCTTTGATGGTGATCAAAAAGCTGTCCAAAGTGCGTCGTATTGATACAGAGCTCCTCTTTCCGAGTGATAGGTATCCATCAAAACCCATCAATTTTCGTCATGCGTGGAACAAGGCTCTTGAAGTATCAGAAGTTGAGGATTTTCATTTCCACGACCTACGACATTCAGCCGCATCATATTTGGCGATGAATGGTGCTACACTGGCTGAGATTGCCAAAATATTAGGGCATAAGACCCTTCAGATGGTTATGAGATATGCACACCTATCAGAAGACCACACAGCGGGTGTTGTTACAAAGATGAATGAAAAAATATTTGGATAACTATCAATAAGTGGATAAACGATGAGCAACAAAAAAGTTAAAGATCCTGATCCACAGTGGGACCTGTTTTCATCAGGTGCTATCATTCCACTATTGCGTTTGATCGAGCTCTGGGCAGCCGAAGAAAATGTTGCCAAGGAAGTGATTATCCGCCGTCTTGCCAGCATATTGGTCAGGTCCAATGAGTATGTGATGGTGTATCAAACCCACACAGTTCCTGATCCGAATGTTGCCCACCTCCTTGAAAGAGTGCTAAAAGATGGCAACTGGAATAATATTGGGGCAAACGCTTATGACAAGCAGTTGCTCAAGAGTTTCCATGGTGGCAATAAAAAGGTAGCTGACAAGCTTGATAATGGCAAGAAAGCTGTTTTGGCCTGTGATCTTTCAGTCGATTGTGACACGTTGTTTGAGGTCATTTCCGAGTTTGGGCTACCTACACCACAATTTCTTAGGCTAATCGTTGGAGAGTCCCCTACAAAGCTGGTAACCAGCATTCTTGCTGAACCACAACCAGCAGCCAATGTTGAGCAACCACTTTTGTCGGTAAAGGACTTTTGCATTGCCTACCCTTCATTCCGAGAGGGTGGAATACGCCATTATATCTTCCATGAAAAATCAAACGGTTTGCTAGAGCACGGTGCTGTTAAACGTGTTGGCCGCAAAGTCTTAATCGATGTCAAACAATTCTTCGCATGGGCACAAGCCAACGGTAAAACAGCATGATCCACCGCCAACCAGAACCCGAGTTGATGGACGACATACAAGCAGGGGGCTGCGCTGCTGCCGACTTTTCGCAACCACATGACCACTTTGTCTGGCTCTTCCGGCAACATTACCCAATAACACCAACAAATGTCCTTGATTTGGGCTGCGGACCGGCAGATATATTGGTTCGGATGGCACATGCTTATCCCAACGCTGATTATGATGGTATTGATGGCTCTCATGCAATGTTGGCACAGGGTAAACGGGTTCTGCAGCAGCACCTTAATTCTTGGCTCAAGAATCAGGGTGATCCACGGTATGTTGCCGGGTGCTGACCTGTCTAACCAGCATTATGATGCGCTAATCAGCAACAGTTTTCTCCACCACCTGCATTATCCGGCGGTATTGTGGGGCCAAGTCAAGCGATATTCACGATCCGGTACCTATCGCAATGAATCAGTGCTTTTGGCGCACTCTAGCCGCCTCTCTTCCCTAGAATAATTACTCCAAGACTCTGCATTTTTTTGTTTAATTCGTGCTTGCGCTTACTAACATAAATATTGTCAAAATCTATAATAGTCACTAGTGACGCAATAAAGCTATCTCGTCATATTAAAATAGTCACTAGTGACGACGCCCGCAACGCTATAACTATTTGAAATACAATATATAAAACCTGTTTTTTTGTTTGACATACCCAGAGTGCGGTGTTAGGGTGCATAATCATAACATTCATGAGTTGAGGTGATGGAATGGTCAAGAAAACCAAGTACAGGCGGAAGGAGCAAACATCGAAAGAGCGGAACCGTCGGTACCGGGAACGTAAAAAGGCCGAGGGCCTGGAGCAGTTCAATATTGTCCTTGGCTATGAAGAGAGAAGGATCTTGGAGCAATTTGTTTTGGAGCAAGACATTGCCCCGAGCAAGGTTATAGGATTTGCTTTGCAATTCCTATGTATGCCCAAAAAGCAGAAGATGTTTTATCGATATTTATCCACCAAGCTGGATAAAGAAGCAAAAGTTGAGCATCCAGGAGACAATAACGCTGTAGATGAAGTTACGGCACAAGTAAAGCAAGTGTAGATAATATTTTATAGCTGCGTCATCTGCTGCCATTCCCGCCAAGGTCAGCAGCGGATGACGCATAACGTACAACCTAGAGTAGGCTGAACAAAACAAACATGATCGACTTGTTTCTCCAAGTCAACGATATTGTTTGTGATGTCCTTGCCTTCTCTCAGAGCCATATGGAGGCACCAAATGAATATCCCCTTCGATTAACCCCAGACTGGTAGTTGGGCCATTGATGCATTATCCCGAATGGGTCGTGCATCATGCCCTGCTGTCAGTCCTACCAAACAACATGTTTTTTGGCATCTCGGAACTTTCCTGTACACAACGCAGGATGGAAAGTGCCTTTGTGTCTTTGACTTAGCATTGCCTTCAGCTAAAGCACTCTTGAGTAGCAGTGCAAATAGCTGGGATCAATATTTTTGTTAGGAATATACGATGAACGATTTTTTTAGGAAAAAGAGGTTTGTGTCAGCAACTACAGAATCTATTAGCCCGAGTGACATGGGGACAGCATTGCCGTTGGCAGCGGAAGAGCGGCATCCAGATCTAAGTAATCATGACAAGGTATATATCAGCACCAATGGTGCGATTACCCCTTTGGATGCGGAGAATGATCTGATCCAACTGGCTATAGATTGTCGGGAAGCACAAGATGAGTTAAGCGACTTGGCACACGAAATGTTGGAATGCGAGTTCTTGTATGAAGATGCCCAGGAGCAATTGGAGTTTGCTGAGCAATCTCTTGAGGAAATATCGGAAAAACATGAGGCAGCCGATATAAAAACTACAAAACTGGCATCTACTCTTGAGGGCTTGGGGTTTGAATATGATGAATCAGTGTATACTTTTGATGACTCGAAGTGTGTGCTGCCCGTAGAATCTATCACTGTAAAGACCCAGCAAAGCCTACGGCAAGAGATTTGCGACGCAAAACTATGGCAAAAGATACGCACAGGCAGACCAAATATTGTAGACGCTACAACAAATAAAGAAACTGTGCTCATGAAGGAAAGGTTAGATTTTCTGATTGAGAAGGGTTTCCATGGTGTTTATGAAATTCATTACTACGATGACCGGCCGATCAAAATTGGGTATTTCTGACTGTTTTCCGTTGTGGTGACAATGCTGACTTTTCAGAGGGGTTAGCAGTTATTTATGCTGGCACTTTACTTACAATTGGCTAAGTCACCATTTCAGCCTCCAGATAGAGATATCCTCTTAAAAGCAGGATGCCACTATTAACCATTCAGCCCGATAGGGCCAGCATTCAGATTACTAGATGCTGGCCCTATCATATACCACTAAAAACATTGAAGCTTTTACAGTATATAAGGGACCAATTATGAGCAGCCTAACTCGTACAACCAAACGCAACAAAGTACAACAACAACTCAAACTGTTTCCATCACAGGCCAGACCTGCCATTAAAGCACTCAAAGGCCTAAAGGCTAGTGGAGACCAACTCTCGGCTCTCTGTCCTGAACATGGGGATGAGAAGCATAGCCTCTCAATTAGTATTGGTAAAGATGGGAAGATACTCCTGCACTGCCACGCTGGGTGCAAGACAACAGCGGTCCTAGCCAAGATGGATCTTAAACCAAAAGACCTGTTTCCTAACACCCACCAAAGTATAGGGTACAACTACCAAGATGCCGACGGTAATACAGTCTTTCAGATGCGACGTGGCATGAATAAGGTATTTAGTGTCCGCCGTCCTGATCCAGACCAGGAAGATGGCTGGATAAACGGTATAAAAGGTGTTGACAAAGTTTTATTCCAATTTCCTAATATCCTCAAGGCTATTGAAAAGAATAAACCAATTATTATGGTTGAGGGTGAAAAAGATGTCCTAACCCTAGCAGCTCTTAATCTCTACGCCACTACCAACCCATTTGGGGCAGGTCCAGGCAAATGGTTGGAACAATATACCATAAGCCTCAGGGGAGCCAATAGTGTCATGATCGTGCCGGATAATGATGAGCCGGGACGCAAGCATGCACTCGTTATAGCAGCGGCACTTCATAATGCGGGTATCCGGGTCAAAATAATCAATCTCCCAGGCCTTGCCAAGCATGAGGATGTTACGGACTGGATGGAGGCTGGAGGCACTCGGTCCGAGTTTATTGAACTGATTAAAGGGGCTCCATGGTGGAAGCCATCGAAAGGCAACCTGTTCGACCCTAAAGCCAAACAGATAGCAAGTACTGATAGTAAAGATTGCTCTCTGGACCTAACAGATGCTGATACACAAGAGCTTTCCCCAGCAGATGCAATGATACCGGTCTTGAATGAGAAGTTCGCAGCGGTGATGATTAACGGGAGCTTCCAAATAATGGAACCCGATAATATTGATCCAGCAACGGGATATAATCGGATTATTTTCTACGCAGCATCTGCACTAGAAAAACTGTATGGAAACCAGTCGGTATCAATCTGCGCGCGGGATGATAAAAAACTTATAAACCCTATCACTTATTGGATGACTCACACGGCTCGACGGACCTATCTCGGTATTGTCTTTGTTCCAACAGGGGTAGTTCCAGACGACTACTACAATACTTGGCAGGGATATGCTGTCACATCTAAAAAGGGTAGTATTCGGCTGTTTCTTCGCCATGTAAAGATGGTTATTGCCAATGGGGATGATGAAGTTTACCAATACATAATAGGTTTTCTAGCCGATGCGGTGCAGATGCCTGAACAACGCCCTGGAGTGGTCTTAGCCCTTTTGGGGCAACAGGGGACAGGGAAAGGCATTTTCGTCCAGTATGTTGGCCGTATCTTTGGTCGACACTTTCTCCATGTATCTAAGAGTAGCCAATTTACCGGCAAGTTTAATTCTCATCTCATGGAGGCGGCTCTCTTATTTCTTGATGAAGCTTTCTGGGCTGGCGATAAAGCCTCAGAGGGCACGTTTAAAGCAATGGTTACGGAACCAACAATGATGGTTGAACAAAAGTATATGAACCCCATAGCTATCCGTAACCATCTGCGAATTATTATGGCATCTAACAGTAGTTGGATGGCACCGGCGGGGCTAGAAGACAGACGGGTATTTGCAGTGGAAGTATCAGCCAAGAAGAGAGGAAACAGAGCCTATTTTCGAGCTCTTGCTGATGAGATGGAAAATGGGGGTGTCGAAGCTTTGTTAGGTTACCTTCTGGCTTATGACCTGTCAGAGATCGATATCCGAGACTTTCCTCGAACTGATGCGCTTAAGGAACAGAAAATCCACTCCATGTCACAAGTTGATCAGTTTTGGCTGTCTCGACTTGAGAGCGGGTTTTTGCTTGAAGATCTCTCAGTGTGGGGTGATGGCTCTGTATCCACCAAGGCCTTTTATGAGGAGTTTTTGGAGCATTTTAAAGCTCCTGGCAATCGTTGGTTGGCTTCAGCCCAAGTCTTCGGTTCTGAGTTACGGAAAGTTGTTGATGGTATGGATAAGAAGCGGATTGGTAAGGAAAACCATTATGTCTTTCCGGCCCTCGACGTATGCAGGGAGCAGTGGACTAATCGAACACAACAGGACTGGAACTGGCCCGCAGAGCAGCAGGAGTCCAAGAGTGGTTGGTTTAGTGGGCTGTTAGATAATGCGGAAGATGATGAGTTAGTTCTATAGGGGATGGGTTGAGGTCTACCATGCCCCAACTGTGGGATATATTTGGATAGGAAAAACAGGTGGGGTATTTGGTAGCGGTTAAGTTTGTAAATCATGTTACCGGCTTAACCACCTTTACCGGCAGCAAAAAACATTTTGCTGCCGCAATAACGTTAATAAAAAAACAAAAAAAAAAGCCGGATAGCTATTCCCGACTCCCAGGATCTGGTTTGTTATTTATTATGCTTATATTTCTTTTTTAAGGTGGTATAGGTGGTATAGGTGGTGTATACTTTTTGTCAGAAAATGTTTTTTGACACTGGTGCAGGTGGTATAGGTAGTTTCCTCCTCTTTAGCCCCTTACCTCTCTCATTTTATACCATCACATTAATCACCCCAGCAGAACCGACACCTTGCATCTACCTATAGTATTTAACCGGATGTAGGTTGATAGATGGATTGAGGGGGCAAGAAGTAAAATAGGGATTTTGTACCGTTTTGTCCACCAGTTCCACCGCACCCCCTGTGGAGCCACATAGATACCAACCAGAGCCACCTGGGTGCAACAAATGGCCCCCAGGAAAAGGTGTGGTCAATGGCACGGCAGGGCCAACAGTACTGCAGATAAGCAGTTTTGGGCAATACAGGGATATTGCCGGTTGCGGTATGATAGAAAGGTAGAGTGTTGTGGGAAGATATGCCCTTAATGTGAAGATGCTGGTAGTACGTGGCTAAAGCCTCCCAATAACCCGCTGCAACTGGACAAGAGACCACCGACCCCCACGGAAAGTGGTGACCCCAGCATCGTTCAGAGCCACAACCATATTCCTTTGGCTAAGACCAGCAGCTTGGAAAGCCATGATGGTGGCTCTCAGCCCTTCCGCAAAGACCTGAGCATCTTCACGACGTGGCACATTCAGCTCATCAATGCGCGGGTTACCCAACACCACACCACGGGCACGGGCTGCTGCTAATGCAGACCGGGTCCGTTCTGAGATCATCTGTCGCTCATATTGACCCATGGCGGCCATTATATGAATGGTCAACTGGTTCGCCTCCGGCATGTCGGCACACACGAACTGGACATTCGATTCCATGAGCGAACTGATAAAATAGACATTACGTGCCAGCCGATCTAGTTTGGCGACTATGAGGGTGGCCTTCTTCTTTTTGGCCTGTGTGATGGCCTCTTGGAGCCGGGGGCGTTTTGTTAGCGCGTTGGCTCCTTTGCCGGTTTCGACCTCCACATGTTCACCATGGATCATACCTAGCTGATTTTTGACGTATTGGTTCACTGCCTCCCTTTGCGCTTCCA
>JADFZU010000081.1 GCA_015232365.1 Magnetococcales bacterium | reverse complement strand
TGAGACAGCCACTCTACCCACTGCTGCAACAGGACAAGGCTTTGGCTCATTCCTTGTAAAAACCACTCACCGATAGTTGGATGGATAAGTTTTCCTACCAGAGCCAGAAGGCCAAAAGGGGCACTAACTAGGGAGACCCATGGCACAGCAATAAGATTACCGACAAATCCGTAAGGGGTCAGCCGGTGAAAATGGTGTGTAACAACAGGGAGGGTTGCTAGTTGCATAAAAACCGTGACAATTAACAAAATGGTGACTTTACCTTGCCACCAAGCCTTCTGTTCAGTTTTAGGGCTAAGAAAATTAGTTATGGGCCAAAGCGCCAACAGACCGGCAACAGCAATAAAAGAGAGTTGAAAGCCGGCCTGGAACAGCTCATATGGGCGCCATAATAGTAGTAGGGTTGCCGCTATACTCAAGGCTCGCCAGCCACTTCCTCCCCGGCCCAAAGCAACTGCTAATAGATAAAGGCCAACCATAACAGCTGCTCGCTGTGTTGACAGTGACCAGCCTGCTAGAGAGGCGTAGGCCAGCATTGGTATAATAGCTATTAGTGCTGCTGGCCGCTTACTGTCGTAAGGGATAGCAACCCTGGGTATCAATGTTATAAACAGGCGGAGCAGAAAAAAGCTCCAGCCTGCTACCAAACCAAGGTGCAGACCGGATATAGCGATTAAATGAAAGGTGCCTGATACTGTAAGAGCCTCTCTAACTTTCGCGGAGAGCCGTCCACGTTTGCCAACCAAGAGAGCCTCAACCATACCCTGGCTGTCTGGTGCAACATCTCTGCTGATCCAGTTGGAGATTTTTTGCCGGATACGGTTAATCCTAAACTGCCCAGTAGTCGTAACAGGGGCCACAGGCTCTTTTGCATATCCGGTAGCTACTACCCCTTTATTAAGTAAAAACTTTGCATAATCAAAAGCACCGGGAACCCGAAATGATCTTGGAGGATAGAGCCTGGCCTTAAAAGTTACCCGGTCACCAGGCATGGCAGTTACAGCTTTTTTGTAGACCGTTATCTGGACCAATCCATCAGCCTGCCAACCTGAACCTTGCAGAACACCAGAAGCAATCCATAGTCGTACTGAACCGTAACGGTCCTCTCTATCAGCCACAATCCCTGAGAAACTTTCGTAACTTTTAGTATATCTCTGAGACTGTCCAGAACTGAAGATGCTTGCCAATGTTGCTTGTTTTTGCAGGGCAACCCCGATTTGCTGAGTGCTCCAAAAGGTTGTCGTCAGGCCAAACAGAACTCCGGCAATAGCGGGAAACAGCGACCACTTGATAGAGTTGCTAAACCTCCAACGTTGCCAGCAGCCCAACCCTGCAACAGAGATAGCTCCACTACAGAGAGGGACGCGGTATAAGCTACTCTCTGCTGACAAAAGCAGAATACCAAAAACAAGGCCAGTCAGAAAAACTGTAAGACTGGATGGTGGCGACCATACCGTAGCTTTGTTTACAAAGTTTTTTTTCAATATAAAAACCTGAAGCCAGAGAGTTTATAATGTCATTGATCAAATTAACGCTGGTTAATCATTTGCAATTGGTGTAGAATTTGGCAGTTTTTCTGTAACAAACTTGTAACTAGCTTGCATATACTGTTTCCTGAACTATAATCAGGCAGTAACTGTGTAGGTTAATCAGTAGAAAGAGGTTTTAGGATTATGGACCACATTAAAAAGCCAATGTTTCGCAATATAGTTCTTATTATCAGCAGCGGTTTGATAATAGCAGGAATTACCGCCTTTGGTATGAGTGATGTAGATGAGCTAATCCGTACCGAAAGACGTTTGGGGCCAGTTATTGCTGCATCTAGAATTATTGTACCTCTGTTTGGAGTAATCGGTATTGCCTATCTGTTGAGTAATGTTAAAAAGTGCGAATCATGTGGCAAAATTTTCTTTTGGCGGCGTAAAAAAAAGCAGTAGAGATCGCTCTGCTTCCAGGTCACCACCCTAACTCAGTTAGGGTGGTGCATATGACTTAAAATAAACAGCAGCATTGCCCCAACAACAATCGATGGGCCTGACGGGGTATCAAAAGAGAGTGAACCGGCAAGCCCTGCTCCAACAGCACAACAACCAATAATCCCGGCAACAATAGCCATCTGCTCAGGTGTATTAACAAATCTTCTTGCCGTTGCTGCCGGAATAATCAATAGGGAAGTTATTAATAAAATCCCCACAATTTTCATGGCAATAGCTATCATAAACGCCAATAGCAACATAAAAGTTACCCGAACCAGTTTAGAGTTGACACCTTCTGCCATGGCCAACTCTTCGTGGAGGGTAACTGCCAGCAGTGGCCGCCATATTAGAGCAAGAATAGCCAGACACATGGTAGCACCGGTATAAATCCATATTAGATCGTCACTTGTTACCGCTAGAATATCCCCAAATAGATAGCTAAGCAGATCTATTCTAAGCCACGCCATCATGCTGATGGTAACCAAACCTATTGATAGGGCTGAATGGGATAAAATACCCAAGAGAGTGTCATTTGAAATTAATGGGTTTTTCTGCATTGCTGCTAATAGTATAGCTATTATGGCTGTTACCAGAACAACCCCCAGAGTCAGATCAATCTCAAACAAAAAAGCCAGAGCAACCCCCAAAAGAGCAGAGTGGGCCATGGTCTCGCCAAAATATGACATCTGTCTCCAGACCATAAAGCAGCCCATTGGACCAGTTGCCAGAGCAACTCCAACCCCTGCTAAAACTGCCCGCCAGAAAAAATCATCAATGATCATGATTGCAATCCTGCTTTGAGTGGTGGCGGCCCTTTTTTGCCCGCTGCTTTTTTGAAGCTTTCTGTTTTACCTTCTCCTCTTTGCTGAGAATTTTTCCAGACAGACTATGACCATGGCTGTGGTGGTGGGTGTAGAAAGCATAAGCTTGGCTTGTAACACCACCAAAAAGCTCAGCAAACTCCGGGTGCCGACTAACAGTCTCAGGAGAGCCAGCACAGCAGACATGACCGTTAAGGCAGATTACCCGGTCGGTTGCAGCCATGACGACATGGAGGTCGTGGGAAACAAGCAGTACACCACAACCATAATCGGTTCTTATCTTGCTGATCAACTCATACAACTCAGCTTCACCGGTAAAATCCACTCCTTGTACCGGCTCATCAAGAACCAGAAGGCTAGGCTCTCTAAGCAAGGCCCTGGCAAGGAGAACCCGTTGAAACTCACCACCGGAAAGCTTGGAAACCTGAACATCTATTAAATGTTCAACTCCAGTCTCTTTAAGTGCAGCAACTATCTTTTCTATAGGTCTGTGAATAGTTAGGGTCATCAAGCGGTGAACAGGCATTGGCAGGGTGGGATCAATAGACATTTTTTGGGGAACATAACCGATTTGCAGCCCTTTTTTTCGAATAATCTTGCCACTGCTAAGAGGCTCTAACCCCAACAAAAGGCGAATTAGCGAGGTTTTACCAGCACCATTTGGCCCAATAATACAGACAATTTCCCCAGGATTAACCTCTAGAGAGACATTTTCAATCAGGGAGTTACCACCTAATGTCAAACCAATTTCTACCGCTTGTATAAGAGGTTTTCCCTTACTCATGGTTGCAGCTTTTTTTGCAAAAGTCAGATTGAGTACTATTTTTCATTATGAGTCATTATTATCTTTATGGACCACTCTAGATTGACAATTCTTTGTTATAGCTATTAATCTAAAAGAGTAACATAATAACATTTCACATTACATTTCACAAAAATCTTTTAGGTTCATTATGCACTACCTTAACGTATCAGTTCTTATCTTGTTTAGTGCCATCTCCACTGTTTTTTGCCAGATTGATCATGCCACTGCCGAAGATGGTCCTAAGGTTGTGGTTTCCATCGCTCCATTGCACTCTCTGGCTACTGGTTTGATGGCAAAGGACAACCCCCCACATCTTTTGGTTAAAAATGGTACTTCTCCCCATACCTATGCCCTCCGCCCTTCTGATGCCACTGCTTTACAACAGGCAGATTTGATCTTTTGGGTTGGGAAAAGTCTAGAGACTTTTTTAGCCAAACCACTTAAAAACAAAACAGGAAAAGGCCTGATAACTACCCTACACAAAGCTGATGGTATTAAAATATTAGCCAATCGAGGCAGTGGAGATTGGGGCCATGAGTCTCTAAGCGACCATGATGATCATGATCATCATGATCATGGAGCAGAGGAGGGGGACATGCACCTCTGGCTGGATCCATTCAATGCTAAAGTTATTGTAGGGGTTATGGCAGATGCACTGATAACTGCTGATCAAAAGAATAGAGAGATCTATATTAAACGTAAAAACAGGCTTTTTGACCAGCTTTACAGCCTGGATATGGAGCTTGAAAAAAAGCTGGCTCCATTTAGAGATGTTCCATTCATGGTGTTTCACGACGGTTTTCAATATTTTGAACGCCGCTATAGGCTAAATGCGGTCGGAGCCATAACTCCGTCAGCACAAAAATCTCCTGGTGCCAGGCGGATTGATAGAGTTGAAAAAATTCTCGAAAAGAGCCAGATCCATTGCCTGTTTCAGGAACCACAGTTCAGTTCAGCTATTGTAAAGGCTGTAATTGGGAAAAAAAATGTAGAGATTGGCCTGCTTGACCCCATGGGTAGTGGTTTTAACCCTGGAGCTGACCACTATTTTAGAACCATGGTGGCTATCGCAGACTCTTTAGCAGACTGTTTGTCTACCAAAAAATAGCCTGGACTTTTAACAGTTTAAATAGGTAGGCGTAGCCATAAATACAATTTATAGCAGATAGGCCTATACCCAACCCCAACCAGTTGATTTTTTAAAAAAATTATAAATCAAGTGAATCAGCCGCAGTTATAATGGATTGCCAACTCGTGAGCCGGATTTACCTCATGGCCTAAACCAATCACACCTGTACCTTGCAAAATATGTTCATCACGATGGATGAATACCATCTGGCCACCATCGGGACTGACATAGGTTCCGTTGGAACTTTGATCAATAAGATAGATACGGCCACGGCGGAACTCAAACTTGGCATGAGCACGTGATGACTTACTATCAGGTACCATGAAGGTGTTTTTATCTCCACGGCCCATTGATGCACCCGTGTTGGACTCATCAATAACCACATCTTTACCACCATAGCTAATAGTGGCGGAGTTCTTTTCCTGCTCAATTACTGGAGCAGCGTCCATGCCGCCCATAATGGTCAACTCTTCCTCCTCACCCCAAGTCAACTCACAAATACGAATGGCTTCTGCCTTACCTTTTACATGAGATTTGATCAACTCCCGACTATCGCTGGAAAGATGGTCGCTCATAATGTCCAGAGTCTCACCGGTGGTAATGATTTGATCCCCTTTGGCTTGACCTGCCATCCGGGCAGCAAGGTTGACCGCATCACCAAAAACATCATTGTTCTCTTCAATGACATCACCATAATGGAACCCAACCCGGATATGCAGTTGCGACCCCCAGACATGTTGATGTTCGTCAACATCCTCCTGCATACGGATGGAAGCCTCAGCAGCCAAGTCGGCAGTAGGGAAGGTACACATCACCTCATCACCTATGGTCTTGATCACTATACCTTGATGATCTTCAGTGATTTGCTTGAGAAGGTCAATACAGGCAGAGGTCAAACTTCTGGCCTTTTCATCGCCTATAGCTTCATATAGTTTAGTGCTGCCTGCAATATCAGCAAACATTATAGCTGCTTGTTTGATTACCTGGGCTTTTTTTGGCTTACCAGCACTCTCTATAGTTGGTTCTGGGCTAGGAGCAACCTTCTCTGCAACTGGTTGTGGAGAAGGTGCAACCACCTCAGCAGGAGGTTGCTGCTGTGTGGTGGACTGCTTCTCATGAACCCAAGTCAACTCACAAATACGGATAGGGTCGGCCTTACCTTTAACTCTTACTTGGATCAACTCTTTAGAGGCACTCGACAGATGGTTACTCATAATATCCAGAGTTTCACCAGTGGTGATGATTTGACCACCTTTGGCCTGCCCAACTATCCTTGCAGTGATGTTAACCGCTTCACCAGATACATCATTATTCTTTTTACTTACATAACCAAAATGGAAACCGACACGAATATTTAAGGCTATACCCCACTCAGCGGCACTATCTGCAACCTTTTGCTGCATTTGCACAGCAGCCTTTGCTGCTGCATCAGCCGATGGGAAGGATAAAAGAGCCTCAACACCAACAGTTTTGACAACAACCCCTTGATTATCAAGGGCTATTTTAGATAGCAACTGAATACAGCCAGATGTTATTTCACGGGCTTTGTTACTGCCAACAGTTTCATTGAGTTTAGCACTTTCAGTAATATCCGCAAACATTATGGCCGCTCGGTTATTTGCAACCACTTCTTGCTGGGGAGCTGTCACTCCACTGTAGGTAGCTTGCGGAGCAGAAGCTGTTGCAGCAACAGCTATGGGTGGTTGAGAAGCAAAAACAGGCTCAGGAAACAGTAACTGTACAGTATCACCTAAAAGTTTACTCTCCAACTTAATCTGCTGCTCAAGCCTTTCAATAGCATTTAAGGCCATGCCAAGGTCACTCTTATCCTTAGCTGACTGCAGCAGATCTTTTGTCTCAACATTCAACTCTCTTAGACGTTTGATGAGGTTGTCCCAGTGGACAGCAGCCTGGGCTTTATTGCCCTTTATCAGTTTATCTCTCTTTTTCTGTTTAATATAAGGAACAACCCCATGCTGCAAAAACTCCTTGGGTAGGGTTTCAAATCCTGGAACCTGCTTGAGAACAGAGGCCAATTCGGCCTCTTTAGGGGTTTGTGATGCCCCATCAGATGCAGATTGTGGGGCGGGAGCATCCTCAGGAAACAGCAGATGTAAAACCTTGTCTATATCTATTGGATCGGACTCTTCAACTCCAAAGTTTTGCAAACCTGGAGAGTCATCCGGAAACAGTAGTTGCAACACTTTGTCTATTGGATCAGACGTAACATCTTTAGCTATTTCCATAATTTAAAAATCCTTGCTATCTTTATTTTATTCAGCATGTATCAAGATTTTAATAGAAAGACTCTTTTAAAAAACTGGCAAGAGAAGACACTCTCTACTTCTCTTCTTTAGTGCCTTCCTTCTCTTCTTTAGCGTCATCCATAAATGGGTCAACATCCATATTTTCTGAAACTACTTCACCTTCATCCTCATTCTTAGCTGCTTCGGCTGCTTCGGCTGCATCAGCAGCAGCAATTGCCATGGCAGCAGAAGTTCCTGGCAATACTACATGCCGGGAGATAGTGACAGTAAAGCCGCCAATAACGTCAAGTAGGGACATAATACCCAATAGTAGAAATGTGATATTTCCTGCTCTGTAGACCATGAAAAACTCAATGACAAAGATCAGGAAAACCAGCATGGAGAGCATATGCTCCATGAGATAAGGCTTGGTGGTTCTGGTTGATTTCAGTAGCTCAAGATAGAGGATGGCCACACCAGAAATCAGTAACAGTTGGCTTATATCAATGGAGAACTCTCGACCTGAACTTAATGGAAATTTGGCAACTAAAAGATCCAAACTGACTAAAGGCTGATAATATTCAGCAAAAGCCACTGCATTATAGAGTATTAGAAGTAGTGCAAAAAGTGGAATTTTCTTGATGAAACTCATAACGTGATCCCCTTCTTAGGATTAAAAAATATTTTTATACGATGCATTATAC
>JADFZU010000080.1 GCA_015232365.1 Magnetococcales bacterium | reverse complement strand
GCCAAACTCACTATAATTTGACAGACTGAGAGATGCAAGTAAAGATGTGCGAGCGCGTAGTTTGAAACGCGTGAGGATGATTAAAAACAAACCTGCCTTGAACGGCATGACCAGGGCCAGTAGAAGCGCAATCATGAACCCTGTGAGAGTTGGAGAGCCGGAAATGCCTTTGGTTGCTAGTGAAGATAGGTTGAAACTGTTGCAAGAGTTGCAGGCTAAAGCTGCTAGCTGTCAACGTTGTGAGTTGCATCTAACCAGAAAACAGGCGGTGTTTGGAGTTGGAAACCCTAACGCCCCAGTGGTTTTTGTAGGTGAAGGTCCTGGTGCTGAAGAGGACCGGATTGGGGAGCCTTTTGTTGGTGACTCTGGAAAGTTGTTTGATAAAATGTTGTACTCAGTTGGTTATAGTCGTGAGGATATTTACATTGCCAATGTGGTAAAGTGCCGCCCACCCGGAAACCGCAATCCTCTACCGGAAGAGATTGCTCTTTGTCAAAACTTTTTAATTGACCAGCTTCAGACTATACGTCCCAAAGTTATTTTTTGTCTGGGTAAATTTGCTCTGCTCTGCCTTCTTGGTTACGATGGAGCTGTTGGTAAAGCCAGGAGCAAATCTTTTACCTGGCGAACTATTCCAGTAATTGCCAGTTTTCATCCTGCTTATTATCTTAGAACGCCAATTAAAAAAAGTTCAGGTTGGCAGGATCTGTTAAAATTGCAGAAGCTATTGAAAACTTTGGAATAGCCATATACGGGAGCAGGTTCTCCAGTCTGGAGTTTTAAACTCCAGACTGGAGAATATAAGGTTTAGATTCTGGCAGCAGCACCCTCTTGCTCGTTTAAAAATCTCTCTGCCTCCAAGGCAGCCATGCAGCCGGTTCCAGCAGCAGTTACCGCCTGTCTATAGGTTTTGTCTTGAACATCGCCTGCAGCAAATACTCCGGGAATGCTTGTGGCGGTTGAGTCAGGTTTTGTAATCAGATATCCAGCATCATCTGTCTCTAGCTGTCCGTCAAAAATTTTCGTGTTTGGAGTGTGGCCGATAGCAATAAATACCCCGGTAACTGCTAGTTCTGAAATCTCATCGCTCTTTACGTTGCGGATTTTCAGGGCACTAACTCCGCCTTTGCCAGCCTCACCGATAATATCTTCAACAACTGAATCCCAAACCGGAACAATTTTCTCATTAGCCCGCATTTGGTCCTGCATCAATTTTTCAGCTCGTAGTTCATCACGGCGATGGACTAGATAGACTTTATTGCAGAAATTGGTAAGAAAGAGAGCCTCTTCCACGGCGGTATCTCCACCACCGACAACAGCAACATCATGGCCCTTGAAAAAGAAACCATCACAGGTGGCACAAGCTGAAACACCAAAACCGTTAAGGGTTTTTTCAGCAGGAATACCAAGCCATCTTGCTGAAGCACCGGTGGCAATAATAAGGCTGTCACAGGTATATATGTCCCCTGAGTCGGCAGTTACTTTAAAAGGACGTTGACTCAGGTCGGTTTTTGTTACAGCATCAAAAACCATTTCTGTATCAAAACGTTCAGCCTGGGCACGAATTTTTTCCATTAATTCCGGGCCTTGAACGCCATTTTCAAAGCCGGGGAAATTGTCAACATCTGTGGTGATGGTAAGCTGTCCACCAGGTTGCATTCCTTGTATTACAACTGGCTTCATGTTGGCACGACCAGCATAAATGGCTGCAGTATAGCCAGCAGGACCGCCGCCTAGAATAAGTACCCGGTGATGTTTGGCTTCAGACATGGTTGGACTCTCCATTATCAAGTTAGTCAATTAAAGTTAAAAAAATTTGCGATCTGTCCTCTGTTGTAATATTGGGCATTTTCCCCTATAAAATAGTGTCCCAACTGTGGAACTGTACCACTATGTGAGAGTATTTAGGAGGATGAAAGAGAGTTTTTTCTGATTTTCGGGGTTTTGGATATTTTTTTTAATATAAAACCCATTGAAAGTAAGATTTGTTGTTTGCTTAAAGCGTAGCTCTAACATTTGTATTTCATTAGCTTTAAGCTGTTGATTTTTAATTTATGAAATATCCGTGATAGAGTTTAAGAGGTTTTCTAATTTGTGAATGGGCTGATTTTTTTGGCGTTGGATGATTTTCTTGAGTCTCGCCTGGGTAGTGATGCCTGGTTAAGAGCCATGGATTCCGCCGGCCTTGAAGAGCAGGATTTCAACCCGGAATATTTCTACCCAGATCAGGTTGCGTCTGAGCTTTTTACTGCGGTTGCTGCCCAACTTGACCTGCCACTTGAGGAGATGCTGGAGCAGTTTGGTCGTCATCTTGTCCCAGGTTTGATTGCTATGGGGCGTTCAATGGGTGTGGTAGATAAATCTTGGAAAACTATTGATATCATAGAGCATCTTCACGATCCAATCCTTGAGTCGTTTAGCAATAAAGATGAGGGAATTCTTCCTCCAGGAATCCGAACCTACCGTTTAAAACATAGTGAAGTGGCGATTGCCTATGTCTCAAAAAGGCGGCTCTGCCACCTTTTAAAAGGAATTGTAATGGGTTTGGGGGAGTTTTTTGAAGAGCCGGTCCTCTTCAAAGAGAGGGTATGCATGCTCCATAGTAAGGCACCTCTATGCCGGTTGTCAGTATTTATTGATGACCCTGAACTGGTCCGGTATGTTGATATTAAACGGGAATTTGCAATTGTCCATAGCCGTATTGATGAGCTAACCTTCTATTGCCAAGTAGGTGGTGTTCCGTTTAGTAGTAAAGGATTGGTTTTGCAGTTTAGTGATAAAGAGGTTGTTGTTCAGGCTCCTAAAGAGCAGTTGGCAGCTATGGCGATTGATGGTAAGTGCTATATTGCCGTAAGCCACCTTGCTATCGGTTTGCGAGCTGTGGTCAAGGAGATTGAGTTGGCTCAAGGTTTTGCAACTCTTCACAACATTGAGATGACTGATGGAGCCGTTGGGCAGCGCTGCTTTAAAAGAGTGGAGCCTGTCAAGCAGTTTCCTATTACAATTGATATTGAAGGAAAAGAGAGCACTGGTAAGGTGTTGAATATTTCTGCTGGTGGGGTAAAGGTGGTTCTTCAGAAGTGGATTGAGCTGGACGAGACGTTTCTTTTTGTGCCTATTGTAGTTAAATTTACCCTGCCTCTTAAATGGGTGCAACAGGGTGATACTGTAGAGCTTGGGCCGCAAAATCTTGTTTTAGATGCCAATATTGTCGATGTTTTTGACGAAGATGACTACCGGGCGGTACGTATTATGTTCTCGCCATTGACAGGTCGAGAGCTGTTTCTAATGGATCAATATTATCAACGCTGCTTGGAAGATGCAGAAATAACTCTTAATAAGCGGCTTGATACTATAAGAGCCAAATAGTTAAGCTTGAATCTATTTCCTTGGTTTGCGTTCCTGGTTAAGGTTTGAAGATGAACAGTCTTCGCTTTCTGTTATTGCCAAGTGTGAGCTTGGCATCTCTAATTTATCTTTCGGTAATTTGTTTGACTTGTTTTAACTGGCCTGCTTCTTGCTTTCTATAATTTCAAGTCCAATAGCGTAACTGTTACGTTGGTAAAAATTATCTAATTTAAGGAGGTCATGTAATGAAACAGGCTACGATCATAGATCAACCAAGTGATAAACTACATAAAGCCCAAGGCTATTTTGTGAAAATGTTGGCAGCTATCTATGTTGGTGGTGCTTACGGCCTTATTCTTATTACCCTGGTCCAAATTGCTGTTGTTATTTCATGGTTTAATTAATAACTTAAGCTAGTTATTTTCTGCTTGCAGTCAACTTCAACAGACTATACATGGTTTCCAGGCGTGGAACTTTTACACCGTTATTTTTTGCAGCTTTTATAATATTTCCTACTATAGCCTCTATCTCCATGGGGCGGCCCGCTTCATAATCCAACAACATACTTGTTCTGTATGGGCGCATCTTTCTGGTTTCGGCAAGGTTTTTTTCTATAGCTTCTTGGGGTAAAAAATGCCCTAAAGAGTTGGAAACGGCACAAACTTCCTCCATTATCTCTCTGGCCAGCACGACAATTTCAGGCTGTGCCATGATCTGTACGGTATCTGTTCTGGTCAAGACTGAAATCGGGTTGAATGGAGCGTTCCAGAGCAGTTTTCGCCATCTCTCTAAAACAATAGAGTCTGAAACAGGGCATGGAGTCTTTGATTTTTTAAACAGCTCTGCCAACTGTCTTACTGCTGGGGTGATTCCGGACGGATAAGAGCCTATAACCAGTCGGCCATGGCAGAGGTGGCTGATTTGTCCTGGCCTGCTCCGGCTGACACAGATAAACGCAAGGCCGCTGACTATCTCATTGTCAGGGAAGCGGTTGCAGATTGGCTGTTCTATGTCCACTCCATTTTGCAAAAGAAAAATAGTCGTACCAGGCCCTACTGCCGGAGCAATAATGGAGGCTATATCTAGTGCTGGCAGGGATTTAAGTGTGACTAATATGTAGTCTGGAAAGTCTCCATAATCTGCAACATTACGCAATACCCGTTTCGGTCGGAAGTGAGCAGGGCCATCAATACTATCTATATGTATTCCACTCTCCAATACGGTTGTGTAGTCTGAGCGGTGAACCGTAGTCACCTCTGCACCAGCTTGATCTAGACGGCTACCATAGAAGCCGCCTACCGCTCCAGTTCCAACTACCAAAATTCGTACTGGGTTATTATCAGGGTTTCCTGTATCCTTCTGCATAGGATTTAACCACCATTCAAGTTTAAGGGGTAGTACCTTGAAATTTTATCTATCTGTTTTTGCCGGCATTTCTCTGTTTTTCATCCACGGTAGCAGCTATGGGGCTGATGCTGCAAAAGGTAAGGTGCTGCATGATAACAGTTGCCTTACCAAGTGTCATAGCTCAAGAGTCGATGGAGAGTCAAATGATCTCTATAAAAGGCCCAATAGCCTGGACTCTTTGGCAAAACTAACAGCACAGGTGAATTTTTGCAATCAGCAGGTGTTGGATTCTGAGTGGTGGCCTGAGGATGAGGCTGATGTTGTTGCATATTTGAATAACCAGTTTTACAAATTCAAATAAACCTTGATTCGGCAGTTGTTCGTACATCAATGGCACGATCTCTTGTTTCACCAGGCAAATCAGAAAAGTCTCACACCAACAAGGTGACTTCTATTTTTCCTGATTTGCCAGACTAACCAATATGCTTGGCTATGAATGTACGCCAAACTGCTAAGTCTATGAATAACCACAAAAAAAGGTTGGTATCCTTGTTTGTTGGCTACCAACCATGTTTTTGCAGTTTTCAGATTTTAAGCTGCTAGCTTAGAACTCAACACCTAACTTCATTGATGATGAGTGGGCAGTTGCTCCTGTTGCTGCTGTCTCTGCAGCACTATTTACACCAGCAGAATCAGATGTTGCATAGTCCTTATCACGGGCATATTCAAATGATAGAGTGGTGTTTTCGTAAATACCCATGGAGATTCCGCCACGAATCCGTTTTTCAGGAAGTCCCAGGCTGAGTGCTTCGGATGATTTCTGGTAACCGGCTGCAACTGTGGTCTCCATCTCAGCTAAATTGAAAGTATATCCCAACTCTAGGTTCCAGGCAGATGGTTTGGCACTGCTGCCATTAAAGGTCATCTCTGTGCTGTCAAAGCTATTCAGGGCTGTAACATACTCACCGTTTACCGTAAAACCACCAAGCTTCAGAGTGCTGTGGATCTCTGCACCAGCGATATGGTCAACCATGGCTGCAATGTCTGACGGTATCGTGGTTTGTAAGTTATCGGAGTCTTCTAAAGCGTTTATCCAGCCCATTCCCAGCTCAAAATTAAATTTTTCACTCTCATGGGTCAGGCCAAGGCTGGCTCCGAATTGGTCAATCACATCACTAGCACCTGATTCTGAAGAGGTTCCGTTAAAAGCATAAACTGAACCGTTGATCCGTCCGGTATTAAAGCCTACTTGAACCGCTGATTCTGCAGTCTCTCCAAGTGTTTGGGTCATCGGGTCGCCGCTCATCAGGGTGCTGTAACCACCAAAAGGAACAGTGATGGAGCCGGCAGTTAGATAAAAAGGTGTTTTATCTGCGTTGCCGATAGTGATACTGGCGGAGTCAACGCCTAGAGCTGTGCCAGCATCACCGTTGGCTCCCTCTTCATATTTAAGAGTAATGTTGGCATTTACCCAGTCGTTGAGTTTAGCATCAACACCCAACTGAGCGGTTGCTAAAACGATATCATTGGTATCTACGTTGGCGTATGATCTATTATTCACCGCTTCAACTTCAACTATGCCGCTCAAGGTGATCTTGTCAGACCAGTGCAAGCCGCTGCTGCTTCTTTTTGAGTTTGACTCAACGGCAGTAGCCACCTTTTCAACCTTATGCTCGGCTTGATTAAGTTTGGACTCTAGAGCCTCAATCTTTTGCTGTTGTGCCTGGAGCATTTTCCACATCTGTTCACGTGTCGGCATGTTGTCTGCTTGAGCAGTAGCTATAACGCTAAATGTTAGTAGGGCTGCAATGGAGGATAGAGTAGTCTTTTTCATTGTATACCTGTTTTAGTTGTGTTTCATTGTAAGCAGTTGTTATGTTTGATAATTTGTAAATTCCTTCTTTAGTAAATTACAACCATTATCGGTTGTTTGTGACATTTCCTTAACGTGTATTTACCAAAAGAGTGTAAATTACTATCGGTCAAATTTATACTTTTTTTCTGTTTAAACCTGGTTACTCCATCTTTTTTAAGCAATATTTTTAGTTTACCTTTGTAAATTATTTGGGTTACGTTTACTTTTATAGGTTATTTGTCCATATTGAGAAGTTAACAAGTTTGTTTAGTTTTAACCTGAATCCGTTACTGTTTGTCGGAATATGGTGCAAAATGTTGATTTTGCTGTTGGTTTTTAAAAATAGTCGCCAAGCCTGCCGTAGCGGCTAATATTTTTAACCCATTGTAAAACTGATATTTTGTTCTGAAGTTTCCGCAATAAAAGTCACATATCCAGGTTCAATACAAGGGGGCGCACTTCGATTTTGTCCATGAAAACTATTCAGGTTTATTGCTTTTTTTTGGGACTTATTTTTTTTATCTCGTCCCCAGTATTGGCAGAGGAGTCCCTTGTCTATGAAGATGATAACGGCTCTCCTCTCTATCCACTTACCATAATTACTGAACCTGCTAACGCCAAGGTGACTATTCTCAATAGTTCTGTTGATTACACTCCTGGTGTTCGTCTCTCCCCTGGTCGATATAATATTCTAGTATCTCACCCCGGTTTTAAGGAAGAGAAAGGCTATATAGAGATACTCTCAAAAGAGTGGATTGGCCGGGTAGTGCTGCAGTCGGTTGAGTCAGAGCCAGATGTAGATAGGGCTGCTATTGAGGCTGAATGGCAGCGTATCAAAGAGGAAAAAAAGGTTTTGAAAAAGGCCCATGAGACACTGGCAAATGATCGTATGGAGCTTGAAAAAGAGAAAGTACATATTGAAAAACAGCAGAAGAAGCTAATTTTACAGCAACTTGAGTTGGCTCAGGCTCAGTTCGATATTGATGCTCAGCGTTTGGAAATTTCTGAAAAGCTAAATCGTTTGGAGCGTCTGGCTAAAGAGGGCGTAGTGCCGGTTGCAAAAAAGCTTGTGACAACCAAAAACCTTTCAGATGCTAAACATACTGCAGCCAAGGAAGCTGCTGCAGCCAAGGAAGCTGCTGCAGCCAAGGAGGCTGCTGCAGCCAAGGAAGCTGCTGCA
>JADFZU010000007.1 GCA_015232365.1 Magnetococcales bacterium | reverse complement strand
ATAAGATGATCGAGCGGGTTGCTCCGGCAACATCGACTGTCTTGATACAAGGTGAAAGCGGTACAGGTAAAGAGCTGATTGCTCGTGCCCTGCATCGCATTTCTCCAAGAAAAGATCAGGCTCAGGTTGCTGTCAACTGTGGAGCAATTCCCGAAGACCTGCTGGAGTCGGAGCTGTTTGGTCATGTTCGCGGTGCGTTTACCGGTGCTGCCCACTCTCGTGTCGGCCGTTTTGAGCTGGCAAGTGGTGGTACTCTGTTTCTTGACGAAATTGGTGACATGAGCCCGAAACTACAGGTAAAAATGTTGCGGGTTTTGCAAGAGAAGGTTGTTGAGCCGGTTGGTAGTACAAAATCTATCAAGGTAGATGTTCGTGTGGTGGCTGCAACCCATAAAGATCTTGAGCAGGAGGTTGCTGAAGGCAGGTTTCGTGAGGATCTTTTCTACCGCCTTAATGTTGTTCCTCTCCATGTGCCGCCACTCCGTGATAGAGGTTCGGATATAACACTTTTGGCGCAACATTTTCTTGATAAGTGTGAAAAAGAGATGGGCTGTGACAAGATTGTTGTCAATCAGGATATTCACAACATCTTTTTAAATTACAGCTGGCCGGGAAATGTCCGTGAGTTGGAAAATTTAATGGAACGGCTTACGGTTCTTTCCGATGGGGCTATAGCCATTGAAGATCTACCATCCAAGCTCCTTGATGGTAGCCATAGCAACAATGATGTAAACCAGCCAATTCCTGCTGCTGAATTCTCTGTCGGAGCATCAATAAGTGACGGTTTTGATTTTAATAAAGAGGTCGCATCATTTGAGAACCAACTGATTTTGTCAGCTTTGAACAGTACCGACTGGAACAAAAACAAAGCTGCACGCCTCCTCAACCTAAACAGAACTACACTGGTTGAAAAGATTAAGAAAAAAGGGTTGGAAAAGTGAGTAGTATAGCCCGAATATACTGTAAACTATTCGGGTTGCTGTTATTGGGAGGGGGTATGGTCAAGAATTTTAAATTTGCAGCATCTAAAGCCGGTAAAGCCAGTTGGATTTTGGTTGCTTTACTGTTGGTGCTTGCCCTTCCCGACAGAGCGGAAGCTTTTTTCTCTGAACTGAAATATGCCACTGAAGAGATGGGGAAACGTGAGGTTCTCTCATTTTATGTGCCACCCGGTGCTGCCAGACCTAGAGTTAAAATGCTGGAAGAGAAAAAGTTGGAGTTGACTGTTTTCGGTCTTCTGGCTCTGCCATCTACATCTCTAAATACCAAACGGTCCCGTTGGATTAAAAGTTTTGTGGTCAATGATATTCCTGGTGGCAAAATGGGGTTGAGTATCATC
Organism: Magnetococcales bacterium; assembly: GCA_015232365.1. Taxonomy (GTDB): domain Bacteria; phylum Pseudomonadota; class Magnetococcia; order Magnetococcales; family JADFYX01. Next base: position 72,316 of record JADFZU010000007.1, on the reverse strand, counting down.
ATTGATTTGAAAGAACCGCTTCTCGATTTTCGGGACTCCATAGGTAAGGATGATGTTATCAAGGGGTCACTATACCGCTTGGAAATAGAGAAGCTGGAAAAACCTACCCAGACAGGACCAGCCAAGCTTCTTGAGGGCAAGGTATTGGTTGGGCGTGATGGCACATTGATTGTTTTTGCCCATACAGGAAACGGCTTTGTTGAGAGTAATGTCGATAAAGAGAGCAATCTGGTAGGGCTGCATTGGCGTTCTGCCCAGTTAGGATCTAGCTGGCGAGATGTTGTTCCTGGTGGTTTGGTTGAAAAAATTCTTGCATATGAGTTCCCCCGTGGCCAGGTTGAGTTGGAAATTATTCTACACGATAATGCACAGAATGTCCGTTTTCACCGTGGATCGAAAATAGGACTGTTTATTGTTGAGGTTGTGCAAAAAAATGGTATGGGACGGGGTGACGATATTGGCCGGATCATGCAGCAGCGCAGGAGGCAGATGGATGAGGGTAACCCCTGGCCTTTAAACAGGCTTACGCCGCTGTTTATCCCTTCAGGGGTCTCTATTGAGATAGCTGATCAAATTGTTAATGAAGAGCATTTTATGGAGGCTGCTAAAGATGCTGAGGAGGCCCGTGACTTTGCCAAGGCCCGTGGCCTTCTTGATAACCTGCTAAAAATTTTCCCCAATACCGAAAACCGGGAGATAATCGATTTTTATAAGGTAAACCTTGCCAACAAGATGGACTGGAAACCGGGCTGGGTGCTTACCGAACTGGAAGCGGCAATGGCCAGGCATCCTAATAACTCTGACTACTCCAACTACCGTTTGTTGCAGCTAAAACTCTATAACGATGCCATGCTGTATGGTAGTGCCGCTAATATTATGTGGGACCCCAACCTGCCTAAAGGGTTGCCAGAAGTCTGGTTGGAACGTGGCCGTACCGCAATTGGTCTGGCTCGCTCCCAAGTTTCGTCCCGGACCAACCATGATGCTGCTACCGGTTATTTAAAGAAAATAATTGAGGTGACAAGGAATAAGGGGCCTTTCAGTGCAGAAGCACAATTTTTGCTGGCTGAGCTGAGTGATAATGATGGTGAAATGGACAAGACCTTGGAGATTCTTGATAATATTACCAAGGAGCAGTTGGCATTTTTGAATAAAAACCCAGACCGCATCATGGGTATGGCTGATATGTACTATAAGTACACGCGCTATACAGATGCAGTTCGTCACTACGCGACACTTTTGGAGAACTACCCATCCAAAGACCGAATGATTCCCTGGGCGTTGTTGCGTGCGGCTGAGTCCAACCATCAGCTATCAAAAATTGCTAAAGCAGCAGGAGATACAAAGGAGTCTGAAGCCCGTTTAAAAGAGACCAAACAGCTTTTTGAGCGTTTGAGCAAGATCCATATTGCCTCTGATGCTGCAGTATGGGGTAAAATATTTGAGCTATCTCTAAATGAAAATCTGGACGTAGACTCAAAAATCAAAAAGCTGGACGAGCTGATTAAAAACATTGCGATGCCGGATGCCTTAGCGGAAGCACAACTATCAAGTGCAGACCTTCTTGGTCAGTCTGCCCGGCATTTTGAGGCGTTGAACACCCTGAATGAACTACTGACACTTACCTCACGCTCTGCTGTGGTTAGAAGGGCTAACCGACTGCGGAAAAAGTATCTGGTTGAAGGTATGGAGATGGCGTTGGAGGAGGGCAGGCCGGAGTTTTCTGCTCTATTAGCCGAGGTTTATGGTGAAAACTGGCGGCGTAATCCAAAATATATAAAACCTAGGATCCATCTGGCTGAAGCGTTGATGCGTATGGGGGCTGCTGAGGGAGCTTTACCTCTTATAGAAGGTATTGAGGAGGCTCCAGCTCCAGCATTGATAAAGTTGGGCAAAGCTATTGTTGAAGGCTCCTATCTTGGTCTGCCGGTAATATCTGAAATTGGTAGTAAAGTTTCCCCAGCGGTTGCCAGGGTCCGTCTTGATGAGAGTGAGAGGCTGGTTGAGCTTAAAGATTGGGAGAGTGTTTTAATTCTTTTGGAGAGGCTGCCTGCAGATGTTCTGAATGAGGCTGGAAGGGAAAAACGGCTCCGGTTATTAGCAAAAGCAGAGGCGGGTCGGGGACGTTTTCCGCAAACAGTTCGCCATTTAGAAGATCTTTTTTTCCAAAAACCTCTCGGAGATGGTAAACTCTATTACTGGTATGGAACCATTCTACAAAAATGGAAAGGCGATGATAAAGCCTTGAGTACATATCAGAGAGTGGCCGAAGAGGCTAATGAAAAAGAGGTCCAAGCTTTGGCCTTGGTGAGAATTGGCGATATTTTGCAAAGAAAGGGTGATTTTCCTGGGGCTAAAGAGAAATATCTTAAAGCTGCAGAGTTGGCCCCTGAAACAGCTTGGGCAAAAGTTTCAACTGAAAATGCCGCCCAACTGCAGATGGCAATGGATATAGGAAAATAGGTACTTATGTCACAACGCAATGAGATTGTAATAATTGGTAGCTCTACAGCTCAACTGAGCTCCCTTGTGTCACAAATCAAGATGTTAGGTGCAACTGCTGTTCTGCAGGACAAAGTTGCGGAGGCAAAAAAATATATTGCCACGCCACAAGTAGGTATGGTGATTGTTGATCTTGAGGGGGTTGGCGACGGGCTGGAGTTGATTCGAGAGTTGAACTTTCTGTTTCGAGGTATGCCAATTCTGGCCGCAGCGGTAAAAGGCAACCTTACTGAAGCAAGAGAGGCGATCAGTCTTGGTGCTGCAGATTTTCTGCATCTTCCGATTGATGATACCAAGCTTAAATCAATAATCCAAAATTACTGTAGCCAGTTTTTTGACCCTGAACTGGGCCGGGGCCGGAAGATCATAACCAATGATGATGGAATGTTGCGGCTTTTAAGTCAGGTCCGCCGGGTAGCCCGCTCTCAGGCATCAGTTTTGGTGCAGGGTGAGAGCGGTACTGGTAAGGAGTTGATTGCCAGGTTTGTTCATCAAACATCTGACCGCTCTACAGGTCCTTTTATTGCCATTAACTGTGCGGCTCTACCGGAAAACTTGCTGGAGTCGGAGCTGTTTGGTCATAGCAAAGGGGCTTTTACCGGAGCAACCGCTGACCGTAAAGGTAAATTTTTGCAGGCAAATGGTGGAACAATATTTCTTGACGAAATATCTGAGATGTCCCTAAATCTTCAGGCGAAAATGTTGCGGGTTCTCCAAGAGAGAGAGGTTGACCCAGTTGGCGGTAAGGCTGCGATATCTCTTGATGTTCGTGTGGTTGCCTCAACCAACCGGGATCTGAAAAGTTATGCCCTGGAGGGTAAATTTCGTGAAGATCTTTACTATCGTCTCAATGTCTTCCCGGTACAGCTTCCACCTCTACGTGAGAGAGCAGACGATGTTCGCTTGCTAGCAGAAAGCTTTCGGATTAGATTTGTTGCTGAGTTGGCGAGAAACGATATCTCCTTCTCCAAATCTGCCTTAGCTGCTCTTAGATCTTATAGCTGGCCAGGTAACGTTCGTGAGCTGGAAAATGCCATTCAACGGGCGTTATTGATGGCAGAAGGTACAGAGGTTGGCCCTGAAGATTTAATGATCGAGCTTCCTGCCTCCTTTGATGGTGGTCAAAGTTCAGGTTCAGATATTGGTGGTGATTTTGGCGAGAATCTTGTTGGTGATGAAGAGGATATTAGACTTCCAGTTGGTACTACGGTGCGGCGAATGGAGGAGATTTTGATTCATCGTACATTGAACGAGGTTAATGGCAACCGGACCAGGGCTGCCGAACTATTAGGGATCTCTATTAGAACCCTTAGAAATAAACTCAATGAATATGCTACCCGGTAAGTTGATCCATAGTCCAAAAAGCAGACGGTCATGGTTGCTGGCTATACTGCTTTTTACTCTGCTTGGGGGCTGTTCTGACTCAAGCTATCCAGATTTGGACCCAAAAATATTTGCCGATGACAGCAAATGGCAGACCTTTAAACGCCATATCGCTCCTGAGAGTTATTGGATTGATAAGGTGCAGAGGATGTCATCAAAGGTTGAGGTAACACGGGAACATTTTTTGGTAGAGAGTAAGCGTTACCGTGAGCTGCTTGAAGGGCGACGTAAACAGGTTTTACATGCTGTTACTAAAGCAAAAGAGCGAAAAGAGAGTGAAAAAAAGGCCCGTCAGGATGTAATTGAAGCTTTCCGGGGGAAGTTGGACCCATTGAGAGCAGCTACCCGTGAACTTGGCAAAAAATTGCGTATAGATATGGCAACTTTAGAGCAGGCCCGCCAAGAACTGTTCAAGGTTAAGTAGTAGTTTTTTTCTCTAAAGCAGAAGTGGCGTTTTGTAGCATCGGGTATAAAGATATGTGGATATGTTCTGTATGTCGGACCGCGTTGTATATCTTATCGGAGACCAAGGCTTTAACTTCAGCAGTTTCATAAACTGTCAGATCACCTGAAACAAATAGCGAGACATCAAACTCATAAGAGTCTCCTAGACGTCGGCCTCTGATATTTTTTATTGAGTCAACTACTTCAACATTTATGCAGGTTGCCCTAACAAGGGCCATAATCTCATCTGGTGGTCCGATATCCAATAGGCCGTGGATGGCTTCGGTCATAATGTGCAAACCAACCCTAATTACCAATAGGGCAACTGCTAATGCTGCCAGATGGTCTGCGGCAAACCAGCCCATATTGGCTAGTATAGCACCGACAAGCACCATTAAAGCTGACAGGGCATCCAGTCTGTTGTCTGTTGCTGCTGCAAGAATTGCCAGGTTATTGTTTCTGTTTCCAACGCAGTCCATAACCCGGTAGGTAATCTCGCCAGTTAAACCTACTAAAATGGCCGCAATTATAGAAAACGGGCTCGGGGCTTCCACCAGTTCGTTGCTAATGTGGTTGACATTATAAAAAATGAAAGATGCTGCTCCAAAGGAGAGCATAGACCCCATCACCAGAGCTGATAGAAACTGGAGCTTGCCATAGCCGTAGGGAAAACGTGGAGTTGGTGGTTTCTTTGCTGCTATAACACTTAGCCAGTTCACACCTTTGCCGACAATATCAGCTAGCTCTTGCAGAGCCATAGCGTGGAGTCCTGCACTACCGGTTATAAAACCCATAAAAAAGCAGAATGCTGTCAGGAAGCAGGCGATACCAAAGTCCATGCGTACTACATTAGTAGAGCACTGGCGACAGTCATCTAGATTAATTGGGCAAGATTTTTCTGATTGATTAATTGTTAATCTCGATATTTAGTTTAGATATTATTCATAGCCTTACTATACTGTATATCTTAAATATATAGCTTTGTCGAGCGAGAAGTTCCACGTGAAGGAGAGTTGGTTTTGCCACTGCTTTTTTGTTTTGTAAAAAAAATGCTAAACAGCACTATGTAATTATAACCTGATGATATTTTTCTGATTTTCGTTAAGGTCACATAACTAAGTAAGTTCCAGAATCTACCTGGGTTATGGGGTGTTCAGGGTGATCAAGCTGTATGGCGGTTAATTTTCCGCCATAGACTGCCCCTGAGTCTATTCCTAAGCTATGGTGACCAATTGTCAAACCAGCCATTGCCCAGTGGCCATAAACAATCTTCTCGTTGGGTTGCCAGGAGCGGTGTTGGTGCCAGGCCTGGTATGGGGAGTCTTTAGGGGGGTGTCCGGTCTTATCAAGCAGGCCGGATGTCCGCACCTCTTTTGGGGAGATAAGCACTCCATCTTTGGTGCAGTAGCGAATTCTTGTTAATGTTGCCAGGGCAAATTTGAGCCAGGGGATCTCGTCGTCATGGTCTGGTTCATTGTTGGTTGGTTTGGGCAGCGGGTGGGCAAGAAACTTTTTGGTCTGTTCGTGGTCTGCAAAAATTTTTGCCAATTTATTAGAACGGACTACGGCATCGGCAATGGTCCAGTTTGGGGGGAGACCAGCATGAATCATGGTGATTCCCAGTTCTGGATCTTGATGTACCAACGGTAGTGAGCGGAGCCATTTATATAGTTCATCCCGATCTGGTATATCGTTAAAAAAGGTCATATATGCGGAAAAGTCTTTGTCATAATTACCGCTCAGCCCCAAAATAGCCCTCACCTCATGGTTGCCCATGGTTGCGACAGCCCTGTCGCCAAGGTTGCGAATAAAACGCAAACAGCCCAGAGAGTCAGGCCCTCGGCTGAGTAGGTCGCCAACAAACCAGAGTTTGTCATTTTTTGGGTTGAAAGCAATTTTTCTTAGCAGGGCCTTTAACTCTTCAAAGCAGCCGTGAAGGTCGCCTATTGCATAAACAGCCATAAACTTTGCTTATTCTGCCCATTTGCAGTAGGGGTTTTTAATTAGGTTAGAGTTGTAATAGCGGTTGTCATCTGAGACATCATCCCCTATCCAGTCCGGTATGGTGAAGGTTTGTGCGGCATCAGTTAGCTCAACTTCAGCTATAATCAGCCCTTTGTTCTCTCCTTCAAACTCATCAACTTCCCAAGTGTTTTCATCATGTTTAATAACATAGCGAGTTTTTTCTATTATCGGTTTTTCACAGAGATTGTTCAGCATATCTTCTGCATCATCCATGGGTATTTCATAATCATACTCTTGGCGGGATATGCCGTTGTTAGCACCTTTGATGGTTAAAGTAGCTCTCTCTCCGGCAATTCTAATCCTGACCACCCTCTCTTTAACGGTAGACAAAAACCCTTGTCTGTAAACGGTTCCTGTACCAAGTCCACGCCAGCCATTATTTTTAAGTAAAAATTTACGTTCAATCTCAACAGCCAAAGTAAATCTCCAAAGTTTTCTAATTAATGGGTTGGATTTAGCCAGCACCCAAATATTGAATAATAATATAAACCAGCTACATTTAACTAGCAATCTTAGCGGTAAAAAGCACTATAAAAAAAGCACCGCAGTCTCTAAACTCCGGTGCTTTTGATTTATATTCAGTACAAATTAGTAAAAATTTAATGTTTCAGGTCCAACTCACGCTTGAAAATGGCTTTGTGAATATCGCCCAGGCTAACTATGCCCATAAGTGTGTTGCCAGGGCCGACCACCGGTATACGGCGGAACTTATGTAGTGCCATTTGTGATGCTGCTTTCATGAGTGGATCGTCAGGAGAGACGGTAAAAGCTCTGTTGGTCATAAGATCTGCCACTGTTTTAGATAGAATCTCTTTGTAGCTGTTCTCCATTCCTTCAAAATCCCGGCCCCGGATAGGGTCGTGTAAGAAATCAGAATAGCTAGGCAAAAGAGAGTTGAGAATATCTTTTTCTGAGACTATTCCAACCAGAACATTGTCAGCATCAACAACCGGTAGTCCACTGATTTTATTAGTACAAATCGTTCCAGCAATACTACGGACAGAGTCTTCTTTACGGGCGGTAAGTACGTCGGTGATCATAACATCTTTAACTAACATGGTTTTGAACCTCTTAATTGCCAGTTTTCATTAATTAATAATTCATAATAAACTCTAAAGTAACCCGGAATCTACGATTAATATGAATCCTGAGTCACTTTAATTTTATGGCATAAAATCATTTTTGGGAGCCAAAGTCCAGTAATTTAAGAAATAATTTCCCGGTCCCCACCCTTAATCAACCGTTTCATAACTACTGCATCCTCTGCTGCCTGGGCTGTTTTATAATATCCCTCTCTAATATGTAACACTGTAAAGCCATGCTTTTTATATAGATTAATCGCAACAGCATTTGAAGATCTAACTTCCAATAAAACTGCCTTGTCATAATTTAGTGCGGCTTTGCGAATCAGGTCTTTGAGCAGGCGGGAACCCAAGCCCATATTTCTATGGCTACTATTTATACCTACTGTTAAAAGATGCCACTCATCAACCTGCAGCCTGGAGATGCAATAACCGATAACCTCTCCATATTCGTCAAGAAGAACCCTGCAGAACGAGCCAAGCTCTAACTCCTCCAAAAACATCGGCATTGTCCAGGGGGATTGAGCAATTTTACCATCTAGATCTACAACCTTTACCAGATGCTTTTTTTTCATATCTGTTATGTTGAGGCGCATATTAAAGAACCATTTTTTTTATTACTGCATCTGGGCGGCGTAGATATAGCGGATTTAAACTGGCTCCACTATCTCCACCATGCAGGGTAAATTTATGTAGGGCTAGTTTGCCAAGTAAAAAAGGGTCTGGGTTCCAACCCTCTTCTGGAGTTGGCTTGAACCTCTCTCCCAGAGCCTCTTTGAATAGAGTGTTATACGGCCCCAAACCTGAGCCGTTCATAAAGAGCTGAGTGGTACTGATTATAGATGGATCAGCAGCTAGCTCTTGGGATAGAGATAGAGGATCGGCAATAAAAGGCTCGTTGATCGCCTCTGGCAAGCAGTATGCAGATAGTTTGTATAGACCAAAATAAATCTCCTTACGCCTGGCATCCAATATAGTGGCGACCAAGTCTCCACTCTTTTTGGCTCCACTGCCTGCTGCAACCACATCCAAAGTGGAGATACCAACCACATTAACATCCTGTCCCAGCACCAACCCCTTTGCCACACCAAGAGCTATACGCAGGCCGGTAAATGATCCCGGCCCCAGGGTGACTGCTACCAGGTCTATATCTTCAATACACCAGCCAGCTTTTTTTAATAATGATGTTATAGTTTTGGGAAGGGTTACCACATGTCCAGTCGGCTCTGTGAGCATGGCACTGGTGATTGGAGTATTATCATCTAGTAGAGCAACAGAACCCTGGTGGCCTACTGTGTCCATAGCTAAAATCCGCATTCTTTTTTGTATCTCTTTAGATAGAATATTTCATGAATTATAGCAATTCTAGCTTAAGCTATATTCGGCAGTTAGAAGTCTGGAAAAATAACTTAAAAATCTTGTTTACTTTTTGGCAGACCACCATTGGTGCTAGTCTCCTTAGCACCATATACGCACTTATAACTGACTCATCAAGGTTTAGCGATAATATCCATAAATAATTTCTGGTTAGGCAAAAAACTTTCCTACTGCCTTGCGTTCTTTAGTAAGAGGGGCAGGTGGCAGGCCAGATAAAAACCGTTTTCCGTACCATTTTGTCACCAACCGTTTGTCTAAAACCACCATTACGCCCCGGTCACTGTTACGTCTTAGCAAGCGGCCTAGTCCCTGTTTTAGGGTTATAATTGCTCTTGGTACTGTCATAGCATTAAATGGGTTGAGCTTTTGCGACTCAAACCATCGGCTGCGGGCTGCAACTACCGGATCTCCAGGGGAGGCAAAAGGCAACCTATCTATAATGACAATGGATAGCGACTCTCCGGGAATATCAACCCCTTCCCAAAAACTTGCAACACCCAATAAAACTGATGAAGTGTCACTCTGAAATGCTGCCAGCAAAGCCGCTTTTGGCCTGCTGCCCTGTACCAGCAGATTGTATGGAAACCTACCCTGTAAAGCTAGACGCACCGACTCCATCATTCGCAAGCTGGTGAAGAGGCACAGTGCCCGGCCCTGGCTCACATTTAGAAGCTGTTCAATCTCTCCTGCAACAGCTTTAGGGAACTCTGGGCTATTTGGTTCTGGTAGATCGTCCGGGACAAAAAGCAGGGATTGGTTGGCATAATCAAAAGGCGGGGGCAGTCGTTCCATAACAACTTGATCACCATTTACCCCAAGCTGCTCTCGAAAAAATGCAAAACCCCTATCTCCTGAGCCGGTTGCCAGGGTGGCTGAGGTGAAAATTACAGCATCAAGTGTTGGGTAGAGCAACTCTTGCAGAGTTGGGCCGGTCTCCAGGGGCGAGGCGTGGATAAACACTCCCCGGCCTCTGGTCTCAAACCAGTGTACCCGTGTTGGATCGGCTAACGAGCGAATCCGTCCAGAAATCTCCAGAAGTTCTTCAGCCCGCCGGTATAGAGAGGCCAAGGTTTTGCTGCGGATCTGTTGTGGCTCCAACACCTCCCGGTATTTGTAGAGAGCCTCCTCCATTGCCACCATTGCCCTACCTGGAGCAGCCTCCATATCTTCTGGCTGCAGACCGTCACGGCTATCTACAGTGGGAAATGCTGCCCTTAGCCCGTGTGCTACCTCCTCTAAAACCTGTAGAATATCATAGGCTTCATGTTCACTAACGCCAATCTCTTCAAACTCCCGGCGACTATCTTGAATCAGTTCCCTGATTTTATAGTTGCTAATCTCCCAGCCAAAAAATGTGGTGACAACATCCGGTATACGGTGGGCCTCATCAAAAACTACAACTTTATGGTTTGGTAATATCTCACCAAACCCACCATCCTTTACTGCTAGGTCAGCAAAAAAAAGATGGTGGTTGACCACAAGCAGGTTGACCTTTTTTGCCAGGTTTCTCGCTTTAGTTAGAAAACAGCTATCATAATCATCACACTTTTTACCGATGCAGTGCTCACCACCTGCACTGACATCAAACCAGAATGGCAACTGCTCCGGCATATCCTGCAACTCATCCCTGTCCCCGGTGAGGGTATAGGGGAGCCACTCTTTGATCAGGTCAAGCCATTTTTTCTCCTGTTTTGATGCTCCACCATGATTGTAGGCTCTAAAACGTAGCAGGCATAGATAGTTGCCACGGCCCTTTAACGATGCAAAGCTAAAAGGGGTGCGCATAACTTGACGAACCATAGGGAGGTCGTTGTTGACAATTTGATCTTGCAGGGCTTTTGTCGCAGTCGCTACTATTATTTTATGGCCCATAGCCAGCAACGGCAGGAGATAGGCCAGTGTTTTCCCGGTTCCTGTTGCAGCTTCAACCAACAGACAGCCATCATTTACCGCTGTCTCGGCAACAAGTTGAGCCATCCGCACTTGAGAGTTACGTGATTCATAGGAGGGTATGGTCTTGGATAGAAGGCTCTCTGGACCAAACAGAGCCTGAACTAGCTGATCGGTATCACTCATCACCACAGTATCTGTCATGAGGAGATCCCAGGTAAAGGGAAAACATAACGTAAGTCAGGATAGTAAAATAAACTTAACTAAAAAAGTCATGGGATGGTTTTGGGAAGGGGGGCTACCCCCTTCCGATGGGATTTGGGGGAAAGCCCCAACTTTTCATCTAGATATTCAAAAAAACCTGACCACAATCTCTACCGGTGGTCTTTCTTCTTCTTTTCAACATGACCTTTAAGATTTTCGGTCAATGTATCCAAAGTCTCATTAACTGCGACAACAACAGTGGCGGCCTCTTTAGTAGCGGTTATTGTGCTGCCAGCAATATTGACAACAGCTTTTGCTTCGGCTCGCTGTTCATTGTTATGCGGTCGCCTCTCCACACTGAATCTAGCGTGGGTAATGGGGCCGAATCGTCGGTCTAAACTATCCAGGCGTTTTTTGATCCGTTCTTGTAACTCGTTGCCGAGATCTACCTGCCGACCTTCCAGCTTAATCTCCATAATCTCTCCTATTTGTTATGTCAATAAAAAATATACATCTTTCGTTTAGTATATCTTTTAGTTATTGTCAATTCCAGCTTAAAGCAGTTTATTGCCCAATTAAAAAATATATGGCTATATTGTGTTAGCCACCACCAACAGTAGCCAGCAACACACCAGCAGCTACTGCTGAGCCAATCACTCCGGCAACATTAGGTCCCATGGCGTGCATCAGCAGAAAGTTTTGGTTGTTGGCTTCCAGTCCTACCTTGTTAACAACACGGGCTGCCATTGGTACGGCGGAGACTCCGGCAGCACCAATCAGCGGGTTGATTTTACCACCAGACAAGCGATACATCAGCTTGCCCATCATCAATCCAGCAGCAGTGCCAACACTAAAGGCTATCACTCCCAATACCAGGATACCCATTGTCTCTATATTTAAAAATGCCTCGGCAGATAGCTTGGTTCCCACTGCCAAGCCAAGGAAAATAGTGACAATATTGATGAGTTCGTTCTGAGCTGTTTTGGAGAGACGTTCAACAACTCCACACTCTTTTAGCAGGTTGCCGAAGGTCAACATGCCGATAAGCGGGGCAGCAGTTGGTAAAAAAAGAAGGCAGAGGAGCAGCACTGTCAGTGGAAAGAGAATTTTTTCCAGCCGTGAGACAGGGCGCAACTGGGTCATCACAACTTTGCGTTCAGTCTCGGTGGTCAAGGCCATCATGATTGGCGGCTGGATCATAGGAACCATAGCCATATAGGAGTATGCAGCAACGGCAATGGCTCCCATAAGGTCTGGTGCTAACCTGGAGGAGAGAAAAATAGCCGTTGGTCCATCTGCACCGCCGATAATGCCGATAGCTGCAGCATCAGCTAGGGAGAACTCAAAGCCGGGGATAGCGTTCATAGCCAACGCCCCGATGAGTGTTAAAAATATCCCAAACTGGGCGGCCGCTCCGAGAAATATGGTTTTTGGGTTGGCAATCAGCGGGCCAAAATCAGTCAAAGCCCCAACACCTAGGAATATGAGCAGGGGAAAGATTCCGCTATGTATACCCACCTCATAAACCATATAGAGCATTCCCCCCTCCTCAGCGATTCCCGCAACAGGAATGTTGGAGAGAATTGCTCCGAAACCGATGGGAATCAGCAGCAGTGGTTCAAACTCTTTGACAATTGCAAGATAGAGCAGCAAGCCCCCTATGCCAATCATCACCACCTCGCCCCACTGTAAATTGGCAAGTCCGGTGGTCTGCCAGAGTATCAATAAATTATTCATATTTTAGACTCAAGATATTGTAAGCAGAGAATCACCGACACCTACTGTATCGCCAGCTTTCACATTGATAGCAGTTACTGCTCCACCTTTTGGAGCACGAACTTCAGTCTCCATCTTCATGGCTTCAACGATAACAATGATATCACCCTCATTGACCTGACTACCGACATGGACCTCAACTCTAACCACATTACCAGCCAGTGGAGCAGGGATTGGCTCTCCACCACTTGCAGCAGGAGCCGCAGCAGGTGCAGCTACAGGAGCGGCGGCAGGTGCAGCAGCAGTCTGGCTTATAGCTCCACCTGGGCCAACCTCAACATCATAAGCACTACCGTTAACAACAACCCGGTAGCTCTCTGGTGCAGAAGGGGAAGCTTTTGCAGGTGCAGGTGCGGGAGCGACAGCTTTTTTAGCTGGTGCAACATCATCAGCCGATGGTACCGGCTCAAAGGCGTCTGGGTTGTCACGGTTCTCTAGAAACTTGAGACCAACAGCCGGGAATAGGGCATAGGTAAGCACATCGTCAATAAATGCATCAGCTTTGCGGATGTTTTTCTCTGCTGCCAGTTTTTCCAACTCTTTGGAGAGGGTCTCTACCTCAGGGTTTAATTTATCTGCAGGGCGGCATGTCAGAGGCCTCTCTTTTGGTCCTAAAACCCTTTTTTGCAGCTCTTTATCCATAGGAGCCGGTGTTGAACCATACTCACCACGAAGGATGCCGCGGGTCTCTTTGGTTATGGATTTATACCGTTCACCCATCATCACGTTGAATACCGCTTGTGTACCTACGATTTGTGATGTTGGAGTAACCAGGGCAATGTTGCCAAGATCTTTACGAACTTTTGGAATCTCTTTTAACACGTCGTCCATTTTATCCATGGCACCTTGCTGTTTAAGCTGGTTCTCCATGTTGCTGAGCATTCCACCTGGAACCTGGGCCAACAAAATCCGGGAGTCAACACCTTTCAGGCTGCCCTCAAATTTAGCATATTTTTTCCTTACTTCACGGAAATAAGCGGCGATTTCTGCCAGTAGGACCATATCCAGTCCTGTGGCATTTGCCCGGCCTTCCAAGATGGCAACCACACTCTCTGTTGCTGAGTGGCCGGTTGTATGGCTCATTGATGATATAGCAGTATCAACAATATCCAACCCTGACTCCACAGCTTTAAGTATGGTAGTGGTGCTCATACCGGTTGTTGCATGGCACTGCATAGCCAGGGGAACCGATACGGTCTCTTTTAATCGGGAGACCAGCTCTTCTGCCACATAAGGTCTGAGCAGGCCGGCCATATCTTTGATGCAGATAGAGTGGGAGCCGAGATCTTCCAGCTTTTTAGCCATATCCAGCCAGTATTGGATATTATGTACTGGGCTGATGGTATAGGATAGAGTGCCTTGAGCATGTTTCTTGTTTTTAATGGTAGCTTTAATAGCTGTTTTTAGGTTCCTGGTATCGTTCATAGCATCAAAGATACGGAATACGTCCATACCGTTGGCTGCTGCCCGTTCAACAAACTTCTCTACTACATCATCGGCATAGTGGCGATAGCCGAGAATATTCTGGCCCCTAAAGAGCATCTGCATCGGGGTGTTGGGCATAGCTGCTTTAAGACGCCGCAGCCGTTCCCATGGATCTTCGCCCAGAAACCTGATACAGGCATCAAAGGTGGCTCCACCCCAGGTCTCCAAGGACCAGTAGCCGACTTTATCAAGCTTTGCGGCTATGGGTAGCATATCGTCAATACGCATCCGGGTGGCGAATAGTGATTGGTGGGCGTCTCTTAAAACGAGTTCCGTAATTCCAAGGGGCTTTTTTTTCATGGTACGTATAACTTCCTTTGGACGGGTAATAAACAGGTTGATAGATAGGTTTTAACAGTAGAGTTAAAACAGAGGAATTTTATTGATGTTTAGCTCGGTATTGATGAACCGCTGCTGCTATTGCTGCAATATGGTCGTTATTTGTTGCTACTACTGTTGCAGGTTTTGCGGTGGTAGGCTGTGGCTGGTTTTTTTCAAGTGCTTTTGCCAGTTTTGACATCTGGCTGACAACAACAACCAAAATAGCCAAAAAGATGAACACAGTTCCCATTCCCAGGAACATCAACTCCACACCTTTATTAATTAAATCGACAATCGACATGGGAACTTTCCTCGGTAAATTAAATACTTAACAACAGAAACCATCTCCCAAACCGTTAGGATGGGAAAGTCAAACTACACCTTATAACACTTTTTTAAGGTCATATTCCAGTATACCTACAGCACCTGCTGCTTTTAAGCGTGGAATCAGGTCACGAACCTTGTTACGGTCAACGACAGTTTCTACAGCTTGCCAATTGCTATCGGTAAGGGGGTTGATGGTCGGAGCCTGGAGGCTTGGCAGTTCATCAACAACTGCCTGGGTGTTTGCTGTTGGTATGTTCATCTTCAACATAACTTTGTGCCGGGCATCCAGTGCTGCAGTTAGCAGCATGGATATCTGCTCAATTTTATTTTTTTTCCAGGTATCTTCCAGTGCTGGCGGGTGGGCAATTAGTTTGGTACGGGTCTCCAGTAGATCTTCGACAATTCGCAAGCCGTGGGCTTTAATGGTTGATCCGGTCTCGGTAATTTCAACTACTGCATCTACCAGGCCTTCTACCACCTTGGCTTCAGTAGCCCCCCAAGAGAAGACAACCTCGGCGGTAACGCCTCTTTCAGCAAGATAACGCCGGGTAAAGCCCTCTAACTCGGTGGCGATCCGTTTGCCTTGGAGATCTTCGATGGTTTTAATCGGAGAGTCCTCCCTGGTAACCAGCACCCAGCGACAGGCTTGGTTGGAGGCTTTAGAATACTCAAGGGTGGCAATTTCTGCGACCTTATCCTGGCAGTCGCGTTCAATAATCCAGTCCCAGCCGGTCAGTCCCAGATCCAATGTGCCGTCAGCAATGTAGGCTGCCATCTCTTGGGGGCGAACCAGGGATAAGACCAACTCGTTATCATCAACGCTTGGAAAATAGTTGCGGGAGTGGATTCTTATGTTCCACCCAGCCTGGGCAAAAAGATCGACGGTGGCTTTTTCCAGGCTACCTTTGGGAATTCCTAATCTTAGTTGGGGCATGCTGTTATCCAATATTTAAAAAATAGTCTTATGAAGTTAACTCTAATAGAGGAGGGAGCTCCTCAAAAAAATCAATGGTTGCATCGGGGTTAAGGGTGTTGACCGCTATGCCTCGATTATAACCGTGGCTAACCAAGATCAGGCCACATTTTGCAGATCTTGCTGCTTTACAGTCAGTCTCTGAGTCCCCTACCATAACCCCAAAGGAGGGGGGTGTGTCCAATTTTTTTAGGGTATAGAGGAGTGGAAGAGGGTGAGGTTTTCGCTCTTCAAGAGTATCTCCGCCAACAATCTCAGCAAAAAAATGGTCCATTGAAAGGTTGCTTAACATTGTTTTTGCCATTTTCTCGGTCTTGTTGGTAACTACCGCTAATTTAAAGCCGCTATCCTTCAACTTCTGGAGTATCTCCATGCAGCCAGCATACGGTCTGGAGTGGTCGGTCATGTGCTCTTGGTAGTAGTCGAGAAAAAGTTTGACCGCTGCTTCAAAATCAGGATTGTCATCTGGTGCGGTGGCGTGCTCGCCATAGATACCACGGGCCAGGAGAAATCTGGCCCCGTTACCAACAAAGTTTCTTACCTGGTCCAGGGCTAGCGTCTCCAAACCAAGCTTACCCATGACATGGTTCATGGTGTGCCACAAATCTGGGGCAGAGTCTACCAGAGTACCGTCCAGGTCAAAAAGCAGAGTGCGGCATGGGAGTTTTGTGGTGGTCACTGTTTAACAAATCCTACATAGGGGTGTTCACGAAAATGTTCCGCAAAGTCGATACCGTAGCCGACTACAAAAAGATTGTCGATGGTGAAACCGCTAAAATCAGCAGTGAAACTGTTATTGCGGCGGGATGGTTTGTCAAGCAAAACTGCGGTCAGGACAGATGATGCTCCAAGTTTTTCTAGATGGTCAACGGCAAAAGAGAGGGTTCTGCCGCTATCAAGGATATCATCGAGCAGGAGAACCTGACGACCGCTTAGATCCTCTTCACAATCAAGTTTAACCTCTACCGTGCCGGAGCTTTCTGTGCTTTTGCCGTAGGAAGAGAGGACCATAAAATCAACAATTGGGACAACTCCAAGCCGGGCCAACTCCCGAACCAGATCTGCAGTAAAGACATAAGCCCCCTTTAACAGGCCAACCACCACCACATTTTTTTCCATGTGGGGGGCGATCTCTTTAGCCATGGTTTTGATTCGGGTTTTAATCTCAGCTTCGTTAATAAGTGGTTCAACCTTGGCGTTTTCCGGGGTTAATTCACTCATTACTTACTTCTCCTCTCTAAGAGGAAGATTGCTAGCGGGGCCAATAGGTTGGCTGTGGCGTTCGGTAGTTTGCCGATAAGCTGTGAATGGACCAAATCACTGTCCATGCCACCACTTGCAGCTAATGGAAGTTGCCGGATGATATTAATTTCCATGCTGTCACACATCTCCTTGAAATCCTTAATACTACACATGTGGATGTTTGGTGTGTCGTACCAGCGGTGGGGCAGAACCTTGGTGCGGGGCATACGTCCGGTAAGAAAAAGGCCAAATCGTACTCGCCAGTAGGCAAAATTGGGAAAAGAGACAATAACCCGTTTGCCAACTCTAAGCATCTCCTGGACAACAAACCGTGGTCGGCGTGTCGCCTGGAGGGTTTGAGAGAGGATTACGTAGTCAAAGGCATCATCATGGTGGTCTGAAAGCCCTTGGTCAATATCGCCTTGATAGACAGGAAGACCCCTTGATATGCAGGTGTGGACCCCTTTATGGTCTAACTCGACCCCAAAACCATTTCCCCCTTTGTGGCGTAGCAGATAGTCCAGCAGCAGTCCGTCACCACAGCCCAGATCAAGAATCCGGCTGTTGTTATCTACCAGATTGGCAATTACCTCCAGATCAACCCGCAGTGTAGGCATCTATCTGTTGTCCTTATTTTTTTTTGTCGTTGACTCTATTACAAAATCTTGATAGAGGCGGAGCAAAAATGAGGCTAATGACTGTTGATAGTCAGGAGATTTCATTAAAAAGGCATCGTGACCGTGTGGGGATGTGAACTCTTCAAAAGATACGTTTTTATTGTGCCAGTTCAAAATTTTAACCAGATCTTTTGAGTGTGCGGTATTAAAACGCCAATCGGTATCAAAGCTCATAACCATAATCCGGGAGTTGACTTTCTCCAGACGTTTAGCTGTGGTTTCGGGGTCTGGAAATGGATC
Source organism: Magnetococcales bacterium (assembly GCA_015232365.1). Classification (GTDB taxonomy): domain Bacteria; phylum Pseudomonadota; class Magnetococcia; order Magnetococcales; family JADFYX01. The sequence continues at coordinate 54,368 of JADFZU010000007.1, read as the reverse complement.
AAACTGATCCATGGCTTTGGTGATGTAGAGGTAGGTATTGGCATCAAACTTGGTCACAAATGATGAGCCTTGATAGCGGAGATAAGACTCCACGGCAAAATCCTGGTCAAAACTGCTGCCTGTGGTCTGGGGGTTCTGCATACGGCGGCCAAATTTTTTATCCAGCCCCTTTTCAGAGAGGTAGGTAATGTGGGCCATCATTCTGGCTATTGCCAGGCCGTTTGTCGGGCCGTCACCATCATAGTAGTCCCCATTGTTAAAATTGGGGTCAGCCATTATCGCCTGTCTGGCGACAGCATTGAATGCGATGTTCTGAGCAGTAAGTCTCGGTGTGGAGGCTATAATAACGCATCCAGGTACAAATTCTGGATAGTCCAAGGCCCACTGTAGGGCGATCATTCCTCCCATGGAGCCTCCGGCTGTAGCCAATAGGGTTTTAATGCCCAGGTGGTCTACCAGGGCTTTTTGCAGCCGGGCTATGTCAGCTATGGTGATAATGGGAAAATTGAGCCCAAACTGTTTCCCTGTCTCTGGATCAATGCTGGAGGGGCCGGTTGTGCCGTTACAGCCGCCTAGGTTGTTACTGGAGATAATAAAAAAATAGTCGGTATCAAACGGTTTTCCAGGACCGATATACTGGTCCCACCAGCCCGGTTTTCTATCTTCGGCTGTATGTCGTCCCGCAGCATGGGCATTGCCTGAGAGAGCATGGCAGATAATAATAGCGTTGCTGGCATCAGCATTTAGGGTTCCGTAGGTCTCATAAGCAACCTGTACCGGACTCAGGCTTTTGCCACAGTCCAGAGTAAGGGGTTCCCCGTTATCAAACAGGGTTGCTTGATGCTGCTCTACAATGCCGACTGAGCTTGGGTCATTGGTTGCTGTGTCGCTCATTTTGCCTCAAGACCGAGGAGAAAACTTGTAAAAGTGGCTCATATTTCATAATTACAAAAGCATACCATGTTCTCTTTTCTTAACATGTCGGTCAAGGGTGTAAGGGTTAAAAAGGGTATGGAGGTTGATCCTGCTATCCGGCTTTGATCGCATCCAGGGTCTGTTTTAAAAAGTTAAACCCATTTATTGGTTTTAAGTGGTGTGTGGGGAATCCAGGCTCTCAGCCATTTTAGCTGAATTGGCGTTTACCTGCTACCCCCATCCGCCGTTGCCTTCATCACGGTACTGTTTAGCTGGTTTGGTGTGTTGGCAGTTAAAGCAGTGATGTTTAATCCTGGCCCAGCCATGTTTGCACTCCTGGCTATCCATACCCAGGGCAGGCATCAATCCTTGGAGTTTTTTACAGCGGAGTTCTGTGTTGGAAGTTGGATTGTGGGGTAGGGGTGCGTAATCTAGTGCAAGATTATGGTTTTGCTGATTAAGTTAGCGTTCCATGGTCGTGGTAAACTCATTGCTTTTATAGCGACGGCCTCTGGAGATACTGTCATAGGAAATAATTGTATCAAATGTGACCTCGGCCAAATCAATAATGGTGGAAAAAACATTTTTGGAGCTACGGGCAGCATGCTCTAGGTTGGCTACATCTGGCAATACCCCGCCCAAGTGATTGGTTCTCTTCAGTTTGACTATTTGTGGAGTGGTTATCGGACAAGAGTTATCTAAGACCAATGCTTCTAATGGTTAGACTGGTCAAACCTATGGGATGGTTTGTGGTTTGGTAGCCAAGTTTTTCCCACTGTATTGGCAGGCTGCTCTTTTCCAGTCTTTTAAGGTAGCTCCAGGTTGCCGGATAGCTGCCAATTAGCTCTATTTTTACTGTATGCTGATATATCTGTGTAGTGGTGCCGCCCTCACCATTTATTGGTTTGGCTATTAAAGGTTCTGCTGCTAGCTGTTCAACTCCATATAGTTCAAGTTCCCCCATCTCTTTGAGTAAAACCGCCTTAATATTTATCCGCTCCTGATGGTCGGAGAGGGCTATTCCAGCCTGTTTTAGTTGCAGGTCTAACCTGGCATTTTTTTCAACCAGGGCGGTGATATCCTGGCTGGCTTTGGTGTTGGGGTTTATATAGGCTTCTGCTTTTGCTTTGGCTTCTATCGCTTTTAATGTAGCCAGGGCTTTTTCCAGAGTTGCAGATTTTTGCTCCAGTGCCAACTGCTGTTTTACGGCTGGTTGAAATAGTTGAAAAAACCAAAACAGCACTATAATCAAGGCTATGGTGAGCGTTAGCAGGGCTCTCTCCCGAAACGAGAGGCCGTTGATGGTAGTCATGGCTTTGTTGATGAACTGCTCAGATAACCTCATAACACTCATATGCCCTTAGCCAAAAGCCGGAAAAAAAGCTTGTTATTATCTGTTGCGATGGTCTGCTCCTTGGTGATGTCTCCCGTCTCTCCAATTTTGTCTACGGCAAACTGTGGCTGTTGGGGGTTGAACTGGCTGGCAAGCCGTTTTAGATATTGGGGTATCAAGCCAGGAGTAGTGCGGGTGGCGTACCCCTCAACTATCCATGGCTCTCCAGTATTGCTAATAGTGACTTTAGTTAGCCAAACTCCAGGTATTTGGGCTTGGGCAATCTGTTGTAAAATGTTGGAGAACGGTTTTGGAGCAGTAATATCCAGCTCAATGTCGCTACTCAAGATGGCATTTTTTGCCGCTAGCTGCTGCTTTAACTCCATCAGCTTTTGAGTTTTGGATATATCTGGCTGATTATAGCCAGCAAAGTCATCGATATTTTTTAAAACTTTTTTTTGCTGACTATGCAGAAGGGCTAGCTTTTCGTTCTCCCTGGTGATGTTTCTCTCCGCTTGATAGGAGAAAATAGCCATAATAATAGATATTCCAGCCAGGAGCAGCATGGTTTTAGCAGACAGCCTGGTCTCTCTGGGCATGAACTCGGGGCGGAGAAGGTTGATATGTTGTCGCATCGTCAACCCTTTCAGCTCTCTTGGTTATCTGTCATGGCTGCACCGATAGCCGGCAGAGCAGGGATAAGGTCGCTGTCAGAGATATGGTTTGGAACATCAATAAGCTGACGGATGTTAAACTCTTTTACCGGCAGGTCAAGACGCTCTTTCAAGGCTGCTTGTGCTCCAGGCAGTGGTTGGCTGGACGGTAGTAGATAGATGGAGGTGATTGGTGGCTGGTCAAATGTTCCCTCAAAAAAATCCATGGTTCGCCTTATCTCAAGGGCAACTTCGTCTTGAGATGCGGTAGAGAAGCTGTTCTGCTCTGCAATAAGTGATGTAGAGTTGACTATAGACCTGGCTAGATAGAGGGTCTGCTGGCGTATAATCAATATTAGCCCACCTTTGCGCCCTAGTTGCAACAGTCCGAGACCGCTCTCTTGTTCTGGCAGTTTGTTGGTCAATGCCATGAGGGATAGTTCTGGTATGGTTATCTGCTCCAGGGTTAAGCCGGTGCGAATGCTATTGTGGCTCAGTCGCTCTATTGCTGTTTTTTGTGCTGCGACAACGTAGATGCGTTCCGGTTCTGTTCCCGACTTTCTTGGAGGAATGTCAAACACCTCAACCACCATGTTCGAAGCCGGCTGTTCGATATGCTCCTGGATCTGCCACTGCATGGCCTCTCGCCACTCATGTTTGGGAAGATCTGGTGTGTTGGCGGGAAATAGTTGGTAATCTTGTGGATCTAAAACCATAGATGTAGAGCTGTTGCCAAGCCGGTTATATTGCACTATCTCTGCAACTGTTGGCCTGCTTAGTGGGTCGCTGTCAATGGAGCGGCATAGCTCTAACTGGGGCCTGATGCCTCTAGTGTGGCATATGGCTGCAATGTGCGTACTCTCTGCCGAAAACTGCAAACCAACCCGGCTTCGACCGGTTTTGCTGCTAAAAGGGCGAAGAATGTTTGATAAAAGACCCATGCTCAATTTTAACCGATTTTTACCTGGATATCTCTACTTGGATAACTGACCATATCTATGTAGTTTAAAAGCTACGATAGATACGGTCAGTTAATTTTGACTCATCACTGTAAAATATGTATGCAACTTTTAAACCAACAAGTAACAAATAATGACTGGTTGCAAAAAGCTGTTAATAGTGGTAGATGTTGATAGTTTTGCATCACATATTGTTATTTTTATATAACCTGTTTAAGTGACTAAAGAGAGATATAAAAGATGGCCAACGTCGTTATCGTGGGTACCCAGTGGGGTGATGAAGGAAAAGGTAAGATTGTCGATTTGTTAACTGAATCGGCTGACACGGTTGTTCGCTTTCAAGGTGGACATAATGCTGGACATACCCTGGTCATTGAAGGGAAAAAATATGTTTTGCATCTAATCCCCTCTGGGATTCTCCGTGCCGGTAAGGTCTGTGCCATAGGTAATGGTGTGGTGCTTGATCCTGCTGCAATTATAGAAGAGATTGATAAGCTGGCAGGGCAAGAGGTTACAGTTAGCGGTAGCACCTTTAAAATTTCATCTTTGACAAATTTAATCATGCCATACCACCGGGAGTTGGACCAGGCCCGTGAAAGGCGTAAAGGTAAAGGTAAAATCGGTACAACAGGACGTGGTATCGGTCCTGCTTACGAGGATAAAGTTGCCCGGCGTGGTATTCGTCTTGGTGATCTCTATAACCAGCAGGTGTTTGAGTCTAAGTTACGGGATAATCTATCCTATCATAATTTTATGTTAGAGAACTTCTACGACTCACAGACTTTCAGTTTTGAAGCTATTCGTGACGATTATCTGCGTATGGCAGAGATTCTTGCTCCATTTGTTGATGATGTTGCTCTGCTTCTCTCCAAAGATATCGCCGCCGGCAGGTCCATTCTTCTTGAGGGTGCTCAAGGAACCATGCTGGATGTAGAGCATGGAACATATCCTTTTGTGACCTCTTCAACCACCATTGCCAGCAGTGCTTGCAGTGGTACGGGTATTGGACCGACTGCTATTGATTATGTTCTTGGTATTACAAAAGCCTATACGACTCGTGTTGGCAGCGGCCCATTTCCTACTGAGCTGTTTGATGGTGTGGGAGAGCACCTGTCCAACGTTGGCGGTGAGGTTGGAGCCACCACTGGCCGCTCCCGACGTTGTGGCTGGTTTGATGCTGTTGTGGTGGGTCATGCCGCTAGAGTCAACGGTTTAACCGGCTTGGCTCTGACCAAATTAGATGTTCTTGACGGCTTGAAGAGTCTGAAAATATGTGTCGCCTACGAGCGTAACGGTATGCGAATTGATGCCATACCTTCTGATCCATCTATTCTTGAGGCTTGTGAGCCTGTTTACGAAGAGATGCCTGGTTGGTCTGAATCTACAGTGGGTTGTAAGAGTTTGGATAGTCTGCCCCAGCAGGCACGGGATTATATTCGTCGTTTGGAAGAGTTGGTCGGTACTCCAGTAGCCATCTTGTCTACCGGGCCAGACCGGGAAGAGACTCTGATATTGGACAACCCTTTTTCTAAATAAATGATCTTTTCCGGCTACATGTGGCAGGTTGCCATTAGTAGCCATAAAAAAACTCGGACACCTTGCGAGCCTGAAGGCAAGCAAGATGTCCGAGTTTTTCTGCTACTTCTTTGTGCCTGGCTATTTTCTACACTTCTTCTTTTAAAATATCTTTAACAATCTCCTGGTAGCGTTTATTAGCTTCTGCGGTTGCCGCCTTGGCCTCGTCTTCAAATTTTGAGACTTGGAAGAACATGCCGCCAAGCATCTTCATGGCTTTCAAGCCTCCCATGTTTTTGATGGCAACAGCAACCATCTTCCGGCCTATGGCATGGCTTTTCATCCTGTTGTAGGCTTTTTCTATCTGGCCAGGGTCACCCTCTTTTATTATGCCCATTATCAAGATTTTACCGGACATGGAGTCGGCACGCATAAATCCACAGGCTTTTGCCATTAGTTTAGGTCGGCCCTTGCCTTTGTTTTTAAGGCTCTCAAAAACAAGTTTAGATACAAAAATTTCTGCCGCTTCGGTGTCGTCAGTGACATATTTTTCCAGCAGGGTGATTATCTGGGTGTTGTCAGCTATCTCTGTCATTGCGCGGGCAAGTATGGCATTGGCCTGATGGTTGTCTCCTGCTGCAGCCAAAGCCCGAACCAATGGTTCAATGGCTACCTCTTTCCGGTTGATTAGACCGGCAGCCAAGATTACCACCCCTGGAGATTCGTCATTCAGGAGTTTCATCGCCTCTAGCAGTTGTTCCATGGAGCCTTTACCCATAATCTCCATGCACCAGATGGTTTCAGCGTCTACCAGCCCTTTGGGGGCAGTGGCAATTGCACGAATCAGATGGTTGGTGGAGCCTTGTTCGGCAATGCCCATGGCGAGGGTTTTAATTGCTTTGGGGCTGCCAACAGCATAACGCAAGGCGTCGATAAGAGGGTTGAGGCCCTTTTTTGATGTTATTCCCTCTACCAGAGCGTCAATAAGGGGTACATCATCCTGCTTGATTTTGGATAAAGCGTCGACCAGATGGAAAGCTTTGGTCTCTGGATGTTTCAGGATGGCACTAACCAGGTCGCTGACATCATCGGGGGTATCTTTAAAATCTGGGATGACCTCGATCATGTGTTTGAGTTTGTTCTCAGCCAAGACAGTGCCAACGCTGGCAGCCTCTTTGGCCTCTTCAGCTTTCTGTTTGGCTTTTGCTGCCTTTTTTTTGTTCTCAGGGCTATCGGCACCTGTCGGCCCTTCAGTTTTGGGGGTAAACCTTTTATCTAGATTGTCAACAGCTTCCTCGGCAGTCTCACCTAAGGCGTTTGCCAGGGTTTCCCGGATTTTTGCTAATTGGTCAGAAGTGTAGATGTCTCGCTCTGCCATGAACTGCTCCTTGTTTTTTTCTGGCTACCTTGTATTGTAAACAAGTAAAATTTTACACAAAAAACATCATAAATCTATCAAATATTCTGGTTGAATATATTTGGTTTTGAAAACTCTGCCGTACTCTGGTACATTCCCCAATAATAAGTCGGGCGGAATTTTATCAATAGAGTGTTGAGCAGACCAGTGATAACCTTGCTGATTATGCCTGAAAAAATTCTGCTTTCCAAGAGTTAACGGATGTTGTCAAGAAATTTTATATGTTTGTCTGCTCCGTTAATCTGAAATAAAAAAAAAGGGTAAACTATGACAGTCCAAAATTCAGAACCTGTAGTGCTCTTGGATGATCTTGATGAAGAGCGATATACACTATATATGGAGAGCCGGTATCTGGCGGTAGACACCGAAACACTTGGTCTCCATGTCAAGCGGGATCGGCTCTGTCTGGTGCAGCTATGTAATGAGAATGGGGTAACTACCCTGGTGCAGATCAAGCGCTACAACGCTCCTCGTTTAAAGGCGGTTTTGGAGGCTATGCAGGTGGAGAAAATTTTCCATTTTGCCCGCTTTGACCTCGCATCGCTTCGGCACTGGCTTGGCTTTCAGGTAGCTCCGGTTTTCTGTACCAAAATTGCCTCTCGTTTAGTTCGTACCTACACCGATGGTCATGGTCTGAAAGATATTACCCGTGAACTTTTAAATATTGAGTTGGATAAACAGCAGCAATCTTCTGACTGGGGGGCGGAGGAGTTGACTGAGCAGCAGATTGCCTATGCTGCATCAGATGTTATCCATCTAATAGAGATGAAACATAAACTTGCTGCTATGTTGCAACGTAACAATCGGGCTGCTATGGCTCGGGCCTGTATGAACTTTCTTCCCCACCGGGTGAGCTTGGATCTTGCTGGCTGGGGAGATGAAGATATTTTTTCTCACTCATCAAAACGCAGCATCTCATGATCTGTTCAATTTAGAGGATGGATATTCGTGGCGTTCCGGTATTGGTGACAGGAGGCAGTAAAAGAATCGGTGCCGCTTGTGTTGCTGCTCTGGCTAACTCTAAAGCTTCGGTTATTGTTCACTATGGTAGTTCGAAAAAAGAGGCCGAGGCTCTCTCTGCACAAATCCGCCATAGCGGGGGAGAGGCGGCAACTGTTCAGGCCAATCTTGAGTCGGCTGAGGAGGCATCTGCACTTATGCAGCAGGCCGGAGGGTTTTTTGGCCCGGTACAGATTTTAGTTAATAGTGCAGCTATTTTTAAACCCGGCCTGTTTGCTGACACCTCCCTGACCCAGTGGCATGAACATCTTGCAGTTAACCTGACCGCTCCATTTTTACTTATGCAGGAGTTTGTCCGGCAGTTGCCGGATCGTACTCTTGGTAAAATAATCAACATCATCGATCAGCGTATTACCCGCCCCAGGCCGGGACATATCGCCTATAATAGTGCAAAAAGTGCTCTCTGGACCCTGACTCAAGTGGCTGCCCAGGAGATGGCTCCTTGGATTCAGGTGAACGCTATTGCTCCTGGCCCTATTCTTCCAGCTCCAGACCAGGACGGAGATGGTTTTGCTGCAGTAGCCAACGCGACTCCCCTAGCCAGATCTGGCAGCCCGGAAGATATAACCAAAGCACTGATTTTTTTAATAGAGCAAGAGTATATTACCGGCGAGATTATTCGGGTTGATGGCGGAGAGCATTTGATCTAGATTCGGCAGTTGGGTGGGCGTCGCTTGTGTAACCAATTGATTAGTCTGGCAAATCAAAAAAAGTCGTATCACCAGCAAGGTGAATTCTGTTTTTGCTGATTCACCATATAAACCAATATGTTATGTCATTATTGCAAGCCCAACTACGGGCAAGATCTGACTGTTGCGATAACAAAAATGGAGAGGGCTTTTCAAGATGGAGAATAATCTAGATATAATTGATATTCATGACTTGCGTCTTCGTTGCATAATCGGCATCCAGGAGTGGGAGCGAAAAACTCTGCAAGATGTGGTTATCAACCTGACGCTGTTTACCGATCTATCAAAAGCGGGAAATAGTGACCGTATCGAAGATACAGTTAACTATAAAACATTATGCAAGCAGATTATTGCCATGACTGAAGCCTCAAGCTTTTTTCTGATTGAGATGTTGGCAGAGAAGATTTCAGGGTTGGCTTTGGCCGATGAACGGGTTGCAGCGGTACAGGTGAAGGTGGACAAGCCTGGAGCACTCCGCTTCTCTCGCTCAGTTGGTGTTACCATCAAGAGATTTCGTGAGTGATGGAAAAGCCGGTTATAATTGCCTTTGGTGCCAATATTGACCCTCTTAACAATATCTACCGAGGTTTGAGTAATCTTCACCGGAAGATTAAACTAGTTGCTATCTCAACTGTCTGGCGGACAGCTCCTCTTCCAGACCCAAAACATGGGGCCAAATATGATCTTGGTGGCAGTTATCTAAACGGTGCGGTGCTGTCCCATGATCAGATTGACCCTTTTATCTTAAAATCTACTCTCAGACAAATAGAGGCCGACTGCCACAGGCAGCGTAGCGTAAACCGCTTTGCACCACGGCCTTTGGATCTGGACATTGTCATGGTTGGCGATGAGGTTGTCTCCCAGCAGGGTATGGTTCTTCCGGACCCTGATTTTCTCAGCCGGGCTTTTGTTGCCCTGCCTGTTGCCCAGTTGGCCCCGGAGATGATTCACCCAACGGTGCATAAGAGTCTGGCACAGTTAGCGTCTGCTTTTCTTCCTGTTACAGAAGATATGGTGGTCGATCAAGAGGCGACAAATTTGTTGCAATCAATAATCAGCTAAGCTTATTTCTTTGGTTGCAGAATCTTGTGTTAAAAATTTCTTTGTATAACAGCAGTTAAACGTCAATATTAGCAGTTAATTAATATCCGGGCTTGTTACTGAGTAGCAATTCCGTTATTTTATTATATACCCTGCTTTTAGTTGTGGTGTGATTGTTCTTTTTTTGTTTTTTTGACCTTGGTTTTCTTTCAGTTTTTTACGGGTTTTCCCATGTTTGAAGGTGTCTATTCGGCGTTGATTACGCCATTTACCAACGGGCGTTTTGACCAGGAAGCTTTTGCCAGGTTGGTGGAGTACCAGCTTGAGCAAGGAATTTGTGGTGTTGTTCCTTGCGGTACAACCGGTGAGTCGGCGACCCTCTCCCATGAAGAACATAAAGAGGTTATTCGTTTCTGCGTCGAACTGGTGGCAGGACGGGTTCCTGTTATTGCCGGAACCGGCTCCAACGCGACTGCTGAGTCTATTGAACTTACTAAATTCGCCAAAGAGGTTGGTGCTGATGGGGCTTTGCTTATCACCCCATACTATAATAAACCTACCCAGGAAGGGCTTTACCAGCACTATAAAGCTGTTGCCAATGCTGTTGACCTGCCTATAGTTCTCTATAATGTACCTGGCCGAACTGCTCTTGATATGGATGCTTCGACCATTATCCGTTTGGCTGAAATTTCCAACATTGTCGCTGTTAAAGAGGCGACTGCCAACATGGAACGGGCCTCAATCATTCATAAACAGTGTGGTGATGGTTTAACCCTGATTTCAGGTGACGATGCTACCTTCCTACCATTTTTAGCGGTAGGAGGCGGTGGGGTAATTTCGGTCTGTGCCAATATTGTTCCCAGGGCCATGGTTGCTCTTTGGCGAGCATGGAAATCTGGAGATTGGGCAACAGCCCACCGCTATCATCAAAATTTACTGGATTTAAACGGTCTGCTTTTTTGTGAGACCAACCCGATTCCCATAAAAGCTGCGATTAATATGATGGGGCTGTGTGGTCCAGAACTTCGGCTGCCTCTTACTGAGCTATCCGAGGAGAGTCGTGGGCCACTAAGAGAGGCCATGGAAGCACTAGAGCTGATTAATTAAAATTTATCAGTGAACTTTTGGTAGCTGGCGGGTACTAAAATGTTGTTGCTCTTCTCGGCTTGAGGAATTTTAATAATTTTTTTAGCTTCGTAACTATATAACCGGTTTTTTTTTATAATTTTTTGATACAAGGAAATACCATGAAGAAAATTGCTCTTACTCTCTTTGCTGCCATGATTTCACTCTCTTTTGCTTCCTCTCCTTCCTATGCTGGTGATGCTGGTGCAGGAATGAAGTATGCCAAGAAAAAATGTGCCATGTGCCATGACATGGGATCTAAAATCAAGAAAAAAGGTAAAATTGGCCCAAGCTTGGCTGGTGGCATTGTTGACAAAAAAGCTGGTCAGGTTGCTGGTTTTAAATACTCCAAAGGTATGAAAGAAGCCGCGGAAGGTGGTCTGGTTTGGAGTGAAGAGAACCTGGATAAATTTTTGAAAAAACCAAAAAAATTCATCAAGAAAACCAAAATGTCTTTTGCTGGTGTTAAGAAATCTGGAGATCGTGCTGATCTGATCGCCTTCTTGAAAGAAATATAGATTGCTGCTTTTAGTATCTGGTTTATAATATAGCCCGGATATCTAGCAGTAGATATCCGGGTCATTAACCTGGAAACAGTTGTTGGAGGCGTGCACGCCTAGTGCAATTTACTGATTTAACTGACAGATCATGAAAAAACCTTGTCACCAACTAGGTGATTGCGATTTTAACTGATTCACCAGACAAACCAATATGTTGCATCGTTATGTTCGCCCAGCTGCCGAATATAGGTTAAAAGCTTGCAGGACATGTTGTGATAGAGGGCGGCGTTGCTTGCTCTCTATTTTTTTTGTGGCTAATCACTCTTTTTTTAGTGCGTTGTAAACCATGTCAGATACTGGAAACAAGGATTTTCATACTATACTTCTAACCATCTTAGGGGTGGCTGCACTTGTAATCTTTTTTCAATTTTTTTCTGATAAATTTAGTGCTGATGGTAGCAACAACAATGTCTCATCAGTAATTACCCAGGTAGAGCGTGGTAAAAGAGTCTCTCGCAACTGTACAGCTTGTCACGATTTTACCAGTGCAAAACGGACATCTTTAGTCGGACCACCACTCTGGGGTATTTACAATAACCGAGCTGGCTCAGCCCCAGATTACAAATATTCCAAGGCACACTTAAAAGCGGTAGATGCCGGTCTGGTCTGGACCCAAGAAAACCTTGATTTTTATCTGACCAACCCCAAAGCTTTTATTCCTGGCAATCGTATGGCTTTTGCAGGAATCAAGGTTGATGAAGAGCGTTGGGCGTTGCTGGAATATATCAAAACCCTGCAAGACAAAAATAGCAGCAGCAAAGTCTTTCGTCCTCTCATTGATCAGGCCCAGTTCTCCTCCAGTACTGATGGCGACTCTAGCAGCTATAGCGTTCGGGTTAAGATGGGAGCAATTGTTGCTGAGAAATGTTCTGCTTGCCACGATCTATCAAAACGGAAAAAAAATATTGTTGGGCCGCCTCTGTTTGGTATTGTCGGCCGACCGGCTGGCGGAGTTGTTAGTTTCCAATATTCAGAGGCTATGCAGAAAAAAGCAGCGGAAGATATGGTGTGGAGTACCAATAACCTCAACACCTATTTAACCAACCCCAAAGCATTTGTTCCCGGTACCAAAATGTTGTTTTCTGGAGTTAGCAATCCAAAGCATCGAGAGAACCTGCTTACCTACCTGCGAACTCTAAAATAGCTCTCCTAGGGACCTATAATGGGCATTAAAATAATAGCCGATAACCGTAAAGCACGTTTTAATTATGAGATTATCGATAAATTTGAAGCAGGCATAATGTTGCTGGGAACAGAGGTGAAATCTTTGCGTGCCGGAAAACTAACCCTTGGTGATTCCTATGCCCAGGTGCGAAACGCCGAGCTGTTTTTGCACAGTGCCAATATACCGATGTACAGCCACGGTAATAGTAATAACCACGATCCTCTTAGAGTGCGTAAACTACTGGCTCACCGCAAGGAGATTCAGCGACTAATTGGCTTGACCAAAGAGAAAGGGTTGAGTTTGATCCCATTAAAAGCCTACTGGAAGAGTGGCAAGGTAAAAATTGAGTTGGGTATAGGTCGTGGTAAAAAACTCCATGACAAACGAAAAACCATGCAGCAGAGGGACTGGAACCGTGATAAAGCTAGGATTTTAAAAGGAGAGTAGGGGAGTGCCCGGGATCAGAGTTTAACCAAGACGTAATTTTATAAAGGCTAGTCTAGTGTATCCCTTGACGCTGCTAGAGTGTCCTGATAATGTCCCGGTTAGTGTGCGGGTGTGGTGAAATTGGTATACACGCTGGTCTTAGGAACCAGTGGCTTACGCCGTGGAAGTTCGAGTCTTCTCACCCGCACCATTTAAATTATAACAGGTTCGTAAACTATCTATCCAGATCCCTGCTCCATGGCTAGAGAGTTAGACTCCCATTTTTTGTACCAACTTAATAATTAAGGGCTTTTCTTTAGCGGAAGAGTCCTTTTTTGTTGTCTGGAGCCTGAAACTGACACTTCTGGTACGTTTACTGGTAGTACGGCACTCTCAGGAATAATTTCTTTGTTAAGCAGATCTTTAAACGATAATATCTACAATTTATGGAATCTAACGGCAAATGATTAGAGAAAAAACCGGCATTGACAAAAGAGACCAATAGATAAGGATTATGGAATGCGAATTCTCCTGGTTATAGTTCAAGAAACCTCCATGAAAACCTATCAAATCTCCCTAGGAGTCGGGTATGTCTCTGCCAGTCTTAAACGTGCCGGCCATGATGTCCATGTCCTCAACCCAAATCATTCCAACGAGCCGCTTAAAACACAGTTGTTGCAGTCTATAAAAGAGTTCCAGCCCCAAATGCTTGGTGTTGGTGGCATGTCTTTTCATATGAGACAAATTAGAGAGATAGTGGTAACGGCCCGCCCCATGCTTCCACATGGAGTTATTGTTGTTGGTGGAGTTGCAATGTTCAACCACCCAGAGGTTACCATGAGCGCCATTCCAGAAGCTGATATAGGTGTTGTTGGCGAAGGGGAGTATACAACTGTCGAATTGGTCGAGGCTCTTGAGTCGGGAAAAGATCTGAAAACGGTCAACGGTCTCATATATTGGGAGGTTGGTAGAAAACTAATACAGACTGCACCTCGGCCAATAGAGACCGAGCTAGATAAGCTGCCTTGGATTGATTGGGAAGGCATTGGACTTGAAGTTTATTCAGGTTTGCACAATCCGGGAGAGTTGATACCCGGCCTTATCGTTGAACCAGGTGCTCGGGTTTTGCCATTCTTGACCAGTCGTGGCTGCCCTTTTAGCTGCACCTTCTGTTGTCATGAAATTACTGGTCGACGCTACCGTACCAGATCTATGGATGACGTGTTCAAAGAGCTTGAGTACCTAATCGACCGTTTTAAAATCAATACAGTATCAATCTACGATGATATTTTCTGTCTTAAGCCACAAAATCTTAGGGATTTTTGTGAACGAATCCGGCCATTAAATTTACGCTGGAAATGTTCTTTGCGGGTTGAGCAGGTCACGGCTGAAAACTTGAAAATTATGAAGGAAAGTGGCTGTGTTACCATCAGCTTTGGTATTGAAAGTATGAGTCCTACAGTATTGGATAGTATGAAGAAAAGCACTAATTTTGAGGCTTTAGCCAATGCATTGGATTTAATGTATGAGTCTAAAATAACCACATTTGCCAATCTGATATTTGGCGATCCGGCAGAAACAATGGAGACCAGCCTAGAGTCTCTGGAGTGGTGGGCCAAGAACAACCATTTTGATCTGCGTACTGATTTTATCGGCTATAATCCAGGTACGACAATTTATGAAGATGCTTTAGCAAAGGGGCTGATCAAAGATCCTCTAGAGTTTATCATGTCAGGTAACTCCCAGATCAATGCTACGACCATGACCGACCAAGAGTATGAGACTCTTAGAACAGAAATTGTTCCTCATTATATCCAGGCATTTGGTTTTCCCGGGCGAATTTTGGAGTTGAGTCAAACTTCTACAGGTTCATTCAATATGCGGAGCATCTGTCCTCACTGTAAAAAAGAGCTGATGTTTAAAGGTTTTACCTTTAAAGCAGGAATTATCAACAGGATTTCATGCAAGTATTGCAATCAGCTTCATAGGATTCCTATCCGTTTCAGAGCTTATGCAACTAAAGAGCTAAAACAGCTTAATGACAAGCTGAGTGCGGTACTGCAATCAAACAACAACAGTGTGCCGGTTGCTTTGATTTCTGAGGTGTTTGAAATTTGCCAGGCAGTCGTCAATATAGATATGGGCCATGATCTGGCCTGGAGCATCATGGTAAGCCTATTAGACCATCTGAACAGAGAAGAGAGTGCGATCAACACATTAAAACTGGCGATAAACGGCAACCCCTACAACCAAGATCTGTTTTACCAGATGGAAGCCAGATTGAAAAAATTGGGGAGAGATGACGAGCTGACAAAATATAATCGACAAGCAAAACTCCTAAGCTCTTTAGGAATTACCGCCCCTT
This sequence comes from Magnetococcales bacterium, assembly GCA_015232365.1. GTDB lineage: Bacteria > Pseudomonadota > Magnetococcia > Magnetococcales > JADFYX01. The sequence goes on along the minus strand of JADFZU010000007.1, from coordinate 39,185 downwards.
TTGATATTGAACTTGCTCCAGGTTAGAGTTTTCAACTGCTGTTCCTGGGTTTAATTTTCTGAAAAATAATAATGCTGTGTGAGTTGGTTTGAGCGTTATTCTTTGTACTGCAACATATCAAGTATGGCGTGGTAGTCGGGGTTGCTGTTTATGATGGCAAGTAGTTCATTATCCACTTGCCGTCGGGGCATGGAGGCAATAGAGCCTTTACCACGAGTTCCGCTGCGGTCACCAGTAATTAATGAATAGTGCTGCCAACGTTTTTTATACTCGATATCAAACTCTATATCTAATTGACTACAAATAGATTTTAGCTGCAGATCAGGGTTTTTGGTAAAATCCTCATATTTAATGAAATCTCTTTCTGTACATTTTTCGCTAAATCGTCTTGATCCATAGAGTACATGGTCTAATATTTTTTTGTCCATTAAAGGAAATTTATTCGGATTAAATGCCGAAATACTGAGCCATTGATCAAGAGGGTGACGGACAGTAATGGCACTTTTTATTGTAAAGCGTTCAGACAGAACATCTGCTAAGTTCAAGTTGTATAGGGGTTTCCTAAAGGGGTAGCCTATAAAATCCAACCATGTCCAATCCCGTATTAATAGAGTTTTCCCCTGTTTCTGGCAACTTTGCTGAATCTGCTCTATAGCTGCAATGAATGATTCAGGCCGGTTGGCAATATGTGCCTCATGTTCAAATTCAGGAACTAAACCATGCCACTTTGCGGCCTGATCCAGCGGATTGAAAAAATGGCTGCCTCGAGGGTTAATCTCACTGAGAAGGACTACATTGTCCATAGAGCCAATACATTTACAAATCAGGGTTCCACCAGTCCTGGCTAGATGATGAATTATTCTAACTACCGGTTTTCCTGCAGAACTATTCTCGTTTGATAGAGTCTCTACCCTTTTGTGATTTACTGCAATATTAACTTTATCCTCTTTTTTATCATTATGACACCACTCTCTCCACGTAGAGCGAAAAGCCATCTCAATATTTTCAGAGAACCCTTCTCCATCACAAAGAGGCGAGTTTTGTATCCGGCTTCTCATCTCAGTACGAAGAGTTTCAAGTCTGCAAACATCATTAGCAAGAGAGCTGGCTTTTTCAACATACTCATCAAGATTTTCTGTTATTAAATCTTCCAACCCGATATGGGTCATGATGCTTGCTCCAACACGAGATACGTGGCTATCACCACGAAGCACTATAGTTGGAACTCCCATCCACAAAGATTCACAAGTAGTTGTGGTCCCATTGTATGGAAATGTGTCCAGACTGATATCGACTCTGCAATACTTGGATAGATGGTCAAATGTTGAAGTGTCGACTTTTAGTAAAATCAGCCGGGAAACATCTATCGACTCTGCTGCAAAGAGAGCAAGGTATTTTTCGCGTACCTCTGGGCAGATCAGGGATCGGTTTTTTATAAGTAGTTTTGAGTCAGGTACGGAGTTGAGAATTTTTGACCAGATTTTTACTACATGCGGTGTTAATTTTGCTAAGTTGTTGAAGCTGCCAAATGTAATGTATCCATTGCTTTTTAACGGTAGTGGAGCAACTTCTGGAGTAACTGTCTGAGGTTGATAACATAGAAAACCATCTGGAAGCCTGATTAATTTCTCAACATTTATCCTGTCTGATTGTCCTGGAGGGTCGGCAATGTGGTCGGTAAATCTATAATCCATGGTGGTCAACCCTGTTGTATTGGGATAACCCAGCCATGTAACCTGTAGTGGAGCCGGTTTACAGGCAAAAACCGGTAGACGGTTATTTTTAGAGTGACCAGAGAGATCCACTAGAATATCGATACCATCCCCTTGAATCATCTCAACCACCGCCTGATCGTCTGCATTGGTAATATTTCGCCAGCCATCGACCATTTTTTTCTGAAAAGCGGTAACCGAGTCCTCCTTATGAGAGTTGGAATAACAGTAAAATGCCAATTTATCTCTATTATAGCTTGTAAACAGTGCTTTAAGAAAATAGCTGACAGAGTGTTCTCTAAAATCACCAGAGACAAAGCCGATATTTAATTTCTTTTCCAGATCCTGGTTTTTTATATGACGGCAGATAAATGTTTGAAGGTATTCAGCGTGGTGGTCATTCCATAAAAGGTGTGCGTTAAAAATACTGTGGAAATTATTGTTAGCATAATGCATGGAGAACAGTAGGTTACTGTGGGCTTCTGGATAGTCTGGTTGCAATGATACTGCTGTCTGGAAACTGGTAATTGCTTCAGGTAGAGATCCTTGCTCTTTCATGACAACGCCAAGATTATTGTAGTACTTGGCAATACCAGAGTTGATGGAAATTGCTTTTTGGAAGCATATGACAGATTCAGTAAATTTCCCTTGCAGAGTAAGTATGTTGCCAAGGCTGTCGTAGGCTTCATCATAATCAGGTCTGATTGCGACTGCTTTTTGGTAGTTGGCCGCAGCCTCAAAAAGGTTCTCTTGCTCTTCGTGGACACTCCCAAGATGGCGATAGATCTGTGCGTCGTCTGGTTGAATTGCTATAGCTTTTTGGTAGCAGGCAATAGACTCACCAAGTTTACCTTGTTCTTGGAGTACAACTCCGAGATTGTTGTAAGCAGTAACAAGGTCAGGCTGGGCTTCTATAGCTCTGTTGTAACTTAAAACCGCCTCATCTAATTTTCCCTGCTCTTGCAGTACAACACCTATATTGCAGTGAGCTGTCGCAAAGCCAGGTTGAATTGCTATGGCTTTTTGGTAAATTGCGACTGCTTCATCAAGTTTGCCTCTCTTGTGCATGATGTTGCCAAGGTTGCTATAGGCATCTAAAAAATCAGGATTAATTGATATTGCTATTTGCAGGGATATGACCGCCTCATCAAATCTGCCAAGGTCTGCCAAGGCAACGCCAAGGTTGCTATGGGCAAGAGCATGGTTGGGGTTGATGGCAATAGTTTTTTGGTAACATTCAATGGCTGCATCCATACTGCCCTGACTTGATAAGGCGTTGCCTAGATTATAATAAGCCTGGGCAAAGTTCGGCTTGATGGCAATAGCTTTTTGATAGTTGATTATGGCTGCGTCTAAATTGTTCTGATCTTTTAATACAATACCAAGATTGCAGTGAGCATCGGCAAAATCTGGTTTAAGTGCCAGAGTTTTTTGGTAGCAAACAACCGCACCATCAAGGTTTCCTTGATCTTTGAAAGAGTTGCCAAGGTTGTAATGGCTCTCCATAAGGTCAGGATTAAGGGCAATAGCTTTTTGCAGACATGGAATTGCCTCATCCAACCTTTTTTGCGATTGCAATATACCGCCAAGATTACATAGGGCTGCAACATTATCTGGTTGGAGCTTGATGGTCTCTTTATACCACTGTATGGCTTGATCAAACTGGCCGGATTGGTGAAACGCTACAGCCGTTTGCATGGCTTTCTGAAGATCTGCAACCTTTGATTCTGCTATTAAGTTGGATTTTGATTTTTTTTTGGAAAGTTTTTTCTGTCGTAATCTCTCTGCCCTATTCATCTCTTATAACCACCAGCACTCGCATAATTTACCTCTCATATCACTATCCCCAGGTAGATAACAACATCTATGATAATACCGCTTTAATCAAAGCCTATCAAGTAAAACCTCTTTTGCCATAATAGTTTAGACTCTTTATTGACAACTAGTTTTCACCAGGTCTTTCAAGTTCTGTTACAGATTTTGAGTTCAGTACCGCAAGGTGTGGGTTCGACGGGCTAAATAAAAAAAGGCTCTCCAAACTGGAGAGCCTTTTTTTTATGAGTTACCTCTGTTGCCTCTATTAATCTTTGGTTTTCCGCCTCTTTTGTTTCCTGGTGAGCTACGATTGCTGCCAACAGTCGCTCCTCGGCCGCTTTTAGGTGATCTATTGCCGCCCTCTGCACTGTTTTGCTCTCCGGCTTTGCCCCGGAAGCTGCGGTTGCCGCTTTTACTACTGTTAGAGTTGCTTTTACCTCTCTGCTGCTGCTCGACGCTGGTAGAGTTGTGTTTCCGGCCTTTGCTGCTTCTGGGTTTTTGCTCCCTACTGCTTTTCTGCTGCTCATCGCCTGGTTGACCACCACTGCTGCTGTGTTGACCACCACTGCCACTGCGTTTGCCGCCACCACCGCTACGTTGACCGCCACCGCTAGCTTGACCACCACCACTACGAGGACCACCACTACCACGCCGGCTATTGCTCCGCTGTTTGCCACCGCCACCACCGCCATTGGGTTTTGGCTTTATATAGGGGGCATTTTCTGCACTGCTAGAGTGAAATGGGTGTTCAGGATCTACCTCAATATTCATCCTGATGGCCCGTTGGATCTCCCTGAGATAGAACCTCTCGCCACTATCACAAAATGAGAGTGCCAGACCTTCCAGCCCAGCACGGGCGGTGCGGCCTATTCGGTGTACATAATTTTCCGGCTCGTTGGGCAGATCAAAATTGATCACATGGGTGATCTCTTTTACATCAATGCCCCTTGCAGCAATATCGGTAGCTACCAAAACCCGAACCTGACCCTGGCGAAATTGCAGTAGAGCTTTCTCTCTTGCCCCTTGGGATTTGTTGCCGTGGATGGCGGTAGTTCTAACCCCATTTTTATCCAACTCTTCAGCAACTTTATTGGCGGCATGTTTAGTCCTGGTGAAGACCAAAGCTCGCTGAATGTTGTTTTTCTCGATTAGGTGGTGGAGTAGTTTACGTTTATTGACCTTATCCACATAGAGAATGGTCTGTTTAATTTTATCTACTGTAGTGGCCTGGGGTGTTACCTCCACCTTTACCGGATTGGTGAGAAGCCCGGAAGCCAACTCTTCAATGTTTTCCGGCATGGTGGCCGAAAATAGCAGGGTCTGGCGTTTTTTCGGCAATGTTTTGATGATTTTTTTAATATCGTTGATAAAACCCATATCCAACATTCTGTCGGCTTCATCCAAGACAAAAGTATCTAATTGGTCCAGGCGGACATAGCCCTGATTCATTAGATCCAGGAGCCGCCCCGGAGTGGCGACTAAAACATCTACACCTCTGGAGAGGGTGCGAACCTGGGGGTTTTGGCTAACACCGCCAAAGACAACACAGCGGTATAGCTTCATGCCACGGCTCAACTCAGCAAAGCTGGCATCAATCTGTGAAGCAAGCTCTCTGGTTGGGGTCAAGATTAAAACCCGGACCAGACGCGGGCCGATACGCCGTTTTTGGTGGCTTAAATAGTTGATAATCGGCAGGGCAAAAGCTGCGGTCTTACCGGTTCCGGTTTGGGCGATGCCAAGAAGGTCTGCACCTTCCAGAAGAGGTGGTATAGCTTGGGATTGAATGGGAGTTGGCTCTTTGTAGCCTATGTTTCGTAGTGTGGTGTGTAGTAGGGGTATTAAGGGTAAATCAGCAAAATCAGACACAAATGTCCTTCCGTTGTTCTTAAAAAATATCAAAGAGATTGGCTTAACCGAACGCTGCCAATCTACCGTGAATAGTTTAAAAGATTGCGTCCGGGGCAGGACAAGGTCTGCTTCTTGGTGTCTATTGTCAATGATATAAACTAAAAAATATTAATATTTTGTTAACAGAGATGTTTTGTTGATCAGGATTATTGATTGTTAACCTATGATTTGTAATGTAAATTCATTAGTTTCTTTGGTTTAAGCTATAACCCCTCTTAAAAAAATATATGTGAGGTGGTAGTGTAAAATAGGAATACGGTATCAGGATAAAATTTGTCATCACACTTCATTTCTGTCTCTATCTATCTGTGACATAATGAAAGGATTATAAAAACTTGCAACCTAAGGAAGATCATGGCAGACAAAACACCAAAAATTCTTAAAGATTGGCGGCTCTATCTTAAATCCGGGGATAGAATATTTATCGGCTCCAATGCAGCCTGTCCCCACACCCTGATCTCTGGGTTGTTGAATCAGGCTAAACATTTTCAAGATGTGGAGGTGGTCCATATTCTTACTTTGGGTGGAAGCCCATGGGCCAAAGAAAAATACCGGCAATCATTTAAGGTCAACTCACTATTTTTAGGGCCGGGATCACGGGAGGCGGTTGCCACAGGCGTTGCTGACTATACCCCTTGTTTTCTCTCAGAAATTCCATCGCTATTTCGCAATGATATTTTGCCAATTGATGTTGCTCTTATCCAGGTTTCGCCGCCAGACGCTCAGGGTTTCTGTTCGTTGGGGGTCTCGGTTGATATTGTTGCGGCAGCCTGTCGAGAGGCCAGGATTGTTATAGCCCAGATAAATAAATCCATGCCGAGAACTTTTGGCCGGAGTTTTATTCCTTTTAGCTCTATTGATGCCTACATTGAGGTTGATGAGCCTATCGTTGAGCTGCAAGAAAAACCCCAGGACGATATTACCATGCGGATTGGTCGTAATGTCGCCATGCTGATTGAAGACGGCAGCACTTTACAGATGGGTATTGGTCGGATTCCAGATGCGGTGTTGCAGAGTTTGCAAGACCACCGGAATCTTGGCGTTCATACCGAAATGTTTAGTGATGGTTTGATCGACCTTATGGAGAAGGGGATAGTTGACAATAGTAAAAAAACCATTCATCCCGGCAAGACCATTACTTCGTTCTGTATGGGGAGTAAAAAGCTCTACGATTTTGTCCATGAAAATCCACATGTTGAGTTCCATCCGTCAGAGTATACCAATAGTCCCTCAATTATTGCCCAGAATAAGCGAATGGTTGCTATCAATAGTGCTATTGAGGTTGACCTCTCTGGGCAGGTGGTGGCTGACTCAGTTGGCAGCAGGCTCTATAGCGGTATTGGCGGTCAGGTAGATTTTATCCGTGGAGCAGCACAGAGCCTTGGCGGTCATCCTATTATTGCTCTTCCTGCCACCGCTAAAAATGGCACTATATCCAGGATTGTTCCATCGCTCAGTCAAGGCTCTGGTGTAGTGACCTCCAGAGGTGATGTCCACTATGTTGTGACTGAATTTGGCATTGCAACCATGCGTGGCAAGAGTATAAGAGAGCGGGCTTTGGAGCTGATTCAGGTGTCCCACCCAGATTTTCGTGATGAGTTGTTGCATAAAGTTCGGGCTCACTATTGGGTTCCAAATTATCAAGTTGCCAAATCTACCAGGGTGGTGGAGCTTGGTGCGTCAGAAATGGTTAAGCTAAAACTCAAAGATAAAAAGTTTATTTTACGGCCTCTTAGAGCCTCTGATGAACGGGTTTTACAGGAGTTTTTCTACTCACACACCAAAGAGACCTTGCTGATGCGCTATAACTACGGTATCAACCAGATGTCTCGCGAAAAGGCTTATGCCTTGGTAAATGTTGATCAGACCAAGGATCTAGCCCTATGTATGGTTCGCCGTAAGGGGCCAAAGGAGAAAATTCACGCTATCGGTCGCTACTATTACGTAGAGCAGGGTAACTATGGCGAGGTGGCTTTTGTGGTTCGGGAGTGTAGCCGTAAAAATGGTCTGGCTTATGAGCTGTTGAAAAATATTATTTTTATTGCACAGCAGAGAAAGTTATCCAAGTTGCTGGCATTGGTTAAGCCGAACAACAGGCCAATGCTCAAGGTTCTAAAGAAAAACGGCTTTATCATTGTTGCTAGTGAAGATCCGCAAGAGGTTGTGATGGAGCTTGTTCTGGCTTAACCCAAAAATATTTAGATTTACTCAAATGAGGTAACTATGGAAGCAATTTTATCACAACTTGATATTGATCCAAGGGTGTGGCTTGCAATCGGCGGGCTGTTGGTAATGGTGGGGATCTTTAAAATTATCAGTAAGGGGATCTCAATGGCTCTTTGGGTTTTCTTGCTGGTTGTTGGTGTCTCGGTTACCAGTTTTGGCCTTCAGGAGGGGGGGGTTATTCTGCCGCCGGAATATGAAGCAAAGTTTGCACAGATCATCGGTCCGGGAAAAGAGATGACCGAAGAGACCATGAAGAAGTTTTGTGCTGAAATGCTAGCAGTGCAGGTTGGTAGTCCTGCCTGGTGTCAGGAGGTTAAGAGAAAACCCAAGGCAGATTGGACCTCTAATGATGCAGTTGTCTATGCCCAGATGTGCATGTTCAAGGGGTCTGGAAAACTTTAAAATAGGCTATTACCTGAATCCGCTTTTAGCTAGGGATTCAGGTAATAGCTAGCTCTTTGGTTTGGTAACTACCATTTTAAAGCAGTCGCCATCTGCCTCTGGGGTGGTGAAAAAATAGTTCTCGTCTTTTAGCGATTGGGGAACGTTTTCTAGAGGCTCTCCACCACTTAAACGTACAGTTAGAGTTTGTCCCGCCTCCATCTCCTCAAGTTTTAGCTTTACCCTGACAAAGGTCATTGGGCAGTGTTCTGTGGTAATGTCTATAAATTCATCGCTTTTCATGATCGTACTCAGCCCTTGCAGATGGGGCAGCTAGGTTTTTTCTCTACTTTTTGGCTTGAAAATTGTGATGTAGCCGCCTGGAAGGCGGTTAAACTTGCTTTTATTGGGCTGCTTGCTGGCTCTAACAGTGCGTTGATAACCTGTTGGGCTAGAGCACATCCCAATACTCCTGGAACCATCTTGTCTAGTGGGGTGGTGCCGGCTATGCCAGGGGCTGGTTTTGGTAGGCATGTGGGGCAGGGAGAGTGTAGTAACCAGCCTGCCTGCTCACTGTTCCAGGCTGAGATAAGAGCTGTTTTTGTTGTGTGGCATGCTGCTGCAACTTTTTGTCTTACGGCCAGGTCGTTGCTGACTTCAACCACTATCGGCCAGAGGCTAACCCACTGCTCCAGGTTGCTCGCAAGCTGTTGCTTGCCAGTAATCTCTACCTTGATATCAGGGTTGCGGATTTTTGCCGCGTAGGCTAGCCGGTTGCCCGAGTTATCTTCACTCTCTAGAATTCCCCAACGACCAATTCCAGATCCAATGCCATATATGAAAAATGATAGACCTATTGAACCAGTTCCAACCAGACCAACGCTACCGTTGGATAGTTTTTTCTGACCAACCCCCCCAAACTTTGGCAGGATAATCTGCCGGGAGTAACGGTTCATCCACTGCTCTGTTGTGGTCATTCACTATCCTGCATGAAAAGCGGGGTCGAAAAATAACGTTCGGCAAAGTCTGGTAGAATTATAACAAAGCGGCTATTTCTATGCTCTGGCTCTTTAGCCAACTTCAATGCTGCAGCTACTGCAGCCCCTGAGGAGATGCCACAGGCTATGCCCTCATCTTTGGCACAGAGCTGGGCGGTCTCTACAGCAGTTTGATCGCTGATATCAACTATTTTATCGATTAGTTCCAGATCCAATACCGGCGGAATAAAACCGGCACCAATGCCCTGAATCAAGTGTGGTCCTGGCATGCCGCCAGATAGAACTGCTGAATTTGCTGGCTCTACCCCTACCGCAGTAAGGTTGGGCAGGTCCTGTTTAATTCTTCTGGTTATACCGGTCAGAGAGCCACCAGTTCCAACCCCGGCTACCAGCACATCAAGCTTGTTGTCGGTATCGCTCAAGATCTCCTCAGCAGTAGTACAGGCGTGAATATCTGGGTTGGCTGGGTTGGCAAACTGGCTTGGCATAAAGCTGTTGCCATCTTGCTTTACTCTCTTTTCAGCTATGTCGATTGCTCCCTTCATTCCATAGATTGCTGGGGTTAGAACTACCTCAGCACCTAGCAGTTGCAGTAGTTTCCGTCTCTCAATAGACATGTTTTCCGGCATAGTCAGAACCAGGTGATAACCTTTAGCAGCACAAACAAAAGCAAGTGAGATGCCGGTATTGCCGGAGGTCGCCTCAACAATTTTACCACCTTTGCTAATTAAACCATCTTTTTCTGCTTTTTCAATCATCGCCAGCCCGATACGGTCTTTTAACGACCCCATTGGGTTGAAAGATTCCAGTTTTACTAAAAACTCTGCACCAAGATCAGCACCAATTCTGTTGAGCCTGACTAGTGGTGTATGGCCTATTGTTTCGGTGATGTCGTTATAAATATTTCCCATTATCTTTCCGTGTATTATTTTAAGATATTTTAACCGCAGCCTGTACACCCAGTCCGTCTGTTAAAATGGGTGGTGTGGCGACGTTGACGGTTACTATCAATTGTTAATAAGCGGTCTGTTAGAGGAACTCCCTCACCCCAGAGAATTTTGACTGCCTCAATAGCCATTAGCCAGCCAACCTCTCCAACCAGTGCCCCTATTACCCCTTCAGAGCGACAGTTTGCCTCTCGGGTTGCCGGCGGTCCATAGAAGAGGCAGCGCAAACATGCTGAGTGGCCAGGAATAACCGTCATCAATTGACCATTATAACCTATTGCAGCACCGTGAATAAGCGGTATGCCAAGTTGTAGGGCTGCATCATTGGCAGCAAAACGGGTGGCATAATTGTCCGAACCATCTATAATCAGCCCACACCCATCTGCCTTGGCGGCAATCTCTTCTACCCCATCTAAACGTTGGATAAATGGTTGAGCCTTGAATTCAGGCCGTTCTTTGTCGATATAATCTGCTGCTCTATCGGCTTTGGCCGAGCCTAAATCATCCATGGTGTAAATAAGTTGGCGATGGAGGTTTGATAGCTCAATATGGTCTGGGTCAACAATAACCAGCTTCTCAAGAGCCGGCTCTTTTGGGCTGTTAAGCAGTGCCATTGCAACTGCAGAGCCCAATCCACCTGCTCCGATCAGCAAGATGCTTTTAGGCAAAGTTTTTTCAAACTTCATCAAATAGAGTAGGTTATACGGTTGTATACATCACTTGGAACCCGGTTTTTAAAGGCTCTTGTGGTTAACTCCTCTACTGTTACCTGATCCATCATCTCTAGAATCTGCTCTTGGAATTCGGCCCATAAAGGACGGATTACCTGTCTTCCAATTGGTCCAACAGCCATGTCTGGAGGTAGGCCGGACTCATTGTTTGCGTCAACGACCATCACCACCCTGGCGATATCTCCCACACTGATTTTTGCCCTCTCCCTTGCAAGCATGTAGCCTCCTCTTGGTCCGCGAATGCCTTTAAGTATACCTGCCTTAACCAGCCGTTGCATCACCTGCTCCAGATAGCGTTGCGGCACACCTTGACGGCTGGTAACCTCCCGGATCTGTACCGGCTCACCACCTGAGTTGTAGGCAATATCTGTAACAGCCTCAATTGCATATAATAATTTTTTAGAAAATTTCAACATAATCTCTCTATCAACCCCCGTTGTGCTCTTTAATGTCCCGTGCTGCCGAAGCCCCCTTCACGGTTGGTTTTATCCAGGCTGGATACTACACTCCACTTGCACTGATTAACCTTGGTAAATAACAGTTGTGCAACCCGTTCTCCACGACTAATTATAAATGGCTCTATGCCATGGTTTATCAAAATTACTCCTACCTCACCCCTATAGTCCGAATCTATGGTTCCTGGTGAGTTAAGTACGGTTACCCCCTTTTTCAAGGCTAATCCGGAGCGGGGCCGAACCTGGCCTTCCCACCCTTGTGGTATTGCCATGCTCAATCCGGTTGGTATGAGTTTTCTCTCTCCTGGGGCCAAGGTTATGGGGCTATCCCCGGCAACTGCTGCTCGCAGATCCATGCCTGCTGAGCCTGGAGTCTCATATTTTGGTAGCTCTAGCCCCTCTCCGTGAGGTAGTACCAATAGATCTATTTTTGCTGTTTGCTCAGTCACTGTTTTTACCCGTCTATTTGTTTAACATTATTGCAATAGCCTGGATTAATTTCTCAGCTACCATGTCTTTTGAGAGTAAGGGCCACGACTCCTCTCTGCCGTCACCATATAGCAGTGTCACCTGGTTGGTATCGGTACCAAACCCTGATTTTGGGTCAAGAAGATCGTTTATGACCAGTAGGTCACACCCCTTTCTGACCATTTTTTCCCGACCTAGTTCCAAAGCATTGCCAGTTTCGGCAGCAAAACCAACCACCACCTTGCCGCCACTCTCTTTTGCCAGTGTCGCTAAAATATCTGGATTGGCTGTTAACGTCAGTGCCAGTTCTGGGTTGGCAGGATCTTTTTTTATTTTCCCGGCTTTTGGATGGAGTGGGCGGTAGTCGCCGACTGCTGCGGTTAAAATCGCTCCGCTGCAGCCTCTCTGCCAAGCTTCAATAGAGTTTGTAAACATCTCCTGGGCTGATGTAACCCTACGAGACTCTGCCCCATGTGGCGGCTCCATATTTACCGGGCCGTGGATTAAGACAACTTCGGCTCCGGCTCGCAGTGCTGCCCGGCAGATGCTCCAGCCCATCTTGCCTGTGGAGTGGTTGGCGATATAGCGTACCGGGTCCAGGGCCTCGTGGGTGGGGCCGGCAGTGATTAGTAGCCGGTGGCCCTTTAAAATTTTTTTGCTTAACAGTGACCTGCCTGCCTCGATAATCTCTTCAATGGCGGCGAGTCGTCCCTCTCCATCTTCTCCGCAGGCTAGAGAACCGCTGCTGGGATTTATAAACTCTACTCCATCTGATTTTAACTGTTGAACATTACGCTGAGTTGCAGAATGTTGCCACATTCTTGTGTTCATGGCAGGGGCGGCTAATAGCGGGCCGTTATAGGCCAGTAGCATGGATGAGGTTAGATCGTCAGCCATACCTGCGGCCATTTTTGCCAGAAGATTGGCTGTTGCCGGGGCAATAACCACCAGGTCAGCGTTTTTTGTCAGGTGGATATGGTCCATGGCATCACTCATAGCCGGGGTGAATAGATCGCTATGTACCGGCTCAGAAGATAGTGCCTGTAGGGAGAGTTTGCCAACAAACTCCAGGGCTGATTTGGTCGCAACCACTGTCACCACTGCCCCCTCTTTGCGGAGGCTGCGAATAAGGTCAATAGCCCGGTAGGCGGCAATGCCACCACAAATAATAAGGACGATTTTTTTTCCGGCCCAGAAATTCAAGTTTATACGCCTCTTTAAAGTATAAAATAATTGTAATTATCCATCAATTTAAGTGTAAGTCAAATATTTTACCTAATTAGTAGTGTTGAAAATGGTCATTATTGTGTACAGGCATGTTTTTTGCTTGTTTTGTGATGCTGGAGTCTGGTAAAGGCAGTCTGGATTTAGGTTTTCTAAGGACTGTAGCTTGGGTGAGCTGCTCAAGTGGTGTTGTTGTGTGTAGTTAAATCATGATTATTATAAAATATTTTGCCTATTTTATCTATTTGTTGCAAGGACAATAAACTGTGTCTGTCAAACTCGACAAATGTTCTGTTTTTCCGTCAATCTTTCAGTCTGGGCTGTTTCGGCTGTTGGGGGTCTCATCTTTTGCTCTGATAGTTGGTCTCTCTGGCTGTACAGTTAAACCAGAGCCAATAAGTCAAAAAGAGGTTGAGAATCGTGTGCAGACCGACTTGGGCAGGCTATTTGCCAACCAAGAGCCGGTCTCCTATCGGGTTGGTCTTCATGAGGCTATGGCCCGGGCGATAAAATATAACCTGCAGCGACGTGTCAAGCAGATGGAAGAGGCTTTGGCGGTTGAAGATTTGGCTCTGGCTGAGAGAGACCTGCTACCAAAAACAGCAGTTTCTGCCGGTTATACCCTCCGAAACAAGGAGGTTGTCTCCAGCATGAAAAACTCCAACTCCCAACTGGTGAGCAAAGATAACAAGCAGGGTGCTGCCAACCTTACCTGGACCTGGAGCATACTGGACTTTGGCGTGAGTTATGTTCAGGCCCGGCAAAAGGCGGATCAGGCTTTGATCTACCGGGAGAAGCGGCGTAAATCGACACAGCTTCTTATACAGGAGGTGCGAACCCGCTATTGGCAAGCTGTAATGGCTGATCTTCTGGTTCCCCAGATAGATGCGTTGCTTGCCGAGGCCAAAGTAGCCCGGGAAGATCTGTTGAGAATGGAGTCTGCTGGTCAGGAGGTTCCTGCTATTGCTCTGGAAAAACAGCAGACGCTGTTGGATACCACTCATCAGCTTTGGGAGATGCGCAGAGCTTTGGTTGAGGCCAAGAGTGATTTGGCAGTTTTGATGAACCTGCCTCCCGGCACAATATTTATGATGAACGTCCAAGCTGGAGAGGCGTTGAATGATGAGTTGGTCTATCTGCCGCCCATGGCTTTGGATCAGTATGCCCTTCTACATCGCTCTGAACTGCGAGGCGAGGATTATAAAGAGCGTATTACAGCTCTTGAGGCCCGTAAGGTGTTGTTGGAGATGTTGCCCAACCTTGGTATTATGGAGGGGATGAATTACGACAGCAACCAATCTCTGCAAAGCCCGGTCTGGAGTTCTGTTGGAACCAGGCTCTCTTGGGATCTGTTCAGTCTGGCCTCCACGCCAAAAAAGATGGCTGTTGCCGATATGGAAAAAGAGGTGGTGCGGAGCCGGCGGCTGGCATTTAGTATGGCTGCCATAACCCAGCTACGTATAGCCCTGCAAAGTTACCATATTTCAAAACGTGATTTGAGTATTGCTACCGATCTAAATCAGTTGCAGGTCCGTAAGGTGCAGCAGGGCGAGATGGATAAAAACAGTATCAGCAGCTCTGACGTTAAGCGGATTGAGCTGCGGGCGTTGTCTCTGTTGGCACATATTGAGCAGGGCATGGCATTTGCCAGGTTGCAGAGCGATCTGGGCCGGGTCCACCTATCCCTGGGTTTTGATCCACTGCCTGTAGAAACTGATATGGATTTTGTCGATATCAAAACTACAGCCGAAGTTATAGCTATGCGTCAATCTAGTGTCTCAAGTGCAGTTCTGTCGGCTATTCCCCCAGAGTTGCTTCAGGCGACTCCGGCCTCAATATATAAAGTAGAGACTGAGACTGGGTCTTTGTCGAAAGGTAGTGCCGCAATGTTTTGGAATACCCTTGAGCAGTTTTCTGCCCGGCTCGACAAACAGCAGAGTGTTGGGCAGTACACCGGAGGTCAGCCTGGGCCACCTCAGTATGCCACTACCCAGAGTCCCGGTTATCTACCCCCTGGAGGCGGTGCTCCAGGCTTTATCCCGCCACAGCAATCTATGGGGGGTCATCTGCCGTCTCCAAGAGATGTGGAGCAGGTTATGTTGACGGCAGATTGATCTATGGCTTTTTTGTCCAGACATAGCGTGGCTACATCAAGGTTGCGGCTTATCATCGCCTTTTTGGTTTTTGCCGGTTGGTTTGCGGCTCCGCAAACCGCTGCTGCAGAGTGTATCCGTGGTGATTGTATCAACGGTTTTGGAACTTTCCTCTGGTCGTCAGGTGCACGTTATGATGGTGACTTTTTTAACGGAACCAGGCATGGGGCTGGGAGCTATCTGTTTGCTGACGGTTCTCTCTATGTTGGTGAGTATCTGCACGGGGTTCGTCATGGCAAAGGGACTTTTGTCTGGGCTTCAGGAAAAAAATATGTTGGCGAGTGGGTCAACGGTCGTCAATCAGGGTTCGGTATAAAGACCTGGCCCGATGGTCGCAGGCAGGCAGGGCAGTTTCGTAATGATACTTTTGTTCTTTTCGAGAAAGAAAAAGAGAGTCCTACAGTAGTTGCTCAGTTTCCAAGGCCAAAATCACCACCTAAGCCAGCAGAAGAGATCAAGCCTGTACAAGTTGAGTCAAAAGCTCAGGTAGCACTGGCCCCTGTTGAGGCCAAAACTCCAGAACCATTGGTGGAGAAGAGTCAAGCTCCTGCTGTTCCGGTTCATGTCCCACCTGCCCCGGTCCAGTCTTTGCCGCCTGCTGTGCAGAGTCCTGCTGCTCCGGTTAAGGAGGTAAAGCGAGGAGAGAAGGAGAGGTTGGCTAAACTAGCTAAGCTGGATAAGTTGGCTAAGCTTGCCCGGGCAGCCAAACAGGCTAAGTTAGATCAGGCAGCAAAAGAGGCCAGGGATGCTCAAGCTGCCAAGTTGGCAAAAGAGGCCAGGGATGCTCAAGCTGCCAGGTTGGCAAAAGAGGCCAGGGAGGCTCAAGCTGCCAAGTTGGCAAAAGAGGCCAGGGAGGCTCAAGCTCTAGAGCTGGCTGAAGTTGTAAAAAGAATTCCAGAGCCTACTACGAACATTCCTCTTGCTTTGATAAATTTGACGCCAAAGCCTGCTGACTTTGAGATCAGCAGTATGGTTCAGCCTACGGTTAGAACGGCTAAAAGAGTTAAAAAACCGGTACCTTCTCCAAAGGCGAAAAAAGTGGCTGACTCAAAATCAAGAGATATCGCCGCCAAGGAGTTGCTGGCTGCGATAGAGAAGGTTAAGTTATCTGCCGCCGATGCTTCTATTGTTGCTCCGCAGCCGGTACTAAGGATGAAGCCTGTTGTAGTTGCCCCCCGCCTTGCTCCTTTGGTTGTGCCGAGAGGAAAAGTTGTAGTTAACCATGCTGTTAATGTTAAATCTGCTAATCCAGTTGTTACGAAGAGTGGTGTTAAGCTTGACAAAAAATTGGTGGAAAAACAGAGTAGGCCACGACGTAAAGTTGTTGCTGTAGATAACGCTGCAAAAGTTCTTCACCTTCAGTTAAGTAGGAATGTGGTCAACTGGTCTCAGGTTAAGTCGTCAGATGAAAATGTGTTTGCTGCCCCTGTGACATCAGGCATTCCTATGCGACGCCACAAGGCTCAAAAAGCTACGGTTGATTATTATTCCAAGATAAAAGCTAAACAGCCGGTAAAGAAGGCTGTCCAGCCCAAGCCAGTTGCGTATGAAATTCAACCGCAAAAGATAGAGTTACAATCTGTTGATGAAAAACCTTCTAGGAGAGTTGCAGATAAAAAAACCTCCTCGCAGGTAGAGTCGTTAGTGCCATCTATAGTCCCAATCCGCAGACATTATGAGCGGGGAATAACCAGGCTTGGTCAAGGCAATTTTCTCCAGGCAGTAGCTTCGTTTGATGAGGCGTTGCTCGAAGATAAAATGGATTTTGATGCATTGATCGGGCGAGGTAAAGCCTATATGGCTTTAGGAGAGTATGCCAACGCTATTAAAGATTTTGATCAGGTTCTGGCTGTTGTTGAAAACTCAGCAAGGGTGCTGATCCTTAGGGGGATTGCCTACCGTAAAACCAATGAGTATGGTAGCTCTTTCCTGGATTTAAGCCGGGCGATCAAATCTTCAGCCAAACTTTCCAGTGCCTATTATGAGCGAGGACAGACTTTGAGTATTATGGGTCGTTTCAAGGAGGCCGAGGAGGATTTTAGCAAAGCTTTAACTTTAAAAAATCCACCGTTAGGAGTCTACTATGAGCGGGGACGGGTGTTGGCAAAGATGGGTAAATATCTTGCGGCGATCAGCGACTTTAATGAAGGGATAATAAATAATCCAAATTCAGCCAGCTACTATTTCGAGCGTGCCAATGCTTATATCGCCTCTGGACAGGTAGTTGAAGCTCTTGCCGACTATAACCGTGCGATCTCTATGACCGGTGATGAGGCTGGGTATTATTTTGCCCGGGCTTTTGCCTATCAAGAGATGAGGCAGATGGATAATATGTGCAACGATCTGAAAAGTGCATGTAATCTTGGAGACAAACAGAGCTGTCAGTTACGGTCGAAGGAGTGTATAGCTTTGGGTGTAAGGTGACAGATCAACAGCTATTGATTTTATAACTGCTTCCCGATCCATATAACCAGACCAACTATGTTCAACTCCCCTATCTTCTCCTTTATGATGGTTTCAGTTTTGTAGCAAATATTGTCGCTTCTGATTATTATTGAGCCATCAAGGCTGAGTTGCAGGCGTTTGATAATTAAATTTTCTTCCTGTTGCATCACATAAATTCCATCTTTGTGTAACTCTCTCTCCCTCTTATCAAGCAAAATCAGATCTCCCTTGTTCAAGGTTGGGGCCATGCTGTCACTTTCGACATAGGTCAAAGCCAGTTTTTTTGGATCTAGAGCCATCTGTTTGGTTACCCACCTGGTCGTAAACGCCAGATGATATGTAAATTGATCCACATCTTGTTTTTCTACTGCTGGTTTAGTGTTGCTGTTTTGTATTGGTAGTAAGAGGTAGCTCTCCTGGTTTTCTTGAACAGATCTGATTTTTCTGTCATTTGCCGGGAGTGAAAAAATGGTGGGGCGGTCTAGCGTTGTTGTCTCATCTTGTAGGTGCGTTGAGCCTTTTCCGGTTAGTAGCCAGCTTAGTGAAATGTTGGTATGCCATGCGATTTTAAGAAGGGTTTTTAGCTGGGGTTGCGCCCCTTTGTTCCATATCCCGTCAAATGTTGCTTTCCCAATGCCGACCATTTTAGCCCAGGAATATGGAGGTTGTCTGCCAATTATCTGTTGAATACGCTCTTTAAGGCCAGGCTTTATCTGGTCAGTATACATTATCACACCCTTTATGTTTTTTTATTAATGTTTTTTGTGACGTTATAATTCAAATAATCATATCAAAAAAAACCAATACGTGCACTAACTACCGTTAAGTGGGGTTGTAAAAAAAGATGTTGTTTATTAGATGTATATAAAATAACTTTAAATAAACCGAACTATTTTGACGATTATAGGTATAAACATGCAAAAAAACCGAACTAAACATTATTAAAATCATTTATTAATTATTTTAGGTTGGGTTTTGTTGTGTAAAAATTAAATTTTCTTAAAAGGAGATAAAAAATGGAGAATAGAACAGCGTTGGATGGTAATTTTAATTTAGCAAATAGCAGTAGCCTTCCAGCTTCTATGATAGAGATCAAAGAGATAGTCGGTTTACAAGGAGCTATGACTCTGTTGGAGAAGTGCGGTGGAACTAGAATATTTATTCCGAGGAATTTAAAGATTCAGCATAAGTTAACCACTCTTTTGGGGTTTGAGGCGGCAAAAAAGATGAGTGCCTATTTTGGTGGAGAGACACTGACCATTGTTAGGGGAAGTATTGCTGCTAAGAAGCTACGAAACCAGGAGATTGTAAGTCGTTATGGTTGTGGGGAGAGGGTCCAGGAGTTGGCACTGCTCTTTGAGTTGACTGAACGGCAGATTTACTCAATTCTAGCCAAAGACTGTTAACTTATGGTTGGCTTGATATAGATAGAAAAAATGCCGGGGCGATTAGGCTCGCTCCGGCAAAAGTGGGCTGTTTAGCCGAATGATTGCACCTTTTGTTGGTTGGTATTTTGTCCATACTTGGTGATTACGACTCTATTCACACCAGCAAACGAGAACATATTGAATGACAAAAACAACCCCAACCACTACGACAGATTCTTCGGCAAAACTGTTAAAACGGCGTAAGCCGAAAGAGACAAACAGCTCTTCATCAAATAATAGTGCTTGGCTATCTAAAGAGAAACGTAAGGTTCTTCTTGATAAACTGCTTGGAGAGTTCTTAACTCTGCACAAAGAGGCCATGGAGTCGGTAAAGGTTGATGTAACCGACCCGCTAAAACGGGTCGAGGCACTTACCCGGCTCTCCCAGGCGCTTGACCGGACTTTAAATGCGTTGATAAAAGCCACTCCACAAACTGGAAATTTGAACATTGCCCAAGATGTGTTAAAACATCAAGTTGCTTTTGTTGAGGCAAACTTTCCCCAGCATGCTGAGGCTCTGTTGTCTATTCTTGAACCGTTTGGGGTGGATTTAATTAAAATATATAGTGAATAAGGGGTAATGATGGCTATAGCTTTGGTCGCCTGCATAAAGGAGAGAATAACAAATCGGCCATCTTGTGGTGGGCGAGGCAGTATTGCTATTATTGATAAAATTGAGACTGAAATAAAAAATAGAGAGTTGCCGATTCCAGTTGAGAGGATAAGCTGCCTTGGTGAGTGTTCAAAAGGACCAAATATGCGGATTGCTCCTGGCGGCAAATTTTTTTATGGCACTACCGAAGATAAAATCCCGGAGATTATTGATGAGTTGGCTGCAGAGTTTATGAAAAATCAGCAGTAGTTGCACTCAAACTATTTTGATCGGTGCATAACCGCTGCCTGGTTCTTTGAAGCTGGTCACCTGACCACGATATATGCGAGCGGTTACTCCCAGCACCTTCTGCTGATAGACAAAGAGCCTTAAATCGGTCTTCATCGGTTTGTCGCTCCAGGGGCATATGGTTGTAGATGGGGGAATCAACTGCTGTACCAGGGTGGTGGCAGGCTCCAAAGCCGCAAATCTTGTTCGGCTTAGTCCTTTGCCTAATACAGCCCCCCGGCTACCAAAAGAGTCCACCGGCTTAAAGGCCCAGCTCTTCCGCTCTACCCAGAGCTGTTCAGGATCAAACTCTGCTAGAAGGCGGCTGACCGGAGTATTTGTAAGAATGGTGTTTTTTGTGGCTGGATCTACCCCCATATCTTTCAAGGTCTGCTCACTGCTCCAGAGCAGCATCCGGCGTTTATCTGCCAGCAGGCCATAGCTTCTTGGGTTGGGGGTTAAACAGACTGCTGCCGACAAATAAGCGGCTTTTATCCCTGCCATTGTCTCTGATTCCAGATAAAAATCACAGTTGCGGTTATAGATTAAATCAACCTGCTCTCCGTTGAAAAAAACCCCTTCCGCACTGGCTTGCAGCTCTTTTGGGTCGACAATATCTGTAGTAATTCCCTGGTTTTTAAAGAGTAGGGCAAACTGTTCCATCTCTGGGTATAGATACTGTTTTTCAGGCTCGCTATCCATGATGACGATACGTTTCGGCCACTTCTGTTTACCTCCACTAAATAGCTCCATCTCATTGGCAAAGGTGTTGAGCAGGTTGGCGGCAGATTGTGGTTGAATGTTGGACTGCCATGCCAGCATCAAGCCGCCTGCATTGGTATTGACCTCTATAAGTCGAGGTCCCTCTGGGGTAAGGTGAAAATCATAGCCCATCATTACTGACTCATTACCAGGATCAAAACGGGCAGTCTCAGGTAGTTGGGGCAGCAGCCTCTCCAGGTAGGCAGGCATCTGGTGGAGTTTATAAAGAGCTTTAACCAGTTTGATCATGGTTTCTAAATCACCGGATGGAAGATCTACCGGACAATGCATTGAATTGGGTACAGCCTCAACCATGTTGCCTCCTTATGGGGCCAGATTTTGGGAAGTATTTTGCAGCATGTATGGAGACTATAGCTCCAAGGCCAGCACATCCAGACATTATAGCAAATAGAGGTCCAGCTCCAATCCTTTCAAATAGAAACCCGGATATTAAAAGTCCAGTTCCGCCGCCAACCCCAAAGGATATGGCAGAGTACCAGGCTTGAGCCGTTCCACGGCTGGCATGTGGGGCCATGTTAAATACCAGTTTAACCGAGGCAACATGAAAAGCACCAAAGGTGGCAGCATGCAGTATCTGACCAAAAATCAGTAGGGGCAAAAAGAGGGTGAAAGAGTAGATTCCCCAGCGTATCGTAGCCAAGAGCAGAGAGGCGGTTAGAATTGCAGAGAGGCCAAAACGGGCAATCAATGATGTTGAGCGTAGCATAAAGACCACCTCGGAGAGCACCCCTAAGGACCAGAGCAGGCCGATGGCTGTTTTTGAAAAACCACTGTTCTCCAGATGGATGGACATAAAACCGTAATATGCTCCATGCGAGAGTTGCATCAGTAGTGATGACAGGTAGAACCAGCGTATTTCAGGGCGGTTAAATAGCCTCCGGTCGCTGGCTTCAACCTGGGTTGGCCGTGGATCACCTTTTGGCAAAAACAGGGAGATGAGAAATCCAATAGCCAAGAGAGCAACCAATGTTGCGGGGATAACTTTCAGCCCAAAATAATCGGTGACCGTTCCCAGGCCCATAGCAAATATTATAAAACCCCAAGAACCCCAATGACGAATACGCCCATAATCCCCTTTGTATTTGACAACTGTCTCCAGGGTTGTGGCTTCTACAAGTGCTAAAGGTCCAGAGTGAAAAAAACTGTAGATCACCGAGACAGAAATTAATAGAGTCAGAGATGTGCCAAAAAGAAATATGGCTGATATTATGGCGGTTGCAAATGAGGTTAAGATGATCACCCGGTGCCGGGAGCCATGGTCGGCTAATCTTCCCCAGATTGGCGGCCCCAATACTTTGACCCCAAGAGCCAGAGCCGTTAGCAGGCCTATTGCCTCTGCTGAGTGGCCCAGGTCGGCCATATAGAGAGGCCAATAAGGTATCCAGACCCCTAATACGGCAAAATAACAGCCATAAAATATAGAGAGTGTCCAGTAAGTTGTAGAGTTCAATGTATGGCTAATCTTTTATAAATTATAGCTGCTGCAAGAGAGATGGCCCAAATTTATGATGTTGAGAGGGCTTTTGCAAATTTTTCCACCATCTCCAGCGGTTTTACTTTGTGTAGCAACTCTCTTCCCAGAAAAACTTTTAAGTAACCCTTGCCGACGCCAGGAGTCCAGTCCGGCAGGCTAGCGGTGCCGATAATTTGGAGTGTATGCCGCCACATCATTTTTATTTTGTTATTGATAGTGGTCTGATCAATCCATTACTGCCCATTTATAATTAGTTGGCGGGCTATTAGATGTTTAATTATATTTGAAAATATGCTACTCTTATTTCTTTGGAGAAAGGTTTTCAACAAGGGGAAGAGGGGCCTGGTTGTCGTGGATTCAATCATTATTGTTGAGGACTCCAAAAGCTTTGGGACCGTACTCAAGAAAAATATTGAAGATAGCTTGGCCCAGGAGGTTGTCTGGGTTCAGAACCATGGCGACGCTTTACATCTACTGGCTAACGAGAGGCAGAGATTCTCTCTGGCGATTCTTGATCTAGTTCTTCCTGATGCACCCAATGGCGAAATAGTTGATCTTTTTTTGGAATACGATATTCCCACCATAGTATTGAGTGGAAAATATAGCAACACCTTACGTGATGAACTTTTTGCCAAAGGTATTTTAGACTATTTTATCAAAGATAACATCCGGGTTATCGAAACAGTAATCTATTTTATCAACCGTTTTTATAGCAACAAACTGATCAATGTCTTGGTGGTTGATGACTCCAAGAGTGCACGTTTTATATTAAGCCATTTTCTGGAAATCAACGGTTTTACCGTATTCTCCGTCGCTAGTGGTCAAGAGGCGTTGGAGATAATGGACCAGAATGAGGTTCTGCTGGTAATTACCGATTATCAGATGCCTGAAATGGATGGTTTTGAGTTGGTCCGAAAGATCCGTGCTCGCTACTCCCGTTATGAGGTGGCTATAATTGGCCTCTCATCCCAAGGTGATACTGAGGTTGAGGTGCAGTTTATCAAAGCTGGTGCCAACGACTATCTTCCCAAACCATTTCAAAAAGAGACCCTCTCATGCCGTCTCTCACAAACTGTTGAGGTAATCGAGAGATACCGGGAGCAGAGCGAACTGATAAGGCTCCATCGCAGTATCCTCTATAACGCCCTGGATGCTATTATCACAGTTGATAAAGCTGGGATTGTGATGGAGTACAACCCGGCTGCGGAAAATCTGTTTGGCTATCTGAAAAAGGATATAATGGGTAAGGATATTGCCGATTTTATAATTCCTGAACATTTAAAGAGACAGTATGGTGCGGCTATGTTTCGCCATAAAACAGGTGCTGCCCCAGCCTCTCATCTGCAACGGCGGACTGAATTTCCCGGGGTTCGTGAGGATGGTAAAATGGTGGACCTGGAGATATCCCTCACTGCTACTCCTCATAAGGGCAATATGCAGTTTACCGCTTTTCTTCAGGATATAACCGACCGGAAGCAGTTGCTTAAATCTTTGGAGGAGACTCTGGCGGTAGCTGAGTCGGCAGGCAGAGCCAAAAGCGAGTTTATTGCCAATACCAGCCATGAAATTCGAACACCAATGAATGCTATCCTTGGTTTTACCGAGTTGGCTTTGAAGATGGATCTATCTCCAAAACTCAGGGACTATCAGGAGAAGGTCAAGAACGCCTCCCACACCTTGATGGGGCTGCTGGATGATGTGCTGGACTTCTCCAAAATTGAAGCTGGACGACTGGAATTGGACCCGGTTCCCTTTGAAATAAATGATCTTTTCGACAGGTTAAGTGATCTGTTTAGTATCCAGACCGCCGATAAAAATATTGAGCTGATACTCTCTATCCCAGCCTCATTCAATCTGACTCTAATCGGCGACTCCCAAAGGTTGGAGCAGGTGCTGATAAATCTAATTCGCAACGCAATCAAGTTTACCGACCAGGGGAGCATTATAGTCAATGCTGAACCTAAAGAGACCAAGCCAGGACGCCTGGAGATCTTCTTTTCGGTAAAGGATTCTGGTATTGGTATTGATCCTGACCGCCTGCCAATGCTGTTTGACCCTTTTGTCCAGGCTGACGGTTCCACCACCCGTAAATATGGCGGAACCGGGCTGGGGCTGACCATCTGCAAACGCCTTGTGGATCTGATGCATGGTGAAATTTCTGCCAAGAGTACTCCTGGAGAGGGGAGCACTTTCTATTTCAACGTACCTTTTGAGTCTCGTCCTGGTGCAGAAGAGGTGTTGGATCAGGTTCCAGAACATATGAAAGGTAGTCGGGTGCTTATTGTTGATGATAACAAGATCACCCGTGATATATTGACAAATCTTGTAGAGTCCTTCGCCATGGTTCCAAGCAGTGTAGAGTCTGGGGAGGCGGCACTTTCGGAGTGGATGGGTAATAGTGCAAATAAACAGCCTTTTGGCCTTATTCTTATGGATTGGCGTATGTCAGGCATTGACGGCATAACAGCTAGTAAGGAGATATTAAAAGCAGCCAGATCCAAGGGTGACGGGTCTGATGTTCTTGAGCCAAAAATCATCATGCTGACAGCCTTTGGCGATGATGCAACCCGGCAGTTGGCTCTTGATAGCGGTGTTTCTGCTTTTATGAGCAAGCCTATTACCCGCTCCCATCTAATCAACGCCATTCGGGATGTCGCTGGTGAAAGGCCGGTTGGTGGAGATAACTATGCAAAAATTCTGGCTGAAGAGTTGGAAACCACGGAGAAAATTAGCGGTGCCAGCATTCTGCTGGTAGAGGATAACCCAATCAATCAGCAGGTGGCACAAGAGCTTTTGGAACGCGTTGGTTTGTTGGTTGAGCTGGCTAATAACGGTCAGCAGGCTCTGGATAAGTTGGCGGAGAAATCCTATGATGCCATATTGATGGATGTGCAGATGCCGGTGATGGACGGCATGGAGGCAACCAAACATATTCGCAGGCAGCCACAACATAATAACACCCCGATTATCGCCATGACCGCTCACGCCATGGCTGAGGACAAAAGAAAGTGTCTGCAAGCCGGTATGGATGAACATCTTACCAAACCGATTCGTCCTGAGCGGCTTTATGGTGTTCTGGCACATTGGTTGGGAGATGTCAAACCGGCTAAACCCCTGGCAATAGAGTGTAGTGATACTACTGAGCTACCGGAGATAGCCGGTTTGGATATTGCGGATGGATTAGAGAGAGTTGTTGGCAACCGGCGGCTCTACAGAAAACTGCTGATCCGTTTCCGGGAGGATAATGCCAATGATGTTGAGAAAGTCAGCAATGCTCTGTCTGCTGGCGACTATGCAACAGCAGCCAGCCTTGTTCATGGCATCAAAGGGGTCTCCAGTAATATCGGTGCAAAAACTCTACACCTTAAAGCCGAAGTGTTGGAAAAAACCATTAAAGACCATGCCGAGAAAATGATCAATGAGGCTTTTGCTGCATTTTCTATCGCTCACAGTAGCCTCATTGCTGCGATGGAGGTCTTGGCCCCTTCTGAGGAGCTTGCGGTAAAAAAATTGGTCACAACTGATGCGACCGCCGAAGATGATGAAGATGTTGAGAAAGAGAAGGTTGCCGCTTTGCTCGAGCAATTAATTGAACTACTTCAGGAAAACAGTGTTGAAACAGATACCCTGTTGGAGGGGCTTTCTCAGGAGCTGATAACTAGCAAAGCTGTCTATAATATGAATAAAATGTTGGCAAAGCTAGAGCAGTATCAGTTCGACGAAGCTATCGATCAGGCCAATGAAATTGCCAACGTGTTGAATATTTCTCTCCAAACCAAGGAGCAGTAGATGGTCTCTATGCTGTCAAAACCACGGATTCTCATTGTAGATGATCAGAAGACCAACATTGATATCCTTGTGGCAATCTTGTCAGATTACGACCGGAGAATTTGCCTTAGTGGTAAACAGGCTCTAAAAGTTTTGGAGGCTGATCCGGTTCCAGACCTGATTCTTCTCGATATCATGATGCCGGAGATGGACGGTTATGAGGTCTGTAAGCAGATAAAAGCTGATGAGCGTACCCAGAACATTCCGATAATTTTTGTTACTGCCAAAAAAGAGGCAAGTGACGAGAAAAAAGGCTTTGATCTTGGGGCTGTAGATTATGTTACCAAGCCGTTCAATCCAGATATAATCATCCGTCGGGTTCAGACCCAGTTGGAGTTGAAGCAGCAGCGGGACCATCTTGAGGAGATTGTTCAGGAACGGACCTTACAGCTATCGGAAAAGGTCGTTGCTCTAGAGAAGACTGAAGATGCCTTGAGGGATGCGATGCAGAACCTCCTGGTCTCAGAGGTTACCCCTGGGGTTTTCTGGATTCAGGTTCCAGAAGCGGAGCTGTACATACTTTGCGGATGTCCAAGCGAGGTGGTTAAACATCTTATGCGTAAGGGGTTTATCAATACGGTGACAAAAAATGGAGTCACCTGCGAAAGCGGCCCTAATGTCATACTGCTCTCAGAAGTTTTGGTTCAGAATGGTGATTTTGCCAACCTATCAGAGTTTCCAGTGCTACAGATGCTCTTTCGCCAGGGAATGATTATTCCTGGACACCCTAACAATACCGGGATCAAACCGATGATTATTGGCTCGTCAGCCCAGGTTAAGGCACAGATGGAGTATATCTACCGGGGTAAACATGGTCTGGTCTCCTTGGAGGAAATTTTGGCGTGTGGGGTTGATGAAGCTACTGCTGAAAATATGATGAAGGTCAAATTGAAGTTTGCTTTTGGCGAGTTGAAGTCTCCAACAAATCTCCTTGATACCCTGGAAGTTGGTGCGGAGCCGGTGGAGATTCGCAATGGGGTGACTGTCTGTAACGTCGGTTTAAACCGGTATAAATTTTTCTATCGTGATCTATCCACAGAAGTTGATATGAATCTTCCCGGTAACGTCCAGTATGAAGCTCCATATCCGTTGGGTAGTCACCATTTTAAAAGGCACTTTTTCTCGATTCTGCATACTGGTGAGGGGGATGGTTGGGATGTAAACCGCCGTAGCATGAGCAGTATCATCATCTATCAGGGGCGGATCTTTCTTATTGATGCCGGTCCCCAGATACTTCAAGCCATGACCGCATTGGGAATCAACATTGCTGAGGTTGAAGGTGTTTTTCATACCCACGGTCACGATGACCATTTTGCCGGACTTCCGGTCTTGATCCACTCAGACCACCGGCTGAAATATTTTGCTACTCCAGAGGTTCGTTCTGCAGTGGCGAAAAAATTTACCGCTTTGATGTCTATGGAAGAGGAGAAATTTGGTCAGTTTTTTGAAATATGTGACCTTACTGTCGATACTTGGAATGACTGTCTGGGTCTTGAGGTTATGCCGATCTACTCCCCCCATCCCACAGATACCAACATCCTCATATTCAGGGCCAGAGAGCAGGATCGTTATAAAAGTTATGCCCACTGGTCGGACCTTAGCTCGTTTTCAGTGCTGGACAAGATGGTTGGAGAGGGGCCGGACGACCTCTCCGCGGCGTTTATGAACAAAGTAAAAAAAGATTACCTACTGCCGGTCAACCTGAAAAAACTTGATGTTGGTGGCGGGATGATTCACGGAGTTGCCTCTGACTTTATTGATGATCAATCTGAGTGCCTGATTCTCTCCCACTATGAAAATAAACTATCATCCCAGGAGATGGCCATAGGCTCCGAAACATCATTTGGTGCTATGGATGTATTGATCCCGGGAGACTTGGACTATCTTCGGCAACGTGCCGCAGCTTTTTTACAGATCTTTTTTAACGGGGTTCCTGCCAACCAGATCGAACTACTCATTGACTGTCCAATAATTGAATACAATGCCGGAACAATTCTCTATCGCTCCAAAGAGGATAACAAGAGCCACATAGATATGATTTTAACCGGAACAGTTACCTATCTGGATCCGGCCTCTGATGTTCATAACAACCTCTCCTTCGGATCATTCATCGGTAGTGACGGAGTTTTTAGTAAAGATAAGGTGCTGACAGGAGTTTTCCGTACCTACTCCCACTGTAGTGTTCTCCGTTTTGCCACCCCGACATTTTTGGAGTTTTTAGAGCGCAACAAACTTCAGGCACATATGGCGGAGATTCAAGATAAAACCTGGTTTTTGCGTCAGACCTGGCTGTTTGGTGAGCAGACCACATTTCTCTCTCTGGGAACAATTGCCAAAACAATTGAAAAATTCTCCGCTGCTGCTGGTGAGGAGATCACCATAGGTATTGAGCCAAGAGTATGGCTGGTAGTTACCGGTAAGGTTAAAATGTTTAATGCCAAAGGCCAGTTATTAGAGACACTGGAGGCCGGGGACTTTTTTGGCGAGCACACCTATTTTACCGGCCTTGCCTCCCCATGGCGGTTTAAGTGTGAACAGCATGTTGATCTCTACTGCTTAAACTTGGTGAATCTATTTGATATTCCAATTGTACACTGGAAAATGCTGGAGGTGTTTGAAAAACGTAAAAAATTTGTGGCCACCAAGATGTAGAGTCTGTAAGCTAGCTAGACAATTTGATAACTGTCGAGGCCAGTTTATCCAAAGGATTGATTATATCAACACCACCATGTTTAATTGCCTCTTTGGGCATGCCAAAGACGACACAGCTCTTCTCATCCTGTGCAATGTTAGTGGCACCAGCATCTTTCATCTCCTTCATACCCCTTGCACCATCATCACCCATACCGGTCATTATGACCCCTATAGAGTTTTTTCCGGCATAACGAGCGGCAGAGCGAAACAGGACATCCACTGATGGCCGGTGCCTGCTAACCAGTGGGCCATCTTTTACCTCAACATAATAACGTGCTCCGCTCCGTTTAAGCAGAGTGTGTTTGCTGCCGGGGGCGATAAGAACCCGCCCCCTGATGACAGAATCATTATTTTCGGCCTCTTTTACCTCAATACTACAAATATTATTCAGGCGGTTTGCAAAGGCTTTGGTGTAGGCTTCAGGCATATGTTGAACAACTACAACCCCTGGTGCATCTGCTGGCAGACCGTTCAGGAAGATTCTCAGGGCTTCAGTGCCTCCAGTTGATGCTCCCACCAACACCACTTTTTCAGTGGTTTTAGCCATGGCACTATTTTTATTTGATGGGGGGGCAAGAACTGCGTCAGCGTTAAGTCTTGGTGTAGTTTTTCCTGTTTTAGTGGCGACATCGGCCTGCTTGGCAGATAGTTTTTTGATCTTGGCTATTGCTGCAGCTTTTACCGAGTCACAAATACGGATACGAGACTCTTCCAAAAACTGTTTAGCCCCCATTACCGGTTTGGTAATAATTTCGACAGCACCATACTCCAAGGCTTTAATGGCGGTGTCAGAACCATTGGCGGTCAATGATGAGCACATAACCACCGGAATTGGGTGTTGGGACATGATTTTTCTGAGGAAGGTGAGGCCGTCCATACGGGGCATCTCAACATCCAGGGTAATAACATCCGGGACCAGGTTTTTAATCTTGGCTGCTGCAACAAAAGGGTCTTGAGCATAACCTACCACCTCGATTGATGGATCGGACTCAAGAATTTTTTTCATGGTCTGGCGTACAACTGCTGAGTCATCAACAATCAAAACACGGATTTTATTGTTTTTACTCATAACAGCCCAATAACTGCACTATGCAGTAGTGTCTTGAATGTTGGAGAGCTCATCTGCTGAGAATATTTTATCTACATCAAGAATCATGATGAACTTTCCATCATTTTTGCCGATACCAATTAGAAAATCGCTATGGATGTTGGTACCAATTTTTGGTGGCGGTTCAATATGCTCTAAATTCAACTCCAGCACCTCCTGTACCGAGTCAGCCAGTGCCCCCATGATTGTTATGCCGTCATCTATGGCAATCTCCAGGATAATAATGCAGGTGTTGACCGTTGTCTCAGTTTTTGACATTTCAAATTTGGCCCGCATATCAACAACCGGAACCACACTGCCACGCAGGTTTATAACTCCACGCATAAATGGCGGTGTTCGAGGAACCTTGGTGACAGAGGTAAACTCTAGAACTTCTCTAATTTTGAAGATATCTACTGCAAAAAGCTCCTCACCCAGTAGGAAAGTCAAATATTGGGCAGATGTTGCCATGGCTCTATCCTCCATCTTTTTCTCCATCAAAGCGTGCCTCTTATTTCAGCATATTCCACATAGCGAACCATCTCTCTGAGGTCCAGTATAA
This sequence comes from Magnetococcales bacterium, assembly GCA_015232365.1. Taxonomy (GTDB): domain Bacteria; phylum Pseudomonadota; class Magnetococcia; order Magnetococcales; family JADFYX01. The sequence goes on along the minus strand of JADFZU010000007.1, from coordinate 8,987 downwards.
GAGCTACAGACCCATCACCAAGTATGGTCGCCCCTGAGAACTCTGATGAGTGGTCAAAATTTTTGCCAAGGCTTTTGATTACTGTCTGGTGCTGGCCGATAACATCATCAACCACAAAACCTACCCGGTTTTCGTTGACGTTAGAGATGATAATCTGCTCTATTGCTGGACGTTCACCCTCAACATCAAAACGGTCACGCAGACGAATATAGGGGACAATTTCATCTCGAACATTTATGACATCATTGGAGTGACTGCTGTTTATGCTTGCTGCTGATAGCTCAACGCACTCTTCAACATTGGCTAACGGTATGACATATACTTCTTCACCAACTTTTATCAATAAACCCTCAATAATAGCCAAGGTTAATGGCAGCTTGAGGGTGAAAGAGGTTCCTTTGCCCAAGGTGCTGGAGATATCGATACTGCCACGAAGATTCTCTATGGAGCGTCGCACAACATCCATACCAACCCCACGGCCAGATACATTGGTAACGCTCTTTGCCATGGAGAACCCTGCACCAAGAATTAGTTGATAGGCCTCTTTATCGCTTAGTTCGGAGTCGCTGGCGATAAAACCTTTGGCAATGGCTTTCTGCCGGAGCAGGTCCGGATCAAGTCCTGCTCCGTCATCATCAACCCTGATCAGTACGCTGGCACCAGAGTGGATTGCAGCTAAATGGATTGTACCTTCTGCCGGTTTACCTTTGGCAAGCCGCTCCTCTGGGCTTTCAATGCCGTGGTCAATACTGTTGCGGATAATATGAACCAGGGAGTCGTTCAACTGATCAATTACATTTTTGTCCAGTTCAGTCTCTGCCCCTTCGGTGCTCATCTCAACTTGTTTGCCAAGATCTTTTGATAGATCACGAACCAACCTTTTAAATTTGTTGAATGTTGAGCCGATCGCCAACATGCGGATGCTCATGGTGTTGTCCCGCAACTCACCGGTCAGACGCTCTATCTCTTCAGTGATAAGTTGCAGGTCACTATTTTCACGGCTGCTGGATATCTGGTTGAGTCGGGCTTGAACCGTGACCAGCTCGCCAACTAGATCGACAAGGTTGTCCAATTTTTCCGCAGTGACCCGAATACTTGATGTTGGCTCGCTCTTTTTTTTCTGTTCCCGCTTTTCCCTGACTGCATTCTGCTCTTCTAAGGCTGCATTGATAATACTAGGGGTAACATCACCAGAATCTACCAAGCGGTGACCAAGTGGTTTAATAGCTTTTTCCAAGACGTTGGTGGAGATGTCTCCAGACTTGACCAGAATATCCCCAAGTTTTTGCGGTTCGGAGTCAATATCATTTTGATCTTCAAGGTTGCGGATACTAATGTGGCAGTCGTCATCGACAAAAATAAAGACATCACGAATTGCGTTCTCTCCCTCGCTGGTCGTGAGGAAGATCTCCCATGATGTGTGGCACTGTTCCGGGTCCAGGTTTTCTAGCTCTGGTAGATCATCATAGTTGGCAATTATACGAGCCTCGCCAAGCTCTTTTAGCTCGCCAAGAAGAAGCAGAGGGTTGGTTCCGTTGCTGAAAATCTCAAGATGTGGTTTGAAACGGATGCGAAATAGCTGGGGTTCGCTGGCCTCTTCCGATAGTTGCTGAGCAGTCTCATCTTCTTGGTTGGCAACTTCATCATATTCTGAGTCGTCTTGATTAGATGCAAGTTTTCGTAGCCCTTCAATAATCTCCAGGGCTTTGATTTGATCAACAACCTCTCCACTGTCAGCAGAGTCCAGCATGGAGCGGATATGGTCCCTGGCTGCCAGTGTCAGGTCAATGAGAACTTTGGTGACAGGAATGGTTTTGTTGCGAGCCAGATCAAAAACTGTCTCCACCTCATGGGTGAATTTGGAGACCTCATCAAAGCCAAACATGGCTCCAGAGCCTTTAATTGTGTGCATCGCCCTGAAAACCCGGCCTATTATCTCGTCATCAGTCGGACTCTCTTCCAACGCCAGCAAGGACTCCTCAAGCTCACCTAGAAGCTCATATGCCTCTTCAGTAAACGCGCTGGTATCAATGTTTATAGCCATGGTGAGAGTGCCTTAACCTAGAACTTTTTTAATGACACCTAAAAGTTGATGTGGCTTGAACGGTTTAACAATCCAACCGGTTGCCCCGGCCTGCTTGCCCTCCATCTTGCGATTGCCTTGTGACTCTGTTGTCAACATTACAATGGGAGTGAATTTGTATTGGGCAAGTTTGCGTAGCTCCTCTATGAGGGTAATCCCGTCCATATTTGGCATGTTTAGGTCGGTTAGCACCATATCAACAGTATAGGAGTTGAGCTTGTTCAAGGCGTCCTTACCATCCACCCCCTCAACCACCTCATACCCTGCATCTTTCAAGGTTAGGCTCACCATCTGTCTGACACTTGCAGAGTCATCAACAGTCATAATTGTTTTGGCCATCAATTTCTATCCTTGGTCCATAATCCAGTGGAGTCTGTATCACCCATACAGCCGCCATAACCGGCATCCGCTACAGTCTCTTGGACTGATTCCGGTATGGCTCCTTCGATGAGTAGGCTCTTGCCGGCCTTTATTAAAGCCCGGTGGGTGGCACATAGTATTTGTACAGTTGATAAATCAATCCTTTCAACCTGCTCTAAGTTGATCACCAGAGTTGTCGCCTCACTTATCCCTTCAAGGAGGGTCTCTCGCAACTGTGAGGCAGATTGAATCATCACATCACCAGTCAGTATCAAGGTTGTGGTGGAGTTTGATTCATCAGTAGATAAATCTATCATCAACCTTTCTCGCTACAGAGGTTAAAATTTTTCAAAATCATCATCAGATGCCCCATCAACTCCCATATCAAGGTTGGCTCCAGCACCGTAAGTACGGTCAGGAATTGCCTTGTGCAATGGTTGTCTGTTGGTATGATCTGTGTATATCTGATGGGATTGCTGTACCGGTTTTGGAGCCTCTTTCTTGCTGACTCTGTTGTGTTCATGGGTTGAGTCAGTTTTGAAAAAACCGATTGCCGATGCCAGAATATCCGACTGGGCTGATAGCTCTTCTGATGTCGCTGCCATCTCTTCTGATGCACCAGCATTTTGTTGAATAACCTGATCCAGTTGCTGGATGGCAGTATTTATCTGGCTGGCACCCTGGCTCTGTTCTTCGCTGGATGCAGAAATTTCCTGTACTAGATCGGCGGTTTTTTGGATGTCAGGAACCAGTTTTGTCAGCATGGCACCAGCTTTTTCTGCCAGCTCAACGCTGGATGAAGAGAGTCCGCCAATCTCACCGGCAGCAGTTTGGCTTCTCTCTGCAAGTTTTCTGACCTCTGCAGCAACCACGGCAAAGCCTCTGCCATGCTCTCCAGCACGAGCCGCCTCAATGGCAGCATTTAGTGCTAGCAGGTTGGTCTGGCGAGCGATCTCTTCGATTATTGAGATTTTTTCAGCAATTTCCTTCATGGCTGCAACCGCTTTATTGACCGCTATGCCGCTATCTTCAGCATCTTGAGATGCAGTGGCGGCGATTTTTTTGGTAGTCATTGCATTATCAGTATTTTGCTGAATACCAGATGCCATCTCTTCCATTGCTGAGGATGTCTCTTCAATAGATGCGGCCTGTTCAGTAGCACCTTGGGACATGTTTTGTGCTGAATCTGAAAGCTCCTGACTGCCCACAGCCACTTGTTCGGAGGCTACCGTCACCTCTCCAACAACATTGCGTAGCTTCTCAACCATATTTCGCAGAGCATTAGCCAACTGGCCTAGCTCGTCGTTCTGGTTTATATCAATGTCTGCTGTGAGATCACCCTCCGAAACATGTTTAGCAAATTCAACCCCTTTGGTAAGAGGTTTTGCAATAGCCTGTGCAGTTATAATTGCAGTGCCAGCAACTATCGCTGCCAGAACCAGTCCGGCAAACAGGATGGCCCATACCAGAGTTTGGATTGGCTCGTTAACCTCTTCCATCTCAATTTCAGCTACAATAGCCCAAGTCGTACCGCCGACATTGATTGGGGCATACGCTGAGAGAACCTGATGACCATTATAGTCCTCAATAATCTTATGGCCTGCTTTTCCAGATAATGCCTCTTGGGTTCCAACGGTATCTACACTGCCTCTGCCTGGGTTGGCAAATGAGGCCTTAACTGTGCGGCCTGTTGGGTCCAGAAATGAGTCGGAACGCATAAGTTTGTCGGAGCCGACCAGATAGGTCTCCCCGGTTTTACCCATTCCTTCACGCTGCATCATAATGTTGTTTATGGCATCTAAGGAGAGTTGCAGGGCGACGACTAACTCCACTTCAGTGCCGTGAAGAATTGGTTGGGCAATGAAGGCTGCCGGTTCATTGTTGCTAGGTGCATACGGGGAAAAATCGGCCATGGCAAACTGCTTGTTTTTAAGTATGTTGCGAGTCAGTTCACCGAGGTTGGATGAGGCAAATTTACCATTAACAATGTTGGTTCTTAAATCCGCCTCTTTTGTTGCACTGTAAAAGATGTAGCCATCTGGGGTGATCAGGAATAGGTCATAGTAGCCGTACTTCTCCTGATATTTTTTAAAATACTCGTTGCCGTGTTCATCCACCGGGCTGATGGCTTCGGAGAGATTTTCCTCGGCCACTATGGCCCAGTTCAAACCTTTGATCTCTAAAGGTGCCCAGGATGAGATAACATAGGCATTCATGTGGTTGATTATTACATCAGAGTTGGTTTTGCCAGCTAGTGCTTGTCTTGTGGCTTCAGTATCAACTTTGCCTTTTTCGCCACTGGAAAATGAGGTGGCGATGGTGTGGTGTTCAGGGTGTAAAGTGGAGTCAGAACGCATAAGATGGTCAGGACCAACCAAATAGACCTCACCGCTGTTACCTAAACCGCTGCGAGAACTCATGATTTTATTGATCTGGTCAGTTGAGACCTGAAAAGCCGCTACACCTGCTATCTTGCCGTCACTGTTGAGGAGTGGAGTGCTTATAAAGGCAGCAGGCTCTTTGAGTGGCTCGTAATAGCTGGTGTCAGTCAGGTGGATTCCGGTTTTACCTTTTTTGAAGGCTTCAGCTAACCCACTGTTTTGCAGAGAGCCGCTTATTAGATTGGCACCAAGGCTGGCTTTTTTGTTTATACTGAAAACCACCAAGCCGTTTGGATTGATTATAAACAGGTCATTGAAACCGTGGCTTTCCTTGAAGGTTTTAAGTCCGGGCAGGTGTCTGTTGTAGGCAGTTTGGTATGTGGGACTGTCAAGACCTTTACCTATTGCTTGGGATAGTGGGGTTATAGGATTGATAAACCTGAGATTTTTCTGTACATCTGTCATTAGTAACAGGCGGTCTGCATAATATGTTTCAATTTGCAGTTTTTTTGCATCCCGGATTCCTTGTAGCTTGCTGATCATCTCTTTGCGCATGGCATTTACGGTTTCAACAAGCACCCCCATATCGCTTTGACGTTCTGCAAAAAAATTCTCAATCTGGGTTTTTTTGATTACGCGGATTGATTTAAGTTGGTTTAGGCTCAAATTCATCAAAGCTTTTGATGACTCTTGGCTGCTGAACCATCCAACAACAGCGAGAGGGAGCAGGCCAACCAATAAGAAAAGTCCCATCAGTTTTGGCCGCATGCGAATATTTTTCAGACTAAACATAGCATCAATCCTCGTCAACATAGCGTAACTTAATTCAACCCAGATTTGGCAGTTGATCGGGCATTAATAGTGCAACATTGACTTGTCTGGTGAATCAGGAAAAATCGAAATCACCTTGTTTGTCAGATAAATCAATATGTTGTGCCAGTAATGTACGAACAACTGCCGCATCTAGGTTCAAACTTCAGGATACACGAACTATGAGGTATAAGTCATCTAGAAAATACCAATATATCATATATCTAGTAATGGCAACTCTGTAGCCGCTTAATAAAATTATTGTTCCGGCATACGGTATATAGTCGGGGCAATTTTAACCAGTGGTGTGCTGATGTTGTTTAAGCTCTCGGAGTTGCCTAAAAATAGAAAGCCGCCTGGATTAAGGTGCCGACAAAATTTTTTAATCAACTTCTCTTGGGTGTGGTGGTCGAAATAGAGAATTACATCCCGGCAGAATATGACATCCAACCTCTCCCTTAGTCCAAATTGATCGTCCATTAGATTTAGACGACGAAACCGGACCATTGACCGCAAATTGGGGACAATTCGCACCAGGTTTCTGTTGGCATCACGGCTTTTTAAAAGGTATTTTTTTTTGACCGGCAGGGGAATCTTCTCCACCTGTTCCATATCATACACCGCTTGAGTCGCTTTTGCTAAAGCTGTGGTGGATATGTCTGTTGCAAGAATTTTGGCCTTGAAGTTGATTCCAGGTACAAGTTCGGCAAACTCACTTAAAACCATGGTCAAGGTGTAAGGCTCTTCTCCTGATGAGCAGCCAGCGCTCCAGAGCATCAGAGGGCGACGAACACCGGCCCCTTTGGTCTGGACCAGTCCTGGCAACACCTCACGGGCCAGATATTCAAAATGGGCCGGTTCACTAAAAAATCTGGTCTCGGTAATGGTGACAACGTCAATAAGATTGGTCAACTCGTCAGAGCCGGAATCTGGGTCTAGAATCAGGTTAATATACTCTTTTATTGGTGCTATACCTAGAGAGTTGCTACGGCTCTGCAGCCAAGCAGTTATGAGGCTCTTGTTGGCAGAGGGCATCTTGATGCCGTATCTGGCATAAATGAAGCTGTTCAGGCGGTCACGATCTCTATCTGAAAATTGATCATCCCGGCTTTTTTTCTGGAAAGGATTGTTCATTGAATTTACATCCATCCACTAATATTTCCGATTGGTTAACCAGAATATTTTATAAAATGTTCTGGTTAAATCAACCTCAATAGATAACATATGCAGACAAGATAGAACAGACAGAATAACCCTGGATATTTAGCGAGTAAAAGGAGTGGCCTCTTAGTGTTTGATTTGCTGGGAATTTTTTCTCTGCCTCTCTTTGTTCAGAAACTTTATAAAATTATAGATACTCTCTCTTAACCATTGGCACATAAAGGAGTTTTTTGGTTGAAACTATCAATAAGTGGCACCACAAGAAAACTTGGTTGTGAGTCAAATCTTAAATATAGGCTGGCAAATCCATTAAAGATCCGGCTAACTTGCGATTAGATAACTGTTCAGTGTATAGGTTGAGTGTTTAATTTAGGTTAAGTCTGCATAATATCAAAGGGTGTAGCCATGAAACTAGGGAGTAATTATGAAGGAACTGAGTGATGACGAGTTGATCAAAGAGCTGAAAAAACGCTTTGATACAACAAAAAAAGCTCTATATGATGTTCGGATAATTACCAAGAAATTGGAAGATATGAACCGAAAGCTGCGGGCATCTGAACAGATTAAAAGCTCTTTTGTCTCTCTGGTTAAAAACGAGATCAACAATCCACTAACATCAATACTTGGTCTCTCCGAACAGCTACGCAGTGGCAGGCATTCCCAGGAAACAATCAACACAATTGCTGACATGATCCACCAGGAGTCTTTTACCCTGGATTTTCAACTGCGGAATATTTTTATAACTGCTGAACTGGAGTCTGGTGAGGCAGATATGCAGGTCGCATCTGTGAATGTGGAAGCTCTGATTAATGACGCAGTTGAGTCATTCCAGCATCTTATAAAGGAGAAACAGCTTAAATATGATCTGCAGGTTGAAGGTGGTTGTGCTTTCAAAACCGACCCGGAAAAACTAAGCCTTATTATCTCTAATCTGCTCTCTAATGCTGTTGGCTTCAATAATGTTGGTGGCCGGATTGCGATAAGGGTTGCTGTTGTCGACAATATTCTCAATCTATCGGTGCAAGATAGCGGTATCGGTATTGATCCAAACCGTATTAGCCGGCTTTTTGACCGCTTCTATCAATCAGATTCTGGAGTACGCAAGCTCTATAAGGGCCATGGGTTGGGGTTGGCAGTAATTAAGGCCCTGCTTGACCTGATGGGTGGTACAATTCGAGCAGAAAGCCCAGAGGGAGGCGGTTCTACTTTTTCCATCACTCTGCCACCGTTACCATCCAATGCAGATAGCAATACCTTCTCTGTTGACGGTAGTGAGTTTCTGTTTGATGACAATGAAACTTCTGAAATATTCTAAAAAATGAGTGTCTCAAACAACGCTTTAAAGGCTCCCATTAAACATTTTCTCTTGCCTGGAGAGATTTTTGTCAAGGATAGGGAATCTGTCATCACCACAGTTTTGGGGTCATGTATAGCTGTTTGTATATGGGATCAATATCTACACAAAGGGGGGATGAACCATTTTAAGCTTCCTTTCTGGAACGGTGAGGGGATTCCTTCTCCTAAGTACGGTAACATAGCAATCACCGCTCTTGTTGAAGCCATGGTTGCCATGGGTTGCCAGCAGACTAATCTTAAAGCCAAGGTGTTTGGTGGTGGAGCTGTTTTGCAAAGCGGTGATGGGATGCTTAACGTTGGTGAGCGTAATATCCAGGTAGCCTATGAAATTTTGGAGCAGATAAAGGTTCCAATTGTTGCTGTAAATGTTGGTGGAGATTTAAGCCGTAAAATAATCTTCAATACCAATGATGGCTCAGTAATGATGAAAAAGGCAAAAGCCTCTTCTTAGCTTCCTTCTTATTACACCTGTTTTTGATAAATAGTCGGAGCTATCTGCACCAATGGGACGTTAAGGCTGTTCAGGGTTTCAGAGTGGCCTATAAAAAAGTATCCCCCAGGCAGCAGGTTTTGACAGAGTTTGTTGACAATAGCTTCTGAGGTGGGCCGATCAAAGTAGATGAGACAGTTTCTGCAAAAGATAATATCGTAAATATGGTTGATATTATAGTTGGCATCCATAAAATTAAGATAGTTGAATGTGACCAAGGAGCGTAGCAGAGGACCCATACGGATCGTCGGGGTCTGCCTATCTTTACTTTTCAACATATAGCTTCGTTTGATGGTTAGGGGAACGCCTTCCAACCTTTTTTTTTCGTAAACTGCATTTCTGGCTT